>JACCEK010000002.1:0-359895 GCA_020112395.1 Aerococcaceae bacterium DSM 111021 | reverse complement strand
TAGATAGACGAAAAGACCGGTAATTAAAGCGGTGAGTATAGTTCCAAGGAAACTTAAGGTAATCGCTTCTTTGGCAACAGGCTTCGACATCTTCCATTTTGTACCAAATCCTCCATAGAAAATGATAAACATCAGAGCTAAGGAAGATACTTGATTGGAAAAATCATAATTAGTGAAATTAGCTCCAAAAAAATTAAAGGAAACACCTAAGAGCATGAACAAAAGTAATTGCGGTATCTTTAAATCACTAGAAATGCGCATAGCAATCAAGGCCATGATAAGCACAAGTGAAATGATTAATATATAAATTGAAATCTCTCCTTAAATATTATTGCTAAAGACTATTATAGCACAGTTGGGTAGAGTCCTTAGTGAAATTGCTTATAAAATTTAGTAGGAATAGTTTCTAAGCGAATACTTGGGAAAAGCTCAGAGAAAGTAGTGTGCAGTTACCTTTAGTATGAAGAATATGCTATTTGTAACTAATACGGAATTTGGCATAGATTTTATTAGATAGCGTTATAAAGATACATATATAAGTAGAGTCATTATTATTATGTATTTTTAATATATAGAAAGGGATAGAATAATAAAAAAATGACTTCATCTTGAAAGAAAAGATGAAGTCATTTAAAAATAGAAATAATATTATTTATTCATTGAAGTGGAGTTAATTATTTGCAGCTAAATGTTTTCCAGCTTTACGACCTTGATGAATTATTCCAGCAATCGCTGTTCCAGAACCTGGATAATATCCGGTTACCCAGCCACCGGCATTTAGGCCTGCTGCATAGAGTCCCTTAATAGGTTGTCCAAAAGAATTGATTACTTGCGAATCAGTATTAATACGTAATCCACCCAGCGATCCTAAGTTTGATGCCTTGTTTAACATAGCATAATAAGGTCCTGAAATTTCTTTCAATCCTTCTAAGCGGCCAAACTCTGCGTCTTCCTTATTAGCAGCAAAACTATTCCATTTTTCTATTGTTTCTTTTAAGTTAGTAGTGGGTACAGCAATTTTTTCTGCTAATTCTTCTAAGGTTTCTGCTTTGATTACCAAACCAGACTCTACATCCGCTTTTAAGCTTTCTGAGGTCCATGCGCTACCCGGTTCAGAAATTGATGATTTTCCAAAAACCATATAAGTAGGTGCATCATGTTTTTTCGTTTCTTGGAAAATCGCACGATAGTGATATGCATAAGTAGAATCTTCCCGAACAAAACGTTTTCCGATACCATTAATTAGAACCATTGGAATAGTTGGAATTTGGTTATTTGTTGCATTACCTGTTCGGCTACAAAAATCAATACAGCCTCCAAGTCCAGAAACGGCAGCACCTATTCCCATCCCCATTATAATTCCATCCCCTGTATCATAAGGTGTTGATAATAAAGTAGAATTAGAAATATCATAATATTGTTGGTCATTCAATTCTTTAGCTAGTGCGGGGTTATGATCGATAGATGCTGTTGCTAAAACAACACCACGATCTGCCTTTACTTTAACTTCTTTCCCATTTTTTTCTATAACAGCACCGATAACAGAAGAAGTATCCTTGTCTAATATTAAAGCAACTACGGGTGAATCGTACTCAATTTGACCTTCATGTTTTATGAAATCTGTTAGTAGGGTTTGAGTTAATAGGGTTCCTTCACCACCTTGACCACCATTTTTATATTGATGAATTCGATCGGCATGTAAATCATCGGTAATGTAAGGTATTTTAGCATGTCCATAAACAGTATCAAATTCTAACCCAAGTTCAACTAACCACTCAATATTGTCAGGAGCGCCTAAAGCTAAATCCCAAACTAATGATTCATCAACCCGACCTTCTCCAGCCTTAACCCAAAGTTGAGCATGCTTTTTAGGGGTATCGTCTTTAAAATCTGTAAATTCTTTTTGATATTTTGTGCCAGCTGCTTGAATAACACCTCCGGAAGCATTTGTTGTACCACCAGGAATGCCAGCTTTTTCAAAAATAATCGTTTTCAATCCACCTCGCGCTGACTCAACAGCAGCTGAAAGTCCTGCTCCACCTGAACCAGCAATAACAACATCAAATAGTTCATCAAACAAATCGGGATTATTAGACATATAAACAGGTTCTCTAGCTACAGAAGTGTTGACTTCATCGTGACTAGTTATAGAAGCACTTGATACCGTATCTACTTGATTGTTTTCACCATTTTTTAAAGTAATATTTAAATTTAGAGCATCTTCTTGACTCAGTTTACCTTTTGCAACCGAAACTGCTTTTTTAGCAGCAGTTAAATATGCATTTGTACTATATGTAGCACCTGAAACTGCATCGACATCTAAACTTTGTTCACTTTCTATTCGTTTTAATAATCGCTGAATTCCAAGGTCACCAATATATGCACTTTTTGTATGTTCACTTTCTGCTTTCAATATCTTATCATTTTCCAATGTAAGTTTAGCTGTAATCGGACCATGAAAACCTTGTGCTTTCCCCATAAAAACATCCATAAAATAACCCCTTTCAAAAATTTAAGCCTTTCAACAAGTTCATTGTATCACAATCGAAAATTAAATTAAACATCTAAATGAATGCGTTTTTATTGAGTTTAATAAAAACGAGCTGAATAAACAGTGAAAGTTTGAACATTAAAACACAAAGTAATTGAAGATAAAATAAATAATTATTACTAATTAAACTCTATGTGTATGTTTAGTCATTAGTCAAAAAAAGTAGTATGATGAAGCTACGAATAAACTATATAAGGAGTGTTATAATGACGGCATATGAATTACCAAAAGTGTGGAAATGGGAAGACGAAAATTCAGATTTAGGGGGTAACCGCCCAACTGCAGGGAGTCGTTTCGAACAAACATTGCCTGTAGGAGAAGCGCCATTCCAACTCTATTCACTAGGAACACCTAATGGAATTAAAGCAACCATTATGTTTGAAGAATTAAAAGAATTAGGTGTGGATGTTGATTATGATGTATATCTAATAAATATCGGCGACGGTGACCAATTTGGTTCAGATTTCGTTGACATCAATCCAAACTCTAAGATTCCGGCACTGGTTGATTATAGCCAAAAACCACGTTTAGAAATCTTTGAATCAGGTTCGATTTTACTTTATTTAGCAGAGAAATTTAATAAATTAATTCCAACAGATATTCATGGTCGCACTGAGACGATGAACTGGTTATTCTGGCAAATTGGTGCAGGACCTTATGTTGGTGGAGGCTTTGGACACTTCTTTGCCTATGCACCAGAACCAATGAAATACCCAATCGACCGCTTCACAATGGAAACAAAGCGCCAATTAGACTTATTAAATAAGACTTTAGGGAAACGTCCATATATTGCAGGAGACGAATATACAATTGCGGATATCGTAAACTGGTCATGGTACGGGCGTCTTGCTCTAGGAGATTTATACGAAGGATCCGCTGAATTTTTAGACGTTGAATCTTATCCAAATGTACTAGAGTGGGCTCGTCGCATTGCAGATCGTCCTGCTGTTAAAAAAGGTTTAGAAGTAGAATATCAACCAATCAAAGATTAATTAAAAAAATAGACAGTTAAAAGCATAGTTGGGCGTTAAGTAAACACCCAGTCCAACTATGCTTTTTAATATCTAAATTTATCAGCTATGAAAGGAAGATTTTCTTGTCTAATAATATATTTGATGTCATAACTCTAAGACGAAGTACTCGTGTGTTCAGTAATAAAACAGTCAGCAAAGATAATTTGGTAAAGATTGCGGAAGCTGCGAGGATGACTCCAACATCGGTTAACCAGCAAAGTAGAAAATTTACCATTGTTCAAAACGAGAAGTTAATTAAGCAATTAGATCAAACTTTAAGCGGCTATGGGTTTAGTCTTTATAATCCGAACGCGATTCTACTTATTAGTTCACCAAAAAACAATCCATATAGTCAGATTGAAACAGGTCTCGCTGTACAAAACGCCTATCTTGCAGCAACAGCTCTGGGACTTGGAACAGTGTGGACAGATCAAATCCGAGGTCGCTGTGATGAGCCAGCTATCCGTTCAATATTGAATAAGATGGGTATACCAGATAACCATATTTGTTGGTGTGTCTTACCTATTGGCGTACCTGCCGAAAGTAAAATTCCGAAAGATAGAACAGAAGAGATTAACTATATAGGCCCATCAGCCGAAGAATCGTCTGATTTCAATATTAGCTGATTCGAGGGAGTCTGAACCGTGGATGACATTGTAAGTTAAGTCTGTCGCGAAATCACCGCGAATTGTACCAGGAGCAGCGTCAAAAACGTTGGTTGGACCCATCATAGAACGCATGCCATGAACGGCTTCTTCGCCTTCAACAACCAAACCGAATACCGGACCTGAAAGCATGTAGTTCTCGAGTTTCGAATAGAAAGGTTGATCAGTTAAATGAGCATAATGATCGGCAACGACGTCTTTAGTTAATGTCATCAGCTTTGCTTGGATAATGGAATAACCTTTGTCTTCAATTCTAGAGATAATCTCACCCACTAAACGACGTTCGACCGCGTCTGGTTTGAGCATGATGTATGTTTGCTGTACCGTCATATTGTCACTCTCCTCAAGATTTTTATTAAACTTATTATAACAATTGCGGTTAAAGAAAGATAAAGATTAGAAACTTTAATCATTACTAGATTGAAAGGAGCATAAATTATGGAACACTCTAAAGGATTCCAACCAGTAGCGAACAAGCAAACACGGGTGCTTATCTTAGGAAGTCATCCAGGTGTCCCATCACTACGCAAACAACAGTACTATGGTAATCCAGGCAATGCCTTTTGGCGTGTCGTATTTAACGCCTTACAAGTAGATGATCCAATGGATTACTTGGAGCGATTAGAAACATTGCTGGCACATGGTATAGGTGTATGGGATGTTTACGCGACGGCTGAAAGAGAAGGAAGCTTGGACAGTAAGATTAAAAGTAATACACTCAATGATTTCGAGCAGGTTTTAGAGCTGGCGAATATCCAGTTGATTATAGCGAATGGAAAAACTGCCTACCAAGAAGTTTTAAAGCATCCTATCTTTCAACCTTATGAAGTTGTCAGCGCTTTATCAACCAGTGGACTGAATAACGGACGTGAGCGTGAGCGAATGGCGCAATGGACGAAAGCAATTCGATATGGATTAAGCAAGCATACACCTTTGTAGAGCATACAATGACTTGCCTCTTTGTGCTACAATAAAAGGTATCAGCTATTATTCTAATTGCTAGTTTTATGGATCAAGCATTAAAGGATCAGATTCTTTGGAAATCTTTATTAACGATGGAGATGCGGTCTTTACGAGCCGGGTCTATCCGGACCCCCAACAAGACCGGATTGAGATTAAAGGAGACGGGACAGGGCAAGTAACTTATTGGGACTTGAAGCATACTTAACAAATACAACAAGGATTTCTCCGATTAGGTGAGAAGTTCTTGTTTTTTTGCTTTATGGATGTCATTCTAAGGGATGAAACAATCAATTAGAATAGCGATGTGTTAAACTTATTTAACTAACTTTGTAAGTATATATATCAGCAGGAAAGAGGGAGTAAATATGAAAAAGGAACTATTTTTTATTAATGGTTTTGGTGGCGGACTTGAAGATGCTATCGAAATCAGAAGTCTATTAGAATCAGAAGGATACGATTTTACTTATATTGATTTACCCGGGCATTACAGTGCTAAGGATGTGACAGTGACAGATTTTGAAGAATTATTAGCTTACTTTGAAGCATTTTTTCCTGATCATCCGATTGTATTAATAGGTCATGCTATTGGCGCTGAGATTGCTGCTTACTTATCAACTCGACTCACACAAATCGAAAGCGTTATTATGTTAGATGGCGGTATTATAACAAATGAAGATTTTAATAAGACGTTTCAAGAATCAATTGAGGAAACAGAGCAACTTTTTCAAAGCGCAGAGTTAGATGATTTAGATGAAGAATCTTTGATTGAATTGTTAAAACTAAATGATGCGATGAAGTTGACCATTGCTCGGCTTGATTATGATACACCAAGTTTACTTTTATTAAGTGATTTTGAGGATGAACTAGCAATAAGAATACAGCGATTAGAAAAAACCAACAATCCTGTTTTAGATTATAAAGTGATTCCAAACGCAAGCCACGATATCTATGCAGATCAGCCAGAACAGACTGTCGAGCTGATTGTGGAATGGCTAGAGAAAGATCTCACTTTATAAAACAAGTCGTTGGTTAAGATTAAAAATTTAAAAATGAAGGATTCAATAAGGGGGCGACATTGATTGACACTGCGCCACTTCCACCGTGCGTTCCAAGTACAGGTGTAATGAATCCAACGCGAATCGGAAGTTCGGGGTAAGCTATTTGAATCTGCTCACACAATACTTGGGCGTCTTGGACTACACCTGTGTGGCCTACGACGACATAAGCGTGCTCAGGGTATTGGGCAATGTGGTCCACAGCAATGTCATAAAGACGCTTGTGCGCTTTCTTCATTGTGCGAATTTTTTCAGGCACACTGACCTTACCATTCGTATCTCTTCCCATAGTAATAAGGGGTTTAATATTGAGAGTATTCCCAATGAAGCCGCTTAAAGCACTAACGCGTCCACCTTTAACTAAATTATCTAATTTTGCTGGTGTGAAATAAAAGGCAGATTGATCAATCAGTTGGTTGATTCGCCTTATAATGATTTTGGGCGGAAATTGGCGTTGGATCAATTCAGCTAAATTCAGTGTCATGGCTTCCAAAACAAAGGAGGTCAGATGAGAATCAATTAAGTGGATATGTAGTCGTTTTCGGTATTCATTAGAAACCGCATGGACTGTCTGAAATGTGCCACTAATCTTTTCCGAAGTTAGAATAGCATAAACCGTATCGTAACCTTCTTGAATAATTTGATCAAAGAGATCGTAAACTTGTTGAGGTTCTGGTTGGGAAGTTTTGGGTAATTCATCTTCCATATCCATCCGCTTATAAAACTCATTTGTTAAGCTTTCATCTGGGGAATCAATATACACCGTACCGTCTTTGAATATCGTACTTAAGTATAATTGGAATACGTTGGCCAGATTGGCTGTTTCTTCAGTTAATCCTGCTGTGCTATCTACAATTATGGCAGCTTTCATCTTAAACATCCTTTCTTTAGTTCTATAACATAAGCTTATAGTGATTGGAGAAATAATGCAAAGATTGTGAAACAACAATAAGAAAAGAGTGGATATCATAAAAGATTGTCCACTCTTTTGAGTATGTATTATTCAGTTTCAAATTCATAGTCGACGATTTCTACGCCGGCATTAAGGCCCTTGCCGGCGTATATTTCGCCGGTTTTCTTATCTTCGAGGCGAATCGATAAAGTTCCGCTAATACCTTCTTTAACTGTCTTTTGCATCGTCCCTTTGACTGGTGCAATTAGATTCGCACGGTGGGAGACTTCAGCAGAAATGTCTAAGCGCGCATGACGGTTCTCTAGGTGCAAGGTCACGTGGTCTGAAGTCATTGAAACAATGTCACACCGACTTAAATTATACGTAGCAAAGCGGTATTCCTTCCCTTGATGAACAAGATTACAAATGAATCCTTCAAATTCGGTAAAGTGAAAGGGGATATGAGCGATAGAAAAGAATAAGCTAGTTGTTGCATCGTTGAAATGATTACTTTGCAACCAAATATAGTGTTTTGGAAAAGACGTTCCCCAATCTTTTTCAATATAGCCCTTTCCTCCTGTAAACTGTTCGATTCTATCTCCAACTAACATGTCACCTTGAAGGGAATGGTTCATACTTATCACTCCGTGGTAACACTCCATCTTAGGAATATAAGCAAAGATTCCCATAATATTAGGATGCAATCGGGACTGTTGAATCGGCATTAAATGGTCCAATTCTAAGCGACCTTTAAAAGTCATTGAATCATCTACTAAGTCAATATCGATAAACCGTTCAGTAAATTCAGACTGGCCAATTTGTACTGAAAATGGGTTGTGTTGAATCGTAAAACTTTCTAACGGAAACCTAACGTAACCCGTTTGGGTTTCCTTGCGACCGTCTTCATCTGTTTCAACTAGAATATACTGAATAAAACTATGCGGATCATGTTCGCTCAAACTAATCCCTGGAATGAAGCTTAGACTCGTCTTTTGATCTGATGAGACTTGCTTATAATACCATCCTTCAAAGTAGTTCTTCTTGTGTAAGCTCCCTTGAAAAATAATGGGGTTGCTTCGTTTTTGTGTCATAAAATACTCCTTATGCATTAAATATAAGCTGTTGAGTCAATAATAGTATCGTTTAATACGTTGATTGATGTTTATTCTTCTTGCTCAGAATTTTATAGAGCCGTCTCAAGCGTGGGCGATTGTAACGTTGAGTGATGATAAACGGTATATTAGCGATAAAGGCGTAAGCTATCATGAGCCATCCTGCCCAAGCAGGATTCCATATAAAGAAAAGCGGTGCTGGCAACATGGACAACCAATGCGTGTGCTCACCCCGTTTTGTTTCGATAATAAACTTTTGAATCGTCGCCATATCAATCGTTCGCAAATTCTTTTTGTTGTATGCATTAGGAAGAATGGATGAACTGTCTGGCAACAAACGTTTCCATGATTGAATGTTTAAAAGTCGCTGCCATATTTGTCCGTTTCTTTCCCAATTAAACGGCTCATACCAACCATTGTCACGTTCATAGTAAGCATCAGGTACTTTAAGCATAAACGTCGAAATGCACATATGAATTAAAAACCAAGCAATGATATTTATAACCAATACCCATCCAATAGGTAAATCAATTAGCACACAGTACACCTCCTACATATTAATTTTTCGACCTTTCCATGATACTTCTCGAAAGATAAATGTTTTTATTAAGGACCACCCAAACAAACCGATAAAGTAACAAAATAATAGCGGATAAAGTAACACTGCCAGCCAATGAAAGTTGCCTGCTAATCGTGTCATACGGTAAAAATGCCAAGAGAAAGCAAAGTAACCTAGAATAGAAATGACCCCATTAATCATTTGACTTTGCAAAATAAAATAAAATGGGAACATGAATGAAAGAATAGCACCCGTAATCCAGATACTCGTTGCTATGAGGATAAAAGGGTGTGTTGCTTTAGAAGCAGAAGCAAAGCTCTTAGACCATCCCTCTCCAAGATCAGATACACCACTTGGGTACATCCGAAAGTGTAATATATTTTTACCCCCGAATAGCCTGACAGGTATATCATTCTCTATAAAAACCTTCCCTAAAGCCACATTCTCCATAATGGCATCTTGAACAATTTCATGACCCCCTACAGAGAAATAAGTGTCACGTTGACACAGTAATGACGGTCCAAAAGCACCAGCGGGCTTTAAATGACTTTGCAGAAAGGAGAAACTATTCATACCAGCTAATACCATAATATTAAAGATGGCTGATAAATTCTCGTAAGGTTCCTTTATAACATGATAGGGTTGAATGGATAAAACGCCGTCACCACCCGCCTCATAAGCTGTTAAAATATGAGCCAAGCTCTCTCGGTGCGGTAAAAAAATATCGGAATCTAAAAACAACAATAGCTTTCCATTGGCGGCTTGAGCCCCGCTCCAACATGCAGCAGATTTCCCTACCCAGCCATTATCATTTCGGGTAGGTTGAATAACTTTGGCCCCAAATTTAGTTGCGATTGCTTTTGTATTATCCTGCGAGTCGTCATCGATAACAAGGATCTCCAATGGGTTTATGCTTTGCTGGGCTAAGGAAGTGAGTAGTATAGGGAGATTACTTTCCTCGTTACGGGCAGGAATGATAATGGATAGATCACTAAAGTTGTTGTGTTTATTCGGTTGATGCTTTAAATATGGAACGCGCCAAATAATAAACCAACCACTCAACAAAGCAAGTAATAAACTAATTAAATAGACGATTATCATCTTGAACCTCCTTTAAATATGCAATAAAACCAATACATCGTGGATTAAATCATTATTGACGGATGACGTATCAATCACTATTCGTTAAACTAAAAAATATACCGTCTAAAACGCTTTAATGCAGTGAGTGCACCTTGAGTATAAGGCGGAAATTGTTGATTTAAAGTGAAAGGGGTATGTTTTTGATACAGCGTCCGTGGATAGGTAAAAGCTTTATAACTAGCTAAACCATGGTAATTACCTATACCGCTATGGCCTTTTCCACCAAACGGTGCATTAGGACTGGTCACATGAACCATAACTTGATTAACACTCACAGCACCACTTTCAAGTTTACGCTGAATCGTTTGAATCACACGGTCATTTTTGGTAAAGAGATAGACAACTAAAGGGACAGGTAAAGCTTGATACTTATCAATCACTTCATCCAGTGAACGATAAGGTATGATTGGGAGAATAGGACCAAAAATTTCTTCATGAGCTAAAGGACTACCAGCTTTTATATCCACCATCAAAGTGGGGGATATAAATAAATCATCTTCCAGTACTTCCCCGCCGTAATAAACAGTGCCATCTTCTAGGAATGCTTTCAATGCATCTAGATGGCCATTATGAATAATCCGACCATAATCTGGCGATATGTTGGGATTCTCGCCGTAAAATTCGACTAAAGTTTGTTTAAACTGCTCTAAGAAAGCTTCGTAAAGACTTTCTGGTACATAGACAGTATCAGGAGCCACGCAAGTTTGACCGGCATTCAAGAATTTTCCCCATATAATTTTTTCAATAGTGTCTTTGTTAAAGGCAGACTCATCAACGATACACGGATTTTTACCGCCAAGCTCCATAATGACGGGAGTTAGGTGTTTTGCTGCAGCCTGGTAGACTTTCTTGCCTGTTTGGGGGCTACCAGTAAAAAACACGAAATCCCATTCCATACTGGTTAGTGTTTGTGCAGTCTGACTGTCTCCTTCAACGACAAATAATAAATCAGGATCTAGATATTTAGGGACAAGTTTATTCAATAAATAACTCACTGCCGGAGCTGATTCTGAAGGCTTCAATACAGCCCCATTACCTGCAGCAATGGCACCAATAACAGGAGCCAAGGCTAATTGTAAAGGATAATTCCAAGGTGCGAGTATAAGAACACTACCGTAAGCTTCATCGATCAGAGTTGTTTTCTCTAAACCACTCAATAACAATCTATGTTTTACAGTAGGTTGCATCCATCGACCTAAATGCTTAATAGTATAATCTATTTCATTTAGTAAGACTGCAATCTCACTCGCATAGGCTTCTAATGGTGGTTTATTTAAATCTTCATCTAAAGCTTTAAGCCAAGCATCTTCATTATCTAACAAGAGTTTTTTCAGTTGAGTTAAGGCCTCTATACGTAAGTCGAACCCGCCACTTCCAAGTAATTGACGACGTTTTCTTTGAAGCTCTCTGACGGCTTGAAATAAATCTGTCTTGGTTTCCGAATTCATTGGCTTATTCCTTTCTTTGACTTTTCTTGAGTTTATTTGCTTGTTCTTTTTGCATAATTTTATCATGCACTTGTTGACCACTCAGCGTAACCATAGGCATTCCAGGTCCTGGATTGACTGTCCCGCCCACAAAGTAAAGATTGTTATAGCGTTCGCTTTCTTTAGCATGCTTAAATCCTTTGTTATCTTTACGATTAGACACCGTCCCATATATTGCCCCGCGGTGAGAGTAATACATTCTTTGGATATCTTCTGGAATCCAAATATCTTTCGTAACTATCCGCTTTCTTAAGTCGGTTAGCCCCATGTGTTCTAATTTGATCAGAACCCGTTCCTCAAAAGCTTTATATTCCTCAGCTGTAAAGGGTTTATCAGGAATGTAAGGAATATGTGGTAATATCTTAATATTTTCATGTCCAGGAATAGTTTGTGTTGGATCTGTTTTATTGACATTAACTAAGTAAATCGTAGGATCCTCTGGCAATTGGTGTTTATGAAACACAGTTTCAAAGTTTTTCTTTGAATCTTTAGAGAAAAAGAAATTATGATGACGTAATTGTGGGTATTCACCCTTAACACCAAGATGAATAACTAACCCTGAAGCGGCAGGTTCAAAGTCTTTCTCTAATTTTTTGACGAATGACTGTTTCCCGTTTAATAATTTTTCATAAGCAGGAATCACTTCCATATTAGAGATAAAATAATCAGCATGGACCTGTGTACCATTTGCTAATTCAGCAGAACTAATGTGACTTTGATTCGTATTCAGGCGAGTCACTTCCGTATTTGTGTGAAATTGAATGCCTAATTCTTTACCAAGTTTTTCAAGACCTTTTGCTATGTGATGCATCCCACCAGGTACATACCATATGCCTTGTTTATGTTGCATGTAAATCATCATATTCAAAATCGCAGGCGCATCATAAGGTGAAGAGCCAACATATTTGGCAAAATAGGCTAACATATCTTGGAATTTCTGATTTTTAATGTGTTTAGATATGCTACTTTGCATGGTGGAAAGTAAGTCAAATGACTTAACCGTATCAATCACCCCATGATGTTGTAGTATTTCCGAGACTGAATCAAGCCCCATGCCAAAATAACCTTCTTCTGTGATGTCATAAAGTTTTTGAGCATAGTCAAGAAATTCTTGGTACTCTTCTATGTCTTCGTGAGTTAAAAATGAATTCTCATTAAGCATCTTTTCGAGGTCGCTATACAAATCAATGATGGTATTATCAGGGAAGAATGAACGCCATTGATGTTCCACTTGCTCTGTTGTTATATAATCAGCCATATTTTTTTCACTACGCGTAAATAATTTTTCAAATATAGGTTTCATGGTTAATATCGAAGGACCAAGATCGAAGCCAAACCCATCTTTTTCAAGTCGATTCAACTTTCCTCCTAGGTGATTATTTTTTTCATATAATGAAACCTTAAAACCACTCTGAGCTAATGACACTGCCGCAGAAAGCCCGCCTAGGCCACCACCTATAACTAATGCTGTCTTAATATTTGTCATGTAAATTCTCCTATTATCATAATTTTTAATTTAAGTATCCTACAAATTCTAATCTATGATAAGTACGATTATAAAATTATCTTACGTTTCCTATGAGATGAAGTAAAGCGTTTTAAACTGAATCAAGAAACTATTTAAAAAATAAAATCAAGGGTTTTTATTTTACATCGCACAAGATTTATCATATGATAAGTATAACAAAATTGTTGAAAGAGATGGTGAAAAAATGATTAAAAATAAGAGAGTAATTATTGTGGGAGGAGGCGTTGCTGGTCTAGCAAGTGCTGTGCGCCTACAAAAAGATGGGTATCAAGTCGAGATTTTTGAAAAAGAAAGTATGGTAGGAGGGAAGATGCATGTCATCGAAAAAGAGGGCTTCCGTTTTGATCTCGGACCTACGATTGTGATGATGCCAGAATTATATCGTGAAGTATTCGAGTATGCAGGCAAAGACCCTGATGATTATATTCCTATGAAACGCCTTGATCCGATGTATCGCTCTTATTTTAATAAAGGGACCGAGCATATTGATATATCATCTGACTTAGTTTCTTTGATGAGTACACTGGAAAGTATCAGTACTGAAGATTCGGTTGGGTTCTTGAAGTATTTGGCAAGCATTTATGAACGCTATACTGTTGCCCGTGATCATTTTATTCAAAGACCTTTCCGAAACAAACGTGATATGTATAATCCCTTCATGATAAAACAAGCACTCAAACTTAAAACATTTGACTCGGCGACCGATTCGATTGCAAAGTTTGTTAAAGATGATCGAATCCGTCAAATGTTAACATTCCAGACACTTTACATCGGAGTGAGTCCAAACAATGGACCATCGCTTTATACAATTATTCCTATGATTGAACTACTGTATGGTATTTGGTATATCGATGGTGGGATGCACAAAATGGCTGAAGGTATGGAAAGTGTCTTTAAAGAATTAGGTGGTAAAGTCCATTATAATGCCAATGTGGAAGAGATTTTGATTGAAGAGGGTAAAGCTCGAGGTGTTCGAGTAAATGGGCAGGATGAATTATCGGATTATGTTATTTGTAATGCGGACTTTCCTTATGCGATGAAGAATTTAGTTAAAAATGAAGCGGCGAAAGGAAAGTATACAGATGAGAAGATAGAGAGCCTCAAATATTCGTGTTCATGCTTTATTCTGTATTTAGGTATGGACCGTCAATATGATGAACTCGAGCATGTTCATACATTTGTGTTTTCCGAAGACTTAGACAAAAACTTGGATCAAGTATTCTCTGGTGAGCCTATTGAAGATCCTTCACTTTACGTTGTTGCGGCATCAAAAGTAGACCCAACAGTGGCTCCTGAAGACAAAGATGGGCTGTTTATTTTAGTCCCTGTAGCCGATTTAGGTACAACTCAACAAGATTGGCATGATGAGAAGACGATTCAATATTATCGTCAAAAAGCTTTGGATGGGGTAAGTCATTTGCCTGGAATGAGTAATATAGAAGAAGAAATTATCTCGGAGAGTATCATTACACCACTTGATTTTGAAAAACGATTCAATGCTTATAATGGTGCTTGCTTCGGCTTGCAGCCAACATTACTCCAAAGCAATCACTTCCGTCCTCAAGCTAAAGCCGAGGCGTGTGAGAACTTATACTTTACGGGAAGTAGTACCCACCCAGGTGCAGGCGTTCCGATTGTTCTTCAATCAGGTAAGATTGCTGCTGAAGAATTAATGTTAGATGATCAAAAATAAAGGAAGGGTGAAGCATATGTTATCAGCAAGTTTAAAAAAAGACTATGCTTATTGCGAGTCAGTTATTAAAGCCTCGTCAAAAAGCTTTTATACTGCATTTTCACAGTTACCAAAAGACAAAGCAAGGGCAGTGTATGCTATTTATGCTTTTTGTCGTCAAGCAGATGATACCGTAGACAGCTCAGATCCTTTACAAGTAAAAAAAGAGAATTTAATTGTCTTAGAAGAAGAATTAACAGCTTTTTCTCAGGGAGACACACCGGACCACCCAATGTGGCGCGCTTTACGCGATGCTTTTAAACGTTATAGTTTAGATACTGCTCCTTTTTTCGATCAACTTGAAGGGCAAAAACGCGATTTGGATTTTCAAGAAATTCAAACGATGGATGCTTTAAAGGATTACAGCTATTATGTTGCGGGTTCTGTGGGCTTAATGTTACTCCCACTTTTGGCAACGAAAAATGGTGTCACCGAGGAAATTATAGAAAGTGGTATTGCTTTAGGTATCGCTATGCAACTCACGAATATATTAAGGGATATCGGAGAAGACTACCGAGACAATCATCGCGTGTATTTACCAACAGAATTAATGGAAGATTATGGCGTGGACTTGAAGCAAATAGTGGTTAATGGACCTAATCAAAATTTTATAAACCTTTGGGAGGCCATAGCAGAGGAATCTCAAAAAGGCTATGAAACATTTTGGAAGACTATTCACCAATTCGATGAAGATTGTCAATTACCATTGCTAGTTGCGGGTAAACTATACAATGCGATTATGGATGCTGTTCGTAAAAATGACTATGATTGTCTTGGAGTAAGAAACTATGTTCCCGAACGTAAAATGATTCAACTTGTTATGGAGTCTAAAAAAATATTAAAGAAACGGTGAAAAGATGGATGAGT
This sequence comes from Aerococcaceae bacterium DSM 111021, assembly GCA_020112395.1. Classification (NCBI taxonomy): domain Bacteria; kingdom Bacillati; phylum Bacillota; class Bacilli; order Lactobacillales; family Aerococcaceae; species Aerococcaceae bacterium DSM 111021. Next base: position 344,328 of record JACCEK010000002.1, on the reverse strand, counting down.
CTATATTTGATCGTAGGTTAGATGAACAACTTTGTTTTAGATTATACCGTGCATCAACGGGAATGAGTAAGTTATATACACAGGCTTTGTCGCTCTTTAATTTAACTTTCCCTCAATACTTAGTCCTTCTTTCCTTATGGGATAAGGATGGAATCTCTTCGACAGAGATTGGTGATCAGACAGGTATGGGGATTGGAACACTTAATCCAATCATAAAACGCTTAGAATCACATGATTGGGTATTCAAAAAAGCTCATGTCACAGACAAACGAAAAATATTGATTTTCTTAGAAGAGAAGGCAAGTCGAACTAAGAAAGAAATAAACCAAGAAATAATGAAGCAGTTAAAAGGCTTTGATTATCAAGACATTGACTTGTTAAGCTTAATGAAACAACTAGGCTTGTTGCAAAAACAGCTTGATATCTTAAATAGTAAGTAGACAACAAAAAAGGAGTGAGTATCATGAAAACAAAGACAAAAGCATGGCTAAACCTTGGGTTACTTATACTTACTTTGGGCGTGAATTTTTTAGGCGGTACAGGACGGATTAATAATCTATCGCAAGGAGATGTGTCTGATATGTATAACACCCTCCTTACACCTGCTGGTTTTACGTTTAGCATTTGGAGTGTCATCTATGGTTTGCTTTTTATAAGTTTGATAATGATGGTTATTAGACACGAGGTAGCTTACTTTAAAGAAGTTATTGAAGCAATTACGCCACTATTATGGGTGTCTTTTATTGCAAATATGATTTGGATTGTTCTCTTCTCGTATTTACAAATCGGACTGTCAACACTATTTATTTTTGTTTATTTGTTTAGTCTCGTCTTTATCCTTAAAAAGTTAAGAGGCTTAAATACACAACGACAATGGCTATTGCCTTTAACTTTCGGCCTTAACACTGGCTGGTTGTTTATAGCTTCTGTCGTGAATGTATCTGCATTTTTAGTGAAGATTGAATGGAATGGTTTTGGTATTGATGATGCTACATGGGGAATCATTATGATGGTTGTATCGTCGATATTGGCAATTGTTGTGATGTTACAATTACGCAATGCAGCTTTTTCATTACCTATAGCGTGGGCATTTTACGGTATTTATCAGTCTATTCAAACAAAAGGCTTAGATGGTACTGTAAATGTACTACCACTTATATGTTTAGTCATACTGTTAGGTATGTCAGTCTATCTATTTGTTAAAAATAATAAAGGGATATATCCTGTAGACAATACTAGATGATCTATTGAAATTTTGTACGACTAGATAATATAAATAAAAAATCCACTTTAACACACTGTGTGTTGAAGTGGATTTTTTTAGTGAGTTTAGTCAGTGGGCGATCGACAATACTATATTTAAATAGCTGAGATGAATAGGGGTAAATCTGGAGCGTTAAAAGTAAAGTAGATGAATAAGGCCCCAAAGATAACGAGAAACAGAATTACTAATATTCGGTGAATTGGGCGCGGCTGAATCACACGATAAACATGAATCCCAAGCAACTGGCCGGGAGGAACAGCGATGAAAATTGAAATGATGTTAGTCAGAGATGTTTCCACACCAAAAGCACCGTTCAATACATAGTACCAATGTCATAGATGCGAATTACCGATAATTCACACTTACCACGCTTCATAAATGCGAATTACTGATAATTCACACTTACCACGATTCATAGATGCGAATTACCGATAATTCACACTTACCACGCTTCATAAATGCGAATTACTGATAATTCACACTTACCACGCTTCATAGATGCGAATTACTGATAATTCAAACTTATCACCCTTCATAGATGCGAATTACCGATAATTCACACTTACCACGATTCATAGATGCGAATTACTGATAATTCACACTTACCACGCTTCATAGATGCGAATTACTGATAATTCAAACTTACCAGGATTCATAGATGCGAATTACCGATAATTCACACTTACCACGCTTCATAAATGCGAATTACTGATAATTCACACTTACCACGCTTCATAAATGCGAATTACTGATAATTCACACTTATCACGCTTCATAGATGCGAATTACTGATAATTCACACTTATATATCAACTCACAATAAATATCATACGAAAGAATATTGGATATTCGCTGCTGTGAACCAAGTGATAAGACTTGAAAACACTCTATAACAAAAAAACTCGCTCATTCAAAAGACGAATGAGCGAGTTAATGATTAGTATTCTAAAGCGATTAAATCTTCAAGCGTTACTTTGTCTGCTTCTTCTTCGTCGTATCCATCGACGTCAAAACCAGCTAAATTCAAGTATTCTTTCATGAAAATACTGTAGCCTGTTAAATCAGAATTAAAGTTATCGCCGTTGATTTTTTCAATCAATGTTTCAGCAGCTGCTTGAACTTTAGGGTCTAATTCCCAATTATCAGGACGTAGACGGCCTTGTTCATCATATTCAGGTTTCTCTCCGTATAACATGTCGCGGTAGATACGGTCTTGGTGCATAATGGGTGTTTCGTGAGTTCCGTTATCTTCCATGATGCGATAAATCCCCATGCAATAAACCGGGAAGAATGGAATGACTGAACTTGCCTTCGTCGTTACCGCTGTTGCGACAACAATTGTTGCTTTACCACCGATGTCAGTTAATAATTCGTTGATATTATCAGCTTTCACTTCACAGTCAGCTTTTGCTTGACCTAACGTACCGCCACCATAGTATGGACGGTTTAAATCAGAGCCTAAGTAAGAATAGTTTACTGTCTGAACACCATCAGCAAGAACGTCGGCTTCTTTTAAAGCTTCCATCCATAATTGCCAATCTTCTCCACCCATTACTTTCACTGTATCAGCGATTTCTTCTTCCGTTGCAGGTTCTAGGACATGCTCAAAAAAGTCTTGTTTTTGAATATTAACGTTGGGTCCGACCACTGTTTCACCAATTGATTTAATCACTGAATTAAATCGTTCACCTGTATCAGGGTCAACACGGACACCAGAAGCTAAGCTGTATACGACTAAATCGATTTTCCCGTCCCATTCGTCTTTAATGTAGTTAATAACATCTTGTTTAGATTCATGGCTAAAGGCATCTTGAACAAAGTTTTTAGCAACTAGACCTTCTGCTTCTGCCGCTTGTTTAAAGTAGATATTGTTATACCATCCTGCAGTTCCTAGGTTTTTTTCAGATTTAGGTCCCTTTTCAAAAGATACACCAATTGTATCTGCGTTTGCTCCGAAAGCAAGACTGATTCGAGTGGCTAAACCATAACTTGATGAAGCACCAATAATTAAAACTTTTTTAGGCCCTTCATATGAACCTTGTTCTTTAACGTAGTCAATTTGATTGTTTACTTCTTGTTTACATCCAATCGGGTTAACACCAAACGATACATTCCCCCGCATTTTATGTTCGAATTTGATAGTAATGACCTCCAATGATTAATTAAGTATCTCTAATATACTAAAATTTCACCTAATTTGATAGTTATAACCGAACTGTGGCGAATTATTTTAAAGGAATGTTAGGATTTGAATTTGGACAATGAGTTCATTGGTCCGATATGGTAATATAATGTTAAATAGATGAAGAGGTGAAGGAATTGACGACATTAAATGACATAGCGAAGCGTGCGGGTGTGGCAAAAAGCACGGTATCTCGGTATTTAAATAATGGATCTGTGAGTGATAAGACACGTGAAAAAATTCAAGCAATCATCGAAGAAACAGGTTATGTGCCGAATCAATTTGCCCAAAGTTTAAAAGCCCAGCACTCAAATATGATTGGTGTGGTTCTGCCAAGATTCGATTCCCCATCGACAAATCAAGTGTTAAAAGGGATTGATGACGTTGCGCATGAAAAAGGCTATCAGTTAATGTTAACCAATTCCAACTTGAGTATTGAACGTGAGAAAGAGAATATCTCTTTATTAAAAAGACAAAAAGTCGGCGGCATCATTCTCATCGCGAGTAAGATGGATGAGGACTTAAAGAAACAAGTAACTCAATTAAGCATTCCCACCCTCATTTTAGGCCAAAAAATTGAGGGTGTTCCAAGTCTCGTCCATCAAGATTATGAAGCGGGCAGATTGATTGCTGAACATGCCTTGGAATTAGGGCATACAAAAATATTATACGTCGGCGTCACAGAAGAGGACAATGCGGTGGGGGTTTTGAGACGAAATGGGTTTATGGATACAGTAAAAGAAGCAGGTTTTGAAGCAGCATTCCATGAGACGAGTTTCTCAAGAAAAGAAGCTTATCAACAAGCTTTAGACTATTTACCAACGACTGAGGCAACTTATATCGCGGCTGCAACGGATCATATAGCGATCGGAATATTGAATGCAGCCAACGAATTAAATCTATCTGTTCCAGATGATTTTTCTTTATCCGGTTTTGGGGGATATAGCGAATCTGATTATACATTTCCAAGTATTACAACCATCGATTACCCATTTTATGACTTAGGGATTAAAGCGTTGAATCGGATCGAACAAATGATGAAAGAGGATCCAGTTAGCTTACTGGAGACGATGCCCAATCAATTAAATGTAAAACAATCCACTAAAAAAATAAAATAACAAAAAACGCTTGCAATTTGCAAGCGTTTGCTTTACTATTTAATGGAACCGGTTCCGTTTCCGTTTCCGTTTTCAAGTTTTGTAATTATCTGGAGGGATAAACATGGGGAAATATGATAAATCAATTGAACAGTTGTTGGATGTCATTGGTGGTAAAGAGAATATAAAAAACTATGAGCACTGTGCTACGCGCTTGCGTGTTGTGCTTAAAGACGATAGTAAGTTAGATAAAGAGAAAGCAGATAATATTGAAGAGAGTAAAGGTTATTTCTTCTCAACAGGGCAACATCAGTTTATTTTTGGTACAGGAAAAGTCAATGAAGTCACTAAAGAATTAGATGAATATTTAGGAAAAACAAGTTCAGATGATGATGGGTCGATGAAAGATGATATTTATGCAAACTTAAATCCTGTTCAAAAAGTTGTTCGAATTTTAGCAGATATTTTAGTGCCTTTAATTCCAGCGCTAGTAACGACAGGGCTATTAATGGGTCTGCGTGGTTTACTAGTTGAACTTGGTCTAGAGATGACTGAAGATGTTGCAGGACTCTTTGCGATGCTAACAGATACGGCTTTTGCATTCTTACCAGTGTTAATTGCCTACAGTGCAACGCGTAAATTTGGTGGGAATCCGTTGTTAGGTATTGTTGTTGGGTTGATGATGGTAGCACCACAATTACCGAATGCCTATGACGTTCGAGGCGGCAGTGCGAGTCCGATGAATATTTTCGGGATTGATATTTATGGCTATCAAGGTTCGATTTTCCCAGCGATTCTTGCGGGTTGGATGATTAGTAAATTAGACAAATGGTTACGTACATGGGTGCCTAAAGTGATGGATCTGATTGTGACGCCGTTCTTAACGATTACGATTACAATTGGTGTCATATTATTTGTGTTAGGTCCAATCATTCAAGTAATTGAAAGTTTTGTCATTGATGGTATCGTCACTTTAATCAATGCGCCTTTAGGTATTGGCTACATAGTCTTTGGAGCACTTCAACAATTAATTGTTATTACTGGTTTACACCATTCAATTGGTTTAATCGAAATAACGTTGCTGAGTGATACGGGATTGAATGTGATTCAGCCTTTAACTACAGTGAGTATGGCAGGACAATTTGGTGCTGCAATTGGAGCAGCCTTTTTAATGAAGGACCAAGTGAAACGTACAAACATGATCAGTTCAGCGGTGCCTACTTTATTTGGAATTACAGAACCCCTATTATTTGGTGTTAACATGAGATCACTTCGTATATTTGGTTCAGGGATTGTTGCGGGTGCGGTTGGAGGATTTTTAGTTTACCTCTTCGACTTAGCAGCAACTGGTATGGGAATTACTTTTATTCCTGGATTGCTACTTTATACAAGTAGCTTATCAGCTTTAACACAATACATTATTGTGATATTAGCTTCATTCCTAGTAGGTTTCATCTTAGTTCGTTTACAAGGAAAAGCCATTCGTGAAGAAGTTTAAAATCGAGGTAAAGGAGACGAATTGATGAGTAAAAAAGCATCTATTAACTGGAAACAAATTCAAGCAGCTCAAGCAAAATTAAAGGCAAGTGTAGAGGCAGATCCATGGCGACTTAGTTATCACCAAATGCCTGAAACAGGCTGGTTGAATGACCCAAACGGGGCGGTGCAATTTGACGGCGTCTATCATTTATACCATCAATATGTTCCGGAAGACCCTAAAGGTGGCGCAACTCATTGGGGACACAAGACGTCGACAGATATGGTGCAATTTAAAGATGAAGAGATCTTTATGTCACCTGATCAAGCGTTTGACCAAGATGGTGTATATTCAGGCAGTGCCATTGTATTAGACGATAAGATTCATTTCTTCTATACAGGTAACGTTAAAAATGAGGGTGACCATGATTATACATTTAGTGGACGCGAACAAAATACTGTCCATGTAGTTTCACCCGATGGTTTTACAATTGAATCAAGAGAAGTGATCATTCCACACTCAGCATACCCAGAAGGTTTTACGGATCATATTCGCGATCCAAAAGTATTTGAATTAAATGGAAAGTATTACTTGATTTTAGGTGCGAGACGCCGTACTAATATGGGAAGCATCTTGATTTATAGCTCACCTAATTTATATGACTGGGAATATGAAGGTGTATTTCTAGAAGGGGATGAAGAGCAAGGGTACATGTGGGAATGTCCGGATTACTTTAATGTGTCTGGTAAAGATATCTTAGTTTTTTCACCACAAGGAATCCTGCCAACAACATACAACTATCATAACCCACATGCGGCCACTTACTTAACCGGGCAAGTGAACTGGGATGAGTTAAAGTTCCAAGTGGAAGAAGATTTTAGAGAGTTGGACCACGGATTTGACTTCTATGCACCTCAAACGTTTGAAGACGACCAAGGTCGCCGCATTATGTGGGTTTGGATGGGCATTGGCGATACTCAGCCGGAATACAATAACCCAACGATTGCGAGAGGGTGGCAACATGCGATGGCTTTACCGCGTGAGTTAAGCTTTGAAGACGGCATGTTAAAACAACGCCCCTTAGTGGAATATCAAACTCTGCGTGGCCAAGAACTGTCGTATTCACTGACTGAATTATCTTCTGACACACTAAGAGGTGAAGTCTACGAACTATTGATTGAATTTGATGAACGACCGAAAGATTTTGAACTACAACTGCGACAAGATACTTCGGTAACTTATCAAGACGGAGAACTAACATTAAGACATGGAGAAAGTGGCTACGGTCGTCGTAAGCGCACGCTTCCACTTGAATCACTATCGCAATTACACATTTTCTCTGATACGTCCTCATTAGAAATCTTTGTCAATGATGGTGAAGCCGTCTTTACTTCACGCGTCTATCCCGATGCGAACCAAGATAAGATACAAATAACTGGAAATGGAACCGGAAAAGTCACTTATTGGGACTTAGCGACAACAACTAAATAATTTAAAAAGGCTCAAGAACCGTGATAAATTCATCACCATTCTTGAGCCTTTATTTATGCTATTCTTTAATGCGAGTAACTTTTAATTGAGTTGCAGTTGCTTCATTGACTTGCATTAATTCAAGCATCAGCATTTCAATTTCAAGGCATGTGCCAATCTTATCTTCGCTTGGAATAATTTCGGATTTATATGTGAAGTAGCCACCAATTGTGTCCACTTCGTTGCTTGTCACAATGGTACCAAAGTATTCATTGAAGTCATTGATATTCATAATACCGTTGACTAGCCATGATGATTCGTCTAGTTTTTCTACTAGAGCATCTTCTTCGACCGTATCATACTCGTCATAAATTTCACCAACGATTTCTTCAATAATATCCTCTAAAGTAACAAGTCCCACTGTTTGACCATATTCATCTTTAACAATAGCAATATGGTTGCTCGTTTGTTGAATTTGCGAGAATAAATCATCTAATAGTAAAGTTTCAGGAACATTTAAAGGATCATGAGCTAAATCTTTTAAATCGACTTGGGTGTAATCGCCGACCAGGACACTCGCACGCAAGTAGTCCTTCACTAAAACTACACCTAAAATATTATCTTTGTCATCTTGATAAACAGGCAGTCTTGAAAATGTCGAATTGACGATGATTTCGTGATTCACTTCGCGTTCTTTATTAATATCAATCATCAATGCTTGATTACGAGGCACCATCACCTCACGAACATTTTTTCGGTTCAGTTTCAGAACACCTTGCATCATGCCAACTTCATCCGATTCAAGCGCTCCTTCTTCACCACCTCGAATCACAATTTCACGGATATTTGAGAAAGTTAATTTCTCATCTTCATTGGAAAAGTCAATCGGAAGAAGCGATTGAAAGAAGTTTAACGTGACAGTTAAAAACCAAACAACCGGTTTAAAAATCGTGTAAATCAGATTTAAAATACGTGCCGATGCTTTTGAATATTTTTCAGGAATGGCTTGCCCAATTGATTTAGGTAATAATTCCCCGAAAATTAAAGTTAATACAGTTACGATGAGCGAAATAACGATCGCCGCACCTTGTGCACCTAGATAAGGTGAAATGAATTGTGATAACCCACTCGTTGCAAAAGATGAGTTTAACGTTCCGATTAAAGTAATCGCCACTTGGACAACCGCTAAAACGCGATCTTGATTGTAATATAGCTTTAATGCGAGTTGAGCCTTTTTGCTCCCAGATTCGGCTTCTTTCTCTAATTTGTCTTTATTCGCAGTTATAAATGCCATCTCTGAACCAGAGAAAAAACCATTTAACAGAGTAAAGACAATAAGTAAAATTATGGGTGTTAACATCGCTTGCTCCTTTTTTTATTTGTTAATGAAGTGTATTGTTATGTAACCTATTATATCGATAAATACTATCTTTGGATACACTGACTTTATTAACATTGAAAAAAGTTAATAAACTGCCTCTTGAACGGCTTTCATACCACCTTCAATGACAACAGGTTTATAGCCTTTATTAGCTAGAAAAGAAGCAGCTGCAGTTGCGCGATTACCTGAGCCACATAGTGTATAAATATTCTGGTCTTTATCTAACTTTTGGTAAGTGGAAGGCAAGTCTTCAAGTGGAATGTTAATTAAATTATCCTCAGGGGCAGGGCGTGTAATCTCATCAGGATGTCTGAGATCAAGTAAAATATAGTCATCTTCTACTGCAAGAAAATCATGTACGTTGATGGTTTTGATTTGTTGTCTGCTTTCTATCGGAATATCGTGTGCTAAAATGTATCCTTGAACATCAGTAAATCCGAGTTCTTGGCTCAATAATTCAAGCTCATCAATGAAATCTTTTGATTCTTCATCAATAATAAAAATGATAGCTTGATCCGATGCGATAAATGATGAGGCGTACTTTTTGAAATTACTTGGATTAAGATTCAGCGTCTTTGGACCATGTCCAACTTGATAGTCCTGTTGTCCACGGACATCGATGAGTTGTTGATTATTTATGTGTTTGTAATTGAGTTTTTTCATGGCGATAGTCTCCTTAGATGTTTGTACCGTAAGTATAACGGAGCAATATAGATAAGACAAAATGAAACGATTCTGTTTTTAAAGTTGAGACAAAAAATGAGTATAAGCCTGCCTTAGGAACTTATACTCGTCTTCTAATAAATTATACTGCTAAATATTCTTTACATGCTGCTTCGCATTCACGACACGCTTTAGCGCATTCTTTACAGTGCTCGTGATCATGTTGTTCACATTCACTTGCACAAGTATCACAAGCTTTAATACACAACGCAATCAATTCATCTAACAAGGGACTTTGACGATGTGAGAAAGATACAACCATACCACATATATCGGCACAGTCTCGGTCTGTCCGAATACATTCCGCCATCATTTTTACGTCTTCTTCTTGTAAGCATCCATCAAAACAGTGCTCGCAAGCTTTTTGGCATGCAATTACTTTTTCGATTAAATTCTCTTTTGCTTGAACCATAATTTTCCCTCCTTATTTTTTCTATTATCTTTATTATTATTGTGCAATAAGCTTACTATGTATACGCTTTATCTGCAAATGATATCCATTTACTTAGGCGACCATTCTCGCAAAATGCACTCGTACAGTTTTTCTATCCACTAAACAGTTGTGATAAACTGAAAGGTAATAAAAGTAAAAAAATCTGGGAGGTTGATCGAATGAAAGCAGAGATTATATCAGTCAGTTCGAGTTTGTTAAAAGGCTTAGTTGAGAATAAAAATGCAGCTTTTATTGCTCGTGAGTTGACTTCTGTAGGTATGAATGTGACTCAAGCAGTTATGATTGATAATTCTAAAGAAAAGCTATTGGAAACCATTGAGAAAGCAGAGCAACAAGCAGATGTACTCGTGTTTACAGGTGGCTTAGGTCCTGATGATGACGATATCGTCAAAACAACACTATCAGAGCATCTCGATAAACCATTGGTCTTAGATGATGACACACAAAACCGAATTATTACTTACCATAAAAATTCAGACTTAATCATGCCAAAAAATAACCAACTTCAAGCGCTAACTTTACTTGATTCGATTCCGTTAGTGAATGTCACAGGTCTCGCTTTGGGAATGTTTTATCAATCTGATACCCATACGTATATCTTACTACCAGGACCAACTGATGAATTAAAACCCATGTTTACTGAGAAAGCTTGGCCACTTATTATTGAACATCTTTTGAATGAACAAGTCGTCTCAACAAAGCTTGTCCGACTATTTGGTTTAACAATGGCTCAAGCGCAGAGAAATCTCGGTGATATTTTGGTATCTGACGACACGACATTTATTGATATTTTTCCAGCGGGTTTAGAGATTGAAGTTCAGATTACTGCGAGAGGCCTTGACGCCGATGAGGTTCATCAACTCATTGCAAAGACTGAGAGTGAGATTGAAAAAAGTGTTGCTCCTTATATTATTGGCCATGGTGATCAAAATTTACCTAATATTGTAAGAAAGCTACTAAAAGAGAAGGAGCTTAAAATAACTGGGGCTGAGAGTTTAACAGGGGGCGCATTTTTAAGTGAATTGTCGAGTTTATTTGAAGCCGGCCTATTTTTTGATGGAGGGATGGTTACGTATGATGAATCCATTAAAAAAGAAGTTCTAGGTGTAGATGAGGAAGTCATTGAAACACATGGCGTAGTGAGTGCAGAGTGTGCGTTTGAGATGGCTGAAAAGGCACTTGAAACGTTTGGGGCAGATCTCGCTGTGTCCTTAACGGGAGCGGCAGGGCCGAGTTCGCTAGAGGGTGAGATTCCGGGAACAGTCTGGATTGGTGTGGCTGTTAAAGGAAAGTCTACTTTTGCGAAGAAATTCCACTTTGGATACAAGCGTAATCAGAACCGTGAATACTCTGTTTGGAGTGCATTTAACCTGATTCGACAAGTTCTTTTGGACGAAGAAATTGAATCAATAATTTATAAAGAAAAAGTGAAAAAAGATGAATAAAACGCTTGACAGGTAAACGCTTACATGATAAACTGTAGTTAGTAAAGAGAGAGATGCAACTGTAAGTAAAGAATGGCGTTTCACTCTTTACAACAGAACCGTCTTAATGGTTCGAAGTAGCTGTGAAAGAGCTACTTAGCGTATCAGGACTATCCGTTGTTAACCATAATATTAGAGGTAACTATGTAAAGAAATAGCAAAGACTAGTATGTGTTTTGAAATAACAATGGTGTTCATGTAGTAGACATGCAAGTGTGAAGAAATTTGCAATGCAACGGATAGTAACCAATACGCAGAGAGTAATGTGATTCCAAAGCGAGAAAAAGTATAAATTAACATAAGAGAAAAGCGACTAAGCGACATATCGTTTATTCAGATATATAGTACCAAATGGAATGACATTACTAAATTAAGAGGGGAAGGGCTTAATGCCCTTCCTTTTTTGTTGTTTAAATGTATATGCTGCTAAATAAAAGGAAGTTAATGTTAAAGCCACGACGATCCGTCAATACTTTAGACATTGTTAAGTATAAAGACGAGAAAATTCGAGAGATGTTTGCTAAGATTAGAGCGAGTATTAACTATAACCAAATAGGGAGTGTGTTGTATGAATATTAATCCAGTACAGGCTTTTTCTGATAATTATATTTGGGTGATTGATAATGGAACGGGTGGAATTATCGTTGACCCTGGTGAGGCACAGGATGTGTTAGCATATATAGAAGAGAAACACTTAAATTTAGAGGCGATTATCTTAACTCATAAGCATGACGATCATATTGGCGGGGTATCTGAAGTTTTGGCTAAGTATCCAGACACACCTGTCTACGGACCAAAAGAAACAGAACATTTAAATACACACCTTGTAAAAGATGGGGATGAGTTCGAGTTATTGGGGCAAACACTTAAAGTATTCAAGAGTGGTGGACATACTGAAGGACACATTAGCTACTTAATGGTAGACAACTTGTTCTGTGGAGATGCCTTGTTCTCAGGAGGTTGTGGGCGTGTGTTTACTGGCGATTATCAAGCTCAATATGATGCACTTCAGACTTTTAAAGCTTTGCCTGACAACGTTAAAGTTTATGCTGCACATGAATATACAGAAACAAATTTACGTTTTGCACATTCAATTGACCCAACGGACCAAGCTTTTACTGAAGCTTTAAAAGAAGTTGAAGCGCTACGTGCCAGTGATAAACCAACGTTACCTTCAACAATTGAGAAAGAAAAAGACATTAACTTATTTTTACAAGCAGAAAGTTTAGATACATTTATTGAATTAAGAAACCAACGAGATAACTTTTAAACGCATCTAAAAGGAGATGACAACGATGGAACTTATTTTAATTCGACATGCACAAGATGAAGATCGGGCAGGTGGATTTGAAGATCTTGAGCGTCATTTAACTGATAAAGGAAAGAAGAAGTACCATAAGCTGATGCCAGAACTCAAAGAAAAACTGGCTCCACTTAAGGACAGAACTTTGGTAAGTTGGTCGAGTCCCGCAAACTGAACTTTGGAAACAGCAGAGATTGCGGTTGAAGAGTTAGACTTAGAGGAGCCTAGCGTTCATGAGTTTATCTATATGGGTGAGTTAGAGAAGTTTCTGGATGAACTAGAAACGGTTCAAGATGATGCGACTTTACTCGTCTTTGGTCATGAATCTACCTTAAGTGAGTGGGTAGAAAAGTTCACGGGCGAATCACGTCGAATGCGAAATGGCTCGATGGTGAGTATGAGTGTGAGTCAAAAATCACCATTGAAAGCAGATTTAAATTGGCAAATTAATCCATAAAGAAATGAGTTTAGGAAGGGAGTGCGGACACTGAAACCACAATATTTACAATTACAACCAAGCGTAGCGGATGAAAAACGTTGGGTGGCAGAGATAACTGGAGATGACCCAACCTTTGTTTTAAAGCGAGATTTTCAACCTGAATCAGAACCTGGTGTCTGGGCAATGTATGATGGCTGGTATCAAATTCATGGACAAACGCCTGGTATCACTCCATTTCAAAAGGAATATGTTCGTGTGCTAGACGGGAAGATGACAAGGCGATTGAATTTTCGTTATGTTGTTGAACATGTTCCACAAATTAAAGCAGCCGAACCTGAGCGAAAAGAACGTTTAAAGCATCAAATTATATCCATCTTTGAAGAGATTAAAGCAGAAGTTCCTCACGAACAAGTTGAGGAAGCCATCATGCAACAAAAAGAAGACTTGGATATGGTTGAAACTTCAGAAGAGTTACTTGGAGGCTTGAAAGTTCTGTTAAAGCAAAAAGAGCAGATTATCAAGCGCTATAAAGAAGCCGTAGAGAACATGCGCGAAGAGTGGTGAACCTAGAAGAGCCAAGTCTGAGAAAAATCCGTGTACCCTTTGATACTTTATCAAGGGGCACACGGATTTTTTTATTGAGTTATTATCGATTGGAACTTTCACCAAAGATATATTGAGGTTCCATTTTTAATAAATAGAGCTTATTTTGGTGTGTAGTTTAATTCTTTGAATAATCCATTGAGTTCTTTATCTGACAAGTCCTTCCATTGTCCAGAAGGTAAGTCTCCAAGATGGATGTTCATTATACGAATTCGTTGCAAGTGAACGACGTTATAACCTAATGCCGAAGTCATACGGCGAATTTGTCGGTTTAAGCCTTGGGTTAAAATAATTTTGAATTCATATTTACCTAATTGCGTTAATTTTGCAGGAAGCGTTGTTGTATCTAAGATATCTACACCCGCAGCCATATTTCTTAAGAAATCTTGTCGGATGGGTTTGTCGACTCTAACGATATATTCCTTCTCATGTCGGTGTTCGGCACGTAAGATTTCGTTGACAATATCGCCATCATTTGTCATTAGAATTAAGCCTTCTGAATCTTTATCCAAACGCCCTACATGGAAGACTCTTAACGGGTGGTTGACTAGATCAACGATATTCCCTTTGATAGTTTGGTCGGTCGTACTTGTGATACCGACAGGTTTATTCAAAGCAAGATAGACTTTATTCGTCTCGACGCGAACGGGATTTCCGTCAATTCGAACAACATCTCCTTCTTCCACCACTGTCCCTAAAACAGGTAACTCGCCGTTGATTGTTACTCTACCTTCATTAATTAAGCGGTCAGCCCCTCGTCTGGATGCTTTTCCGGATTCACTTATATATTTATTAATACGCACATTGACACGCCCTTATTTTGATTTTTATTACTTACTATCATACTTGATAGCGAGTTGAAAATATAGGGCGAGTCCATTCAAATTTTTAAAAGGTGATGATGGCGGGATTCGCATTTATGGCTCGTGGTAAGTGTGAAATACGGCTAATACGCATTTATGAATTGTGGTAAGTGTGAAATGTGGATAATTCGCATTTATGAGTTGTGGTAAGTGTGAAATATGGATAATTCGCATTTATGGATCGTGGTAAGTGTGAAATATGGCTAATACGCATTTATGGATTGTGGTAAGTGTGAATTATGGCTAATACGCATTTATGAGCTGTGGTAAGTGTGAAATATGGCTAATACGCATTTATGGATTGTGGTAAGTGTGAAATACGGATAATACGCATTTATGAGCTGTGGTAAGTGCGAATTATGGCTAATACGCATGTATGGATTGTGATAAGTGTGAATTATGGCTAATACGCATTTATGGATTGTGATAAGTGTGAAATATGGCTAATACGCATGTATGGATTGTGGTAAGTGTGAAATACTATATTACGGATGCTAGTCGATTCATGGATATTATTGCATATAAATGTGAGGTTATTGCTGTAGTAATTTTAAAATATAAAATAAGTAGAAATGAATTTTAACATGACAATGTCAATGATTTGGTGTTGAGTTGCGGTAGGCAAATTTATTTATTTGTAAAGTTATACATGTTATATTTAGAACGTAAATGATGTTATGATGCAATTTAAAATGAATATAAATGTGAGGGGTTTATTATGAGTGAAATATATCAACGTGAGTTAGACGACGTTGTAGAGGAGTTTGAGACATCGATAGACGATGGATTGAGTGAATCTCAAGTCGAGAAAAGTCGAGAAGAATATGGTGAAAATAAGTTAGATGAGACTGAGACAAAATCTAAGTGGGAAATATTATTAGAAAATTTGAATAATATTATTGTATACCTACTAGGAATTGCGGCAGTGATTTCTGTGATTATGGGTGACTGGGTTGAAGCCGTTGCTATTTTGCTGGCGGTCTTAATATCAGTGTTAACTGGGTATTTCGTCGAATTAGGTGCTCAAAAGTCTGTTGAAGCCTTACAATCAATGGTTGATACGAAGGCGAAAGTCTTACGTGATGGCAAAGAGATTGAAATTGATTCAACGGAATTAGTTCCCGGAGATGTCCTTATTCTAGGTGAAGGGGATGCGATTGCTGCAGATGGTCGTTTAATTAGTGACAATAACTTTGCAGTGATGGAAGCGGCCTTGACGGGTGAATCTGAAGCGGTCGATAAAGACGCAGACGCATCATTTGATGAGGAAGAGGCTGTAGGCGATCAATTGAATATGGTCTTTTCAGGTACAGCTGTGACACGTGGTAAAGCCCGAGCAATTATTACTGGAACGGGTATGGATACTGAAGTGGGTCGGATTTCTGAGATGTTGGGTGAAGAACAAGATAATGAAACGCCTTTAGATAAAGAAATTGATCAATTAGGTAAAGCTTTAATTATCGTAGCTTTTGTCGCCGCAGCCCTCGTTCTATTAATTGGGATATTAAACGGACAAGATACAGCCGAGATGCTACACGTAGCTGTCATTCTAGCTGTTGCTGCTATCCCTGAGGCAATGCCTGCAGTTCAAACGATTACCTTATCCAACGGTATGACGACGATGGCTGAGCATGAAGCTCTTGTTAAGACCTTGTCAGCTGTTGAAACATTGGGATCAACATCAATTATCGCCAGTGATAAAACAGGGACATTGACTGAAAACCAAATGATGGTTGAGCGGTTAATTATTAAACGCGATGAAGTCTATGAAGTAACGGGTAGCGGGTATGAACCTAAAGGAGCCATCAAATATAGTGGCGAGGTCGTCGATATTGAAGCAGGAAATATTGATGATGTTGAGGACTTAAACGATAACGATCAAGTCTTGATTAAGCTAATTACAGATGGATTCTTATCAAGTGATGCTGTATTAACAAAGGTGTCTGAAGAGGATGATGACGATAATGATGAAGATATAAAAGAAGAGGATAAAGGCGAGTACAAAATTAAAGGGGATCCAACTGACGGTGCTTTAACCGTTTTAGGTCACAAAATTGGCTTATCTCCAGAGTTCTTAAAAGAGAATAACTATGAACAACTTGCTGAAATTACCTTTGATTCGGATAAGAAATATATGGCTACATTCCATAAATTCCCGAATGATATCTATCGTTTCATTATGAAGGGTGCTTTGGATGTTGTCGCAGAATATACTGATATCGATGATGATGAGGTTGAGTTTTGGACTGAAAAGAATAAACAACTGACTGAAGAAGGTAATCGTGTTATTGGACTTGCGAGTTATACTGTAAAAGATGAGGGTGAAGCGCAAGAAATTACTGAAGATATCGAAGGATGGTTTGAGAACAACCACAAAATCTTAACAATCGATGGCTTATTCGGGATTATGGATCCGCCAAGGCAAGATGTCGCTGAATCGATTCGTCAAACTCAAGAAGCGGGTATTAGAGTCAAGATGATTACCGGAGACCATCCGCGTACGGCTTCTGTGATTGCTAAAGAAATCGGTATTAACAATTGGGAAAACACGATGACAGGTAAAGAAATCGATAAGACACATGATTCGAATGATTTCATTGATCGTATCCAAGATACAGCTGTCTTCGCACGAGTTTCTCCAGAAAATAAACTCCAAATCGTACGTGCCTTACAAGATGAAGGTGAAGTGGTTGCGATGACTGGAGACGGTGTCAATGATGCGCCAGCATTGAATGGGGCTGACATTGGAGTAGCTATGGGTATTCGTGGTACTGAGGTAGCGAAAGAAGCTTCAGATATGATACTGACGGATGATCGTTATTCTACAATTGTGGACGCTGTACGCGAAGGTCGGATTATTTTTGAAAACATTAAGAAATATGTATCGTTCTTATTCGCGTGTAACATGGTTGAAATTGTGTCGATTTTATTCACAATTGTCTTCCTGCTACCGATGCCGATTCAACCATTACATATCTTGTTCCTCAACTTGTTGATTGATATCGGACCAGCCATTGCTTTAGCTTATGAAGAAGCAGAAGATGATGTTATGAGTCATCCACCTCGTAATCCTGAAAATGGTTTAGTGAATCGTAAATTCTTAAGTCAAATTATTACGAGTGGGATTTTCATTGGTTTAGGTGCCTTTGGAATATTCTTCGCATTCTATAACTTTAGTGATTTCTCATTAGAGTATGCTCAAACTGTGACGTTCTCATACATGGCCATTGCACAATTGATGCATATCTTTAACGTTCGAAAATTCAAATCATTCGGTTTAGATAAATCATTTTTCAAGAATAAATTACTTGTAGGAGCAATGGCTCTAGGTGTTGTATTACAGCTAATTGCTGTTTACACACCATTCATGAATAATGTTTTAGGGACAGAGCCGTTAACGCTTATGTCTTGGGGAATTATCTTTGGAGCGGCAGCCGTTGCAACCTTTATCGTTCATTGGTTTAAAGTATTAACCGGACAAAAAGGTGCGCAAGAATAGAAAAATAGAAAAATGAACCCACTCACGACAAATGTGAGTGGGTTTTTTAGTGTAGAAAGGTTATTACATACCTAAGGTTAAAAAGACAATCGGAAAAGCAGCGAAAGCGAAATTAACAAAGAAGTGGGCAATAATAATTGGGAAAAGTCGCTGATGAACATGGAAGATTAGGCTACTACCTAGACCCCAAAAGAAAAACGCTACAATATAAACTAATGCACCTTGCCAACTTGCCGCAAGCATAAAGTGTTGTAAGCCGAAACCAATTGACGGGATAATAATACCAGCCAATGCGCTACCATACCCTTTAGTAAACTTAGGTTGAGCGTACCCTCGGTACATAATTTCTTCAATCGGTGCATTAAGAAAAGGGAAAAAAAGTGCGATAATCGCCCCAAACCATCTAAGCCATAGAGGTGTAAGGTTTGGGGTCGTTGCTAAGTCGCCTGCAAAAATGACTTGGAACTGATTAATATAATCTGTCCCGTACATTAAAAATGCGACCCCATTAATCGCAATCGCAAATGGAATAAAAAGAACAAAAATCCATAGTATTCCCCATAATATATCCTTACCAAGTCGATGTTTTTGGTAATCGATGACATCCCATATTGTGCGATTTTCAGCCTTCAACAGATGAATCATAAAGAACAAAGATATAATATTTACAATCATAAAATATAGAACGGCGATATCAGGAGCAAAAGGAAATGATATATTCAAGATAACGCTAAAAAGTGCCATTGTCACTAATAGTAATGGTAACCGGATGAACGTAACTAACCAAGCTTTACGCATAATAGTTCCCTCCTTTGAGGAGTAGCTAAGAGACGTGTTCTGTTGATTATAATGTACCATAAAATGGAAAAAATAAAGAGCGATACTCTTTAAGGTATTATTTGACAAACCCAGGTTACACATGTAAACTGCATTTAAGTTAAGTTTACATGTGTAAACGAAAAGGAGGTTCAATGATGGCGGAAGCGATATCCCAATTCAAGATAACAGATGCAGAATGGGAAGTAATGCGAGTTGTTTGGGCTAATGGTATAGCTACGAGTCGGTTAATTATCGACATACTAGAAGATAAGCAAAGTTGGAAAACAAGTACGATAAAGACCTTAATAGGCCGTTTAGTTGATAAGGGTGCTTTAGATGCGCAACTAGCTGGAAGAAAATTCATCTATTCAGCTGTAATTTCTGAGAATGAGATAATGAGGGACTTTACCACTAATTTACTGTCTCGGATTTGTAATAAAAAACTTGGGAACGTCTTAGTGGATATACTATCTGAAGCGACTTTAAGTCAAGGAGACATAAGTGAGTTAATTTATTTTTTAGAGGAGAAGAAGATGACTGCACCACTCGAAGTGGCTTGTGGGTGTGTACCAGGACAATGTGAATGTCATTTGAATACTGGAGGAGATCTAAAATGAGTACGGACAAACATAAGCATCACGAACATAATCACAAACATATGGATCATGGTGAGATGGACCATAGTCACATGCATCATGATCATACGAACCATAGTGAAATGGATCACAGTAAGATGGATCATAGCCACACAGACCACACTCACATGCATCATGATCATGGGGCAATGGGTGGGCATGATCACCATCATCATGGGGATTTCAAGAAACTGTTCTTACGTTCATTACCGTTAGGATTAATTATTATGTGGATTTCTCCTTTAATGGGGTTAGAGATTCCGTTTCCATTCCAATATACTTTTCCTTATTCAGATATTTTAGGAACTGTTCTATCAACAATACTTATAATTTACGGAGGAAAACCATTTTTCAAAGGTGCGATGGATGAATTTAAACAAAAATCACCTGGTATGATGGCACTCGTTTCAATGGGTGTGGGTGTGTCGTATCTATATAGTGTGTACGCAGTAGTTATGCGTTATATAACGGGCGAGCATGTTATGGATTTCTACTTTGAATTTGCTTCATTGGTATTAATCATGTTATTAGGTCATTGGATTGAGATGGTTGCTTTAGGCAATGCTGGGGACGCTCAAGAGTCATTGGCCAAATTATTACCAAAAGAAGCTCAAGTAGTCTTGGAAGATGAATCGGTTGAAAATCGTCCAGTAGCAAAACTTCAAGTAGGGGACATCGTTCGAGTACAAGCGGGTGAAAATGTGCCTGCAGATGGAAAGATTGTTCGAGGAAGTTCACGTGTGAATGAATCACTATTAACAGGTGAATCAAAACCCATCGAGAAAAAAGCAGGAGACGATGCAATCGGAGGATCAACGAATGGGCAAGGTACGCTATTCGTGGAAGTCAGCCAGACAGGAGATATGTCGTTCTTATCTCAAGTTCAACATTTAGTGGCTGAAGCTCAAGGGAATCCATCGCGAGCAGAGAACAAAGCACATCAAGTTGCGGGTTGGTTGTTTTATATAGCAGTAGGCGTGGCCTTAGTTACTTTCTTCGTATGGTGGATGATTGCGGATCTACAAACGTCGATTTCTTATACGGTGACAACACTTGTTATCGCCTGTCCGCACGCTTTAGGTTTGGCTATTCCTTTAGTTATTTCACGAAGTACAAGTCTAGGTGCAAACCGCGGGCTACTAGTTACAAATCGTGAAGCGTATGAATTAACGACCAAATCAGAAACAATGATATTAGATAAGACAGGAACATTAACGACGGGTGAATTTAAAGTGCTTAAAGTTGATTCGTTGGACGGTACATATAGTGAAGAGGAGTTGCTAAGTTTGATGGCTGGTATTGAAGCTGGATCCAGTCACCCTATTGCCCAATCAATTATGAGTTATGTTTCAGATGAAATCATTGAATCAGCTAATTTTAATTCAACAGAAGTTATTTCTGGTGAAGGAGTTAAAGGCGTGCATCAAGGAAGTGAGTATGCACTAATTAGTCAAAAAGCTTATGCGGAAAATATCGATATTGAGATGTTACCAGGAGCAACGATAAGTATTTTGATTAAAGATGGCAAAGCAATCGGAGCTGTTTCTTTAGGTGATGAATTGAAAGCGACTAGTAAAGAGCTTATGGATGTACTCAAGAATAAAGGCATTACACCCATTATGGCAACAGGGGACAATGACAATGCAGCCAAAGGTGTTGCAGAAGCATTAGGTATTGAATACCGAGCCAACCAATCACCACAAGATAAGTATAATTTAGTTGAGGCACTTCAAAGTGAAGGCAAGACTGTGATTATGGTGGGGGATGGAGTGAATGATGCGCCGTCACTGGCATTAGCTGATGTAGGTGTGGCTATTGGAGCTGGCACACAAGTCGCAATTGATTCAGCAGACACTGTCTTAACACAATCAGAACCCGGCGATATTGAATCATTTATCGAACTGTCATTTAAGACGAATAGTAAGATGAATCAGAACTTATTATGGGGAGCAGGTTATAACTTTATCGCTATACCATTGGCGGCAGGACTTTTGGCACCAATTGGTATAACGATATCGCCGGCTGTTGGCGCGATTCTGATGTCACTTTCAACAGTGATTGTTGCAATTAACGCAGTGTCGTTAAATATTGAAGATTAAATATTAACACGGTTTCTAAAATAAAATAATGGAATCACTCCTTTTTTACGTATATATAATAGAGGAGTGTGATGATGATGCAAAAGAGTACAGAATTAATTCAGCTAGAAATATTGGAAGTGCGACTAGTAGATTTAGATGAGAAACAGAAAAGACGAAGTTGGTCGTTGAAACTTGGTTTTATCGGCGAAGCTGAAGTTGAGTTATGGATCAAAAAATACGGTAACAAGCATTGGCACCTGATTCATGATTATTGGTTCTATAATAAGAAAACGATGCAGGCTGATTTTTTAATCATAAAGGAGAATCGGTGGCTTGTTATTGAAGTGAAAAATTTTGATGGTAAATTTGAGTATAAGAATCATGAATGTACAATCAATCATCGATTAATGGACGATGACATTATGATGAGCATGTCGAGTAAAGTCAGCCGGTTAAAGCGAATAGCATCTGAAGTGTCTGCGGAAATTGAAGTTCTTGGTGCGATGGTCTTTATTAACGAACACTGCCAAGTTGAGATTGAACAGCATGTCGATTTTGAAATCATACTAAGAAATCAATTCAAAAACTTTCTGAAGCGGCATAATGATTTTATGGCTATGCCACTGATGCCAGATCACTTTAATCAAGTACAAAAAGTCTTGAATCGGTATGTCACTAAAAATCCATTTCAACCTACTGGCTTAACGGTGGAAAATTTTGAGTTGCTTCGAAAAGGTGTGACATGTAAGGATTGCCATAGCTTTGATGTTGATGTTTTATTGAAAAATGTAACGTGTAGGCATTGTGATTCTAAGGAGCTGAAGTCAGATGCGATACTGAGATCTGCAGAGCAATTGAGGTATGTGTTTTGTGATAATGCTGAGATGGTTACAACTAGGAATGTATATGAATTTACTGGAGGACAAATTAGTCAGGGTACTATTCGGAAGGTTTTGGCTAATTCGTATAGAAAAAACGGCTCAACGAAAGCTGCATATTATGAAATTGAATGATATGTGATAATTCACAAGAATAATAAATGATACGTGTGAATTATCGTTATTACGCACTTATGATTGCTGGTAAATGCGAAATAAGCTTAATTCGCACTTATGAAGTATGATAAATGCGAAATAAGCTTAATTCGCACTTATGAAGTATGGTAAATGCGAATTACGGATAATTCACACTTATGAAGTTATGGTAAATGCGAAATAAGCTTAATTCACACTTATGGAGTATGGTAAATGCGAAATAAGTTTAATTCACACTTATGAAGTTATGATAAATGCGAAATAAGTTTAATTCACACTTATGAAGTATGGTAAATGTGAATTACGGATAATTCACACTTATGAAGTTATGGTAAATGCGAAATAAGCTTAATTCACACTTATGAAGTATGGTAAATGCGAAATAAGTTTAATTCACACTTATGAAGTTATGGTAAATGCGAAATAAGCTTAATTCACACTTTTGGAGTATGGTAAATGCGAATTACGGATAATTCACACTTATGAAGTATGGTAAATGCGAATTACGGATAATTCACACTTATGGAGTATGGTAAATGCGAAATACGGATAATTCACACTTATGGAGTATGGTAAATGCGAAATAAGTTTAATTCACACTTATGAAGTATGATAAATGCGAAATAAGCTTAATTCACACTTATGGAGTATGGTAAATGCGAAATACGCTTAATTCGCAACTATGAACGAAAATAAATGCGAAATACATCAAAAAAGAGTCTGCACCTCAAATGCGGACTCTTTCTTTGCTTATTTATCAGAAACTACTATTAGGTTCTTTTAGAAACGCGTCTTCCTCTTCGGTTGTTTTGCGCTCTAGAATTTCATTTCGGTGTGGGTAGCGACCGAAGCGGTCGATAATATCTTTATGTAACTTTTCATAATGGAGTGTGTTCTCATCGCCTATTTCAGAGAAGATGCGTAAGGCGATTTCATGGATGTCGCGCGATTCAGAGTGCATGAAAGGCATCATCGCGAAGCTTTGTTCTTGAGTTGAAAAGTCATCTTTAAATTCACGCAAATTATATAATTCCTGCGCTAAGGTTAGAGCCATCGTATCTTGAGCGAAACTTTTCTTGTCACCACGATATAAGTTACGCGAGAACTGATCTAGCACGATAATTTCAGCAAGTCTTCCATATGCGCTTGTACGCCAGTCCCATAACAAGCCTTCACAAGCAGCAATCAAAGTATCACCAAAACGTTCTTGAATCAATGTGTCAAAGTCATCATTTTTTTCGAATAATAAATCAGCATGTTCGGGGTCAAACCAAAAGTCTAATACGTCTTGATAGTGAGCGATATTCATTGTGATAACCTCCGTTATAAAATTTGTCCTCAACAACTTCACAAATAAAATTGAACATTATAAATATAAAGATTATAATAAAGTTAAAGGAGTGAGATTAATGCAATTATACATGAAACAGAAAATGTTATCATTTAAACAAGATTTTAATATCGTTGATGCGAACCAAAAACCAGTATATAAGGTAGATGGGGAGCTGATTTCGATGGGTAGAAAATTGCATATCATAGACTTAGAAACCAACCAAGAGGTAGCTCTAGTTAAGCAAAAAGTCTTAACACTTATGCCGCACGTCGATGTATTTGTTAATGATAAACATGTGGCAGGTATTCGAAAACGTCTCACTTTTTTCAAGCCACAATTTGAAATTGATCAAATTGGATGGACGATCGAAGGTGATTACTTTGCACATGATTATAATATTTATGACCGTGAAGGCGATTTAATTGCTCAAATTAATAAAAAATTCTTTGCGATGAGTGATACGTTTGAGTTTAATATTGATAGTGACGAAGTGGATCCAGTCATGGTTATAGCAGTTGTACTAGCAATTGATACAGTGATGGATAGCAAAGACTAATTAGATTGAGGTAGAAGATGACTTTTAAAGGGATAATCAGAGAAATCATCAGCACACTTATCTGGGTGGCTGTTCTTTTTCTAGGAATTAAAGTATTTTATGCGTATGTCATGGAGCCTTTCATAGTGGACGGGCGTTCAATGGAATATACTCTGCATGATGGCGAGAAAATGTTCATGATGAAATTAAATGACATTGAGCGTTTTGATGTCGTTGTATTTCCCGCACCAGGTGGACCGGTTCAAACAGATGAGCCGGAAAGTTTATACATCAAACGCGTGATTGGTGTGCCGGGAGATTCAATTGCCTATCAAGATGATCAATTGATTTTAAACGGTGAAATAATGAATGAACCTTATCTCGACGAGATGAGAGCCGATGTTTTAGGTAACTTTACAGGCGACTTTTTATTGGAGAATGTAGCTGGAAGTGCTGTTGTTCCTGAGGGGCAAGTATTCGTGATGGGAGATAACCGCCGGAACTCACTAGACGGGCGTGCGTTTGGATTCATTGATGCTGAAGATATTATCGGTGAAGCTGATTATATCTATTGGCCGTTAACGAATATGCGTGCTTTAGAACAATACGAAATGAATGCGGCAGGAGATTCAATTGTTCAAAGAGATTGAACTTTGTTCAAAAAATCGCTATAATATAAGCATTGATAGAATAGTAGATGAAGTGAAGGTAACAAGAGAAAATCACCAAGGCTGAAAGTGATTAACCCGCTCGCTCGTCGAACCTACTATACAGTTTATGGACTCGCCTCCTTATCGGCTTTAAGCTGGTTGGCAACATGCCGACAACTGAGGTGGTACCGCGGAGATCAACTGTTCTTCGTCCTTATTTGGACGGGAACAGTTTTTATTATGCACTAAATTAAAACAGGAGGTTACTATGGTAACGAGAAAAGAAGATTTTTCAAAATGGTATATCCAAACAATTCAACAAGCTGACTTAATGGATTACTCACCAGTACGTGGTTGTATGATTTTTAAACCAAACGGTTATGAGATTTGGGAGCACATTCAAGAATCATTAAACTATCGTTTCAAACAAGAGGGTATTCGTAACGCATACTTCCCTATGTTGATTCCAGAGAGTTTCTTTAATAAAGAGAAGGACCATATTGAAGGATTCTCACCAGAATTACCGTGGGTTACGGAAGCAGCTGGAGAAAAGTTAGAAGAACGCTTAGCTTTACGCCCAACATCTGAGACAATGATTGGTGATGCATATTCTAAATGGATTAACTCATACCGCGACTTACCTATGGAGATGAATCAATGGGCGAACGTATTCCGCTGGGAAAAACGTACGATGCCATTTTTACGTACATCAGAATTCTTATGGCAAGAAGGACATACAGCGCATGCTACAGCTGAAGAAGCTCAAACACGTACGCAACGTATGTTAGATATCTATGCAGAAGTGATCGAAGGAACATTGGCTATTCCCGTATTCAAAGGAGAAAAGACACCTTCAGAACGTTTTGCAGGTGCAGAACGCACTTACTCAGTAGAAGCAATGATGCAAGATACGAAAGCAGTTCAAGCAGGAACAAGTCATTACATGGGGACAAAATTCGCTGAAGCATTTGATATCAAATATTTAAACAGTAACAACGAACATGTTCATGCATTTACAACATCATGGGGAGTTTCAACTCGTCTGATTGGTGCAATGATCATGACCCATGGTGACGACCAAGGATTAATTATGCCACCAAAAGTAGCGCCACAACAAGTGGTATTCATTCCAGTAGGACCTTGGCAAAAGAACCCAGCAATCATGGATAAAATCTATGAGCTGAATGAAGAATTAGCCAGCAAACAAATCCGTACAGTCATTGATGGAAGTGATAACCGTCCAGGTTACAAATTCAATGAGTGGGAACTACGCGGAGCGCCACTGCGAGTTGAAATTGGTCCACGAGATCTAGAAAATAATAAAGTAATTGTTAAAGCACGTGACTTAGACGAGAAAGTCGATGTTGACTTCGCGAACTTCTCTGACTACATCGAAACAGCTTTAGACGAAATGCAAACTCGTTTATTAGAGAACGCACGCGTTCGTAATGCAGAAAATATCTACACAGATATCAATACATTAGACGAACTTGAAGCACATATCGAAGCGAAAAAAGCAGCCGACGAAACCCCAGGTTGGGTATTAGCAGGTTGGGATGGAACAGAAGAATCAGAAGCAATGATTCAAGAGCGCACTGGTTTCACAACACGTAACATTCCAGTTGATGGTACAGTAGATAAGAAAGATGTATGTATCGTGACAGGTAATCCAGCAACAGAAACAGTTTGGTTAGCAAGAGCATACTAATAATTTAAAAAGATAACCTAAGTAGGGCCTGCTTTAATTTGAGCAGGGAACCTTACTTAGGTTTTTTTATTTGAAACGATCTCAAATCCATAAAAGGTGAGAATGTGGATTTGAAAGGATCTCAAATCCAAAAAAGGTGGAAATATGGATTTGAAACAATCTCAAATCCACAAAAGGTGAGAATATGGATTTGAAACGATCTCAAATCCATAAAAGGTGGGAATATGGATTTGAAACGATCTCAAATCCACAAAAGGTGAGAATATGGATTTGAAACCATCTCAAATCCATAAAAGAATGAAATGTGGATTAGAATATATCTCTAAAACCTCCAAATTAAGTGGTACTAAAAACAGCCGACCAATTAAGGTCGGCTGTTACAAGATTGCTATTTATTTAACAAAGCTTCAGTTTCAGACTTAACTTTTTGTAAGTAGCGAATCGTGTCTTCTTCGAATGGATGACGAATACCGCAACCTGGGGTTAAAATTAAGTTTTTCCCACCTGACTCAGTAATTGAACGGTAGATTTGATGACGTAAAGGGTTACGGTTATTATGTGTAATATCCATACGGGCAATCCCACCCATGACGCATTTACCAGTGTAGTCGATACCTTCTTTTAACTCAGGTAAACTTTCCCACACATGCCAGTTAAACACGTGAACAGGGTAATCTTTAACCAGATTAAACATAATATCATCACCGTGCACATGAATTGCGTTAAACCAACCAGCTTGTGCGCCTTCGAGCACTTTCAAATCATATGGTACACCATATTCGGCATAGATTTCTTCATTAACTTTATCGTAAGAACTCATTTGAGAAGCGAAGTATATACCCGCTGCACCTAACTCAATGGCTCTTTGTGCAAGTGATGCCGTTGACTGGGCAATTTTGTCTAAAGCTTGGTGAATATATCCAGCTTCATCTTGTACAAGGTGTTCAGCTAAACGGCCTTTAGATAATTTATCCGCAGTAGTCAAAGGGCTGAAGATAGTCATAATAACGGGTGCTTCACCATCTACTAAGTTCAACAGGTGTTCAAGGTGGTTAAGCTCTCTTTGCATTGCTGCTGCGCTTTCTAGCTCAAGTAACGGAAGGTTTAACCAGTCGTCATAGTGATTAATCGGTGTTTCAACCACTTTAGCCACCCCACCTTTAGCCACTTCAGAAAAATCTAATTCAGTCCTATAGTCTTCCACGGCATACATACCGTTATTCATTGTTTTAATAAAGTCTAAATCGTACTGTTTATACATATCATAAGTCGCTTGGGCAACTTCTTTAGGTAACCGATCAATTTCTGGTAAATGTGTCCAGAAAGAAAAGGGAATCGTACTTTGTTTATCACCACTAATGGCTAATTTTATACGGTCAAATTTATTCAAACATTACACTCCTTGTCTACGTGAGGCACCAAATTGAAGTTTTAATTCAACACGGTTGAAAATCATTTGTAAAATACCACAGATAAGCCAATAAACTAAAGCTGCAGCAACATAAGATTCTAAGTAGCGGTAACTTAAAGCAGCTGCGTAACGAGCTTGAGCTAGAATATCAACAACTCCAACTGTAAAGGCAAGTGAGAGACCTTTAATGTTTTTCAAAAAGGCATTTAAGAATAATGGGATGGCTACACTCATTACTTGTGGAATAATAATGCGACGTAAATTCTGACGGCGTGTCATTCCAATTGATTGACCGGCTTCAATTTGACGTGGATCAATGGATTGGAAGGCTCCACGAATATTTTCTGATTCAATCGCTGCCTCAAGTAGTGAGAACGTAGTAATAACAATCAATAAGCTTGGGAAGCTATGAGGTTGCATTGTTACTCCGAAAACCGATAAGAGTGAGCTACTAGCTTGGGGAAGGCTGTACATCATTACGAATAAATGCACAATTAAAGGAACCCCATATAGAAGAAAAAACATCCTGTGACATACGACACTATGTGTGGCATGTGCTTTACAAAATATTGAAAGCGGTGTATAATCTGTTTATGAAATACTTTTTAATAGATAGGAAGAGTGCGTAGAACATGAATATACATCGTATATTTGTTACACTATGACTTGTAATAGCTTTAAGTGTTAAAAACATTTTAGGAGAATCAGATGAAGCGTATAGGTGTATTAACAAGTGGAGGCGATGCTCCAGGGATGAATGCAGCCATTAACGGAATTGTTGATGAAGCACGCAAACATAACATTGAAGTGCGCGGTTACCTTGAAGGATACTCTGGGTTAATTGCGAACGATTATATTGAATTAACACCTAAGAATGTCAAACCGCACCACAATGTGGGAGGGACATTTTTAGGTACGTCGAGATCAGAAGAGTTTAAGAAGGCAGAAGTTCAAGCGGCAGTCGCCAAGCAATTAAAAGAAGATGAAGTAGATGGACTCGTCGTTATCGGGGGAGATGGTTCTTACCGTGGAGCGATGAGTTTGTCCAAATTAGGTATCCAAACGGTTGGCATTCCTGGCACAATCGATAATGATATTCCAATTACAGAGCTAACTTTAGGCTTCAAGACCGCAGTTCGCAATGTGGTGGATACTGTGGATATTATTATGCAGTCTGCCTCAAGTCACAAACATCTATACGGGATTGAAGTTATGGGTCGTCGAGCTGGAGATATTGCAAAGTGGACAGGACGAGCACTAGACGCAGACGGCATCATTGCTGAAGCAAGTGACTTTAATGTAGATAAAGTTAAAGAAGCGATTGAAAAGTCTCAAGCCATGGGCAAGAGATATCAATTATTCATCATCGCTGAAGGTGTCATGTCCGCGGAAGAATTCAAGGACATTGTCGAAAGCGAAACAGGTTATCCAATTCACCCGTTATTACTTGGGCATATTCAACGTGGTGGGAACCCTGTTGCTGAGGACCGAATCTTAGGACTGGACTTTGGTGAACACGCTGTGGAATTGTTGTTAGATGGAAAAACCGAGCGCTGTACAGCTGTCATTGATAACAAAGTCACTGATGTGAGTTTTGAAGAAACGTTTGCTTTAATTTAACTAATAAAAATAAGTAAAAAATAAAATAATTCTTTGGAGGAATATAATGTTTAACGAAAAAGATTTAGTAGCGGTAAATACATTACGTGCGTTGAGTATTGAACAAGTTGAGAAAGCTAATTCAGGTCACCCAGGTTTACCTATGGGTGCGGCGCCAATGGCATATGCATTATGGGCAGGTCACTTAAATGTGAATCCTGAATTATCAGACTGGCCTAACCGTGACCGTTTCGTTCTATCGGCAGGGCATGGTTCGGCATTACTTTATAGTTTATTACATATGAGTGGATTCGACGTGACGATTGATGACTTAAAGGACTTCCGTCAAGTAGGAAGCCGTACACCAGGTCACCCAGAGTACCGCCATACTGATGGTGTTGAAGCGACTACAGGTCCATTAGGACAAGGTATTGCACAAGCTGTTGGTATTGCGATGGCAGAACAACATACTGCTGCTGTATACAATACTGATGAGCATAAAGTAATCGATCACTATACATATACATTAGTGGGTGATGGAGATTTAATGGAAGGGATTAGCTATGAAGCTATTTCATTCGCGGGTCGCCAAGAATTAGATAAATTAATCGTTCTTTATGATTCAAACGATATTTCATTAGATGGAGACTTAAACCAAGCGTTTAATGAAGATATTAAAGGCCGTTTTGAGTCTATGAACTGGAACTACTTACGTGTTGAAGAAGGAACAGACTTAGATGCAATCTCAAATGCGATTCAAAAAGCAAAAGAGAACCAAGGTAAACCAACTTTAATTGAGATTAAAACAGTTATCGGATACGGTTCACCTCAACAAGGAACTGCGGATACGCATGGTAACCCATTAGGTGCTGACAACTGGACAGCAACTCGTGAAGTATACGGATGGAACCATGAAGCGTTTGATGTTCCGGCAGAAGCTCAAGAATTATTCGACGAAAAAGTTAAAAACCGTGGTAAGAAAGCTTATGAAGCATGGTTAGAAATATTTAATGCATATAAAGAAGCTAACCCAGAAAAAGCTGAAGCATTCCAACAAGGCTTCAACGGACATCTTGCTGAAGATTATGCATCAGAATTAGAATACAAAGGAACAGACGCTAAAGCAGAAGCGAGTCGTGCTTCGGGTGGAGATGCTATCCAAGCTTTAGCTGCGAAAGTACCTTACTTATGGGGTGGATCAGCTGACTTATCTGGTTCTAACAAAACAATGATTAGTGGCGACGAGGACTTCATGCCAGAAAACCGTTCTGGACGTAATATTTGGTTTGGTGTGCGAGAATTTGCAATGGCTGCTATGATGAACGGTATTGCTTTACATGGTGGTACAAAAGTTTACGGAGGAACATTCTTCGTATTTACTGACTACTTAAAAGCTGCTGTACGTTTATCAGCATTATCACAATTGCCAGTAACATATGTGATGACTCACGATTCAGTTGCAGTTGGTGAAGATGGACCAACACATGAGCCAATTGAGCAATTAGCTGGATTCCGTGCAATGCCTAACTTAAACTTAATCCGTCCTGCTGACGTTAATGAAACATATGCAGCATGGAAAGTAGCAATGGAATCAGAAAACCGTCCAACAATGTTAGTTTTATCACGTCAAAACTTACCAGTCTTAGAAGGATCAAACACGAAAGCTGAAGAAGGTGTACGTAAAGGTGGATATGTTATCTCACCAAGTGAAGGCGATACTCCTGAAGGAATCCTAATTGCGACAGGTTCTGAAGTGAATCTAGCAGTTGAAGCACAAGCGAAATTAAAAGAGCAAGGCGTAGACGTATCAGTTGTATCATTACCAGCACAAAACTTATTCGATGAGCAATCAGCAGAATATAAAGAAAGTGTTTTACCTAAAGCTGTACGTAACCGTATGTCAATCGAAATGGGAGCAACATTCGGTTGGGAACGTTATGTTGGACTTGACGGTGTAACACTCGGAATTGACCGTTTTGGCGCTTCTGGTAAAGGTGAAGAAGTGATTGAATACTTCGGCTTTACTGCAGAAAATGTTGTAAGTAAATACACTGAAGCGTTTGGAAAATAATTAAATAAGCGTTTAAATAATATGTGTCCATCAAAGTAGACCTTAGCAAAGTTGCCTACTTTGATGGACTTTTGTTATTCAAAGAAACGATTTGGTAATTGGAGGACAGTATGGAGAAAATAGGTGAAAATGACATTGTAAAGATTGCGACAATGTATTATGAAGAAGGGATGACGCAATCAGAAATTGCCCGCGAAAAAGGCGTATCGAGATCATTCATATCTAAAATGATTGTTGAAGCAAAAAGAGATGGAATCGTTGAAATTGTGATTAATAGCAGTAGTGTCTATACGGCTAGGTTAGAAAGGCAAATAGAGAAAAAATTCAAGCTAAAAAATGCCATTATCATTGATACACTAGATATTAATAAAGCTGAAGTGAAAAAAATGGCAAGCCAACAAGCTGCTTTATACTTGAAGAAAATACTTCCTTCATACCAGACAATCGGTATTTCTTGGGGGAATTCCTTAAGAGGTTTAGTGGATCATTTTCCTTATACGAATCATCAAGGTGTCACAGTCCTGCCTTTGATCGGTGGGTTAAGTGATGATTATTTTGAGATACAATCCAATCAATTGAGTTACGACTTAGCGAGGAAGATGAGAGGTAAGGCGAAATATCTTTATTCTCCTGCATTAGTATCAAATGAGTTAATACGAGAAGAGCTCAGTAGTAACAATGCAATTCAAAGTATCTTGGAAGAAGGAAAAACAGTCGATTTGGCTTTAATTGGGATTTCAAGTTTGGATCAAGAAAGTAACATGCGAAAAATAGGCTTCTTAAGTGAAGAAGATGCGACCGACTTAAAGGGGCATAATGCTGTAGGCGTTATTAATTCACGATTTTTCAATCAAGAAGGAAAAGAAGTAGATAGTGAAATAAATAAAAATGTTATTGGACTAAATCTTGAGGATTTGAGAAAGATACCTGCTATTATGACTGTGGTATATGGGGATCAGAAAGTTGAAGCAATTCGAGCGGCACTAGAAAGTGATTTGTTGAATATTATAGTTACTACGGATACGATTGCTGAAGGGTTGCTTAGCGACGATATTTAAATATACAAAATGAACACTAAAACTGTAGGCTCAGTTTTAGTGTTTTTTGTGTAGTTATAGAAGAGTTACCTTAAAATTAATGTGTAAATTTCAAGTTTAAGTTAGACACTTTATTTTTCAGTGTGTTACCGACTAACTTAACTTTTTTTATTGATTGAAGTAGTACTTGTTAATGAGTTGAGGCTTGTTGTCAAGCGCTGACGGGATTAACCATCTGTGTTACTTAGCATTTTTTTACTGATTTTTAGAGGTGGCTAATCTCATTATAAAATCCACCGATTATTATTTTAATCGTAACGTTACTGATTTTTCAACTTTTAACAGATGGAATCTTATTAAGACCGGTTAACGTTACCAACTTAATACTGCGAAATAGCCATATTTTAGTATTAGCGATTGGAATGTTAATGGTAGTATTATTAGGACATGTTGATTTATCGGTCGGATCAGTTATGGCCTTTGTAGGGGCACTATCTGCAATGTTAATGATTCAAAGAGAAATTAGCCCTTGGTTAGTTATTCCGCTATGTCTTATTATTGGTGGAGTTATTGGAGCGTGGCAAGGATTTTGGATTGCTTATGTGAAGATACCAGCCTTTATCGTAACACTTTCGGGCTTGTTATTATTCCGTGGATTAACTCAAGTTTTGCTTGGTGGAATGTCAATTGCTAATTATCCACCAATGTTTAATTTTTTAAGTTCAGGTTACTTACCAAATATTGGTGAATCTGAACTACATATGACGTCAATACTTATTGGGGCAGCCGTGGCTATTCTTTTAGCAGCAACGATGTATATGTCTAGAAAGAAAAAGAAAGATAATTTAATTAAAGTAGAATCAATGACTTCATTCGTAACGAAGTTAGTGGTAATTGTTGGAACAATTTTAACAATCACATATGTTTTCTCACAGCATAATGGATTCCCATTTGTTATGATTGTTATTGCGGTTTTAGCTGCAATTTATACATTTATTACAAATCAAACAGTTATGGGGCGCCACATTTATGCAACAGGTGGAAACTATAAGTCAGCTGAATTATCAGGTGTTAAGACTAAGAAAGTAACTTTATGGGTTTTTGTAAATATGGGTGTGTTAGCGGCTTTAGCGGGGATGATTCTTGCAGCAAGATTGAATGCAGCGACACCTCAAGCTGGTAGTGGGATTGAGTTAGATGCTTTATCAGTTGTATACTTTGGTGGTGCTTCTACTTCTGGTGGTATTGGAACGATTGTAGGTGCCCTTGTTGGTGGATTAATTATCGGTGTGTTAAATAACGGTACGTCTATTTTAGGAGTTGGTATTGACTGGCAACAAGCAATTAGAGGTTTAATTTTACTTCTTGCTGTTGTTATTGATCAATATAATAAACGTAAAAAAGGATAGTGATTCGTAATGGAAGAAGCAAAAACAGTATTATTAATATGTTCTGCTGGGATTACTACGGGACTGTTAGTTAAAAATATGAAGGATGCTGCAAAGCATAGAGATTTGGATATTCATATATACTCTGCTCCAGCGATTACAGCTGAAGATGTGTTAAAGAGACAAGAGATTGATGCGCTATTAATTGGTCCCCAATCGGAATATGAAATTACACGTTTGAAAGATTTTCTTGAGTATAACAAGGTTCCTTATAGATTAATTGATAAAGAAAGCTATGGACTTTTAGATGGTGAGAGAGTGTTGGGGCAGGCGTTACAATTGATGGAAGAGTAAGTAAAAAATATACTTAGTTGAAATGTAAACTAAGAGAAAACACAAAAAGACTTGGCATTGTGAACCAAGTCTTTTTTTGTGATTTCATATTCTTTTTATCACCTTACAAGGCGTACCAAAAGCAAGTACGTTACTTGGGATATCTTTAGTGACGGTGCTGTTAGCACCGACGACACTGTTCTCTCCGATAGTAACACCGGGAAAAATAGTCACATTTGCTCCTATCCACACATTCTTTTCGATGGTGACAGGCTTATTGAATTGTGCACCTTTCAATCGAAGCTCAGGTTCTAGAGGATGAGAAGCGGTAGAGATAGTTACATTGGGACCGATCATGACATGATCTTTAATTTCAACACGAGTATCATCAACAATAGTCAAACTAAAATTGATATAAACATTGTTTCCAATATAAGTATTCTTCCCCCAATTAGCATGAAAAGGGGGCTCTATGTACGAATTTTCTCCCATAGCTCCTAATAAGTCAGTTAATATACTTCGGACTTTTTTTGTTTCACTAGGTAAAGTATGATTGAAATGGAACAGTAAATCTCGATACTTTGCTTGATCATTTAATGTTTCTGAGTTTTCAATATATATTTCACCAGAATGCATTTTATTATAAATATCTTCTGTATTCATAAAAGTTCCTTTCTATTATTTATTTGAAAAACGATTTAAATCATACCTTCAAAAACTCCTCGCGAATAAACAAAGCCTTGTCGATTTCTTCTTCGGTTAAATTCCTGAATTGGGTTGGACTATAACCATAATATTCTTTGAACATTTTAGAGAAACTAAAGGCGTCTCTATAACCGACAGTACTAGCTATTTCTTTAACTTGGGAATTAGATCCTCGCAGTAACTGTGAAGCTTGATTCATTCTGAGTTCTTGAATGATTTGTTTAGGAGACTGACCATAGTGTTCCTTACATAATTTAAATACATAATTACGACTAATATTGAATTCTTCCGCAATATCACCTACTGTGAAAGCACTGTGAAAATACTTATAGATATAACTGTAAATTTTTTCTGCTAAACGTGGTTCTGAAAGAGCATTCGTATTTTGATGATTGGTAAGTGGAAATTCTTCATTAAGCGAGTAAAGAAAATGATATAACATACTAAATGTTTTCAAATTGTCTTGTAAATCATTCGGATCACTTTCGGATAAAAAGTATATAAATTGTTTCATTTCTTCAAAAGCTAAACTGTTTTCCTTGAAAGTTAAGACATCAACATTTGGAATCATTGAATTACTCAAATAAGTATCTAAATGGTCGCCGCCTATACCAATCCAACAGATGGTCCAAGGGTCATCTTTATCTGGATAATAATAAACATGTTGATTCTTTTTTAAAATAAAGCTATCACTTGCAGTTAATTCATAATTTTTATCATTGACAGTATGATGACCTTTTCCTTCAAGAACAATATGAAAGACTATATCATGCTTAACTTTGTAGTTATTAATTTGGTTAGTCTCATACTTTTGTAAACCGGCTTCTATCAAGGTCAGATCTCCATTATCTAGAAAAAGATGTTTCCAATAACTATTCAAAAAATAACCTCCCTCTCAATATTACACAGATAGTTTATCATATAGTAAACAAAATGACATGTTTTAGTGACAAATGAATATAGACTATTTACATTAGGAAATATAAAATAATGATTGAAAGGGCTTACTGAGTTAGATAAGTAGCAAGTTTTTTATTGAATAGAGAAATGATGTCATTTTATTACGGAGGTACATTATGGAAGAAAAAATGATAGAAAATTTAGAAGCACGGTTTAAAGAGGTATTTCAAAGCTCCTCAACATCCCAATACTTCTCACCAGGACGTGTAAACCTTATCGGTGAACATGTTGATTACAATGGAGGTCACGTGCTTCCTTGCGCAATTACCCAGGGAACAATGGGGTTAGTGAGGTTGCGTGATGATATGACGGTCAATTGTATATCAGATAACTTTAATGAATTGGGTGTTATTTCGTTTGATTTAGACCAAGAGTTGATCTTTGATAAGCAAGATAATTGGACAAATTATGTTAAAGGAATGATTAAGTTTGTTCGAGAAGCGGGGCACACAGTGGACCAGGGGTTTGACTTACTCATTTATGGAGACATCCCTAACGGAGCGGGGCTTTCGTCATCTGCATCCTTAGAGTTATTAATCGGAGTCATATTAGAATCAGAGTTTAATTTAGACTTAGAGCGATTAGATTTAGTGAAAATTGGGCAAAGAGTTGAGAATGATTTTATTGGTTTAAACACGGGTATAATGGATCAATTCGCCATTGGAATGGGTCAAAATGATTATGCCATCTATCTAGATGTAAATACGCTTGACTATACGTTAGTGCCGGCAGAATTTGGTGATAACGTCATCTTGATTATGAATACAAATAAACGACGTGAGTTGGCTGATTCTAAGTATAACCAAAGACGTTCTGAGTGTGAGGCAGCGCTAGAGGAGCTTCAAACAGAATTAAATATTCAGACTTTAGGCGATTTATCGAACGAAGCATTTGATGCTAATACTGGTTTGCTTAGTAATGAGACTTATTTTAAGCGTTCTCGACATGCAGTATACGAAAATACTCGAACACAAGAAGCAGTTGAATTATTGAAAGCAAATCAACTTGAAGAGTTTGGCCAGTTATTGAATCAATCACATATTAGCCTTCGAGATGATTATGAAGTGACTGGTGCTGAATTAGATGCTTTAGTTGAAGCGGCTTGGGATCAAAAAGGTGTGCTTGGTGCACGTATGACGGGTGCCGGTATGGGTGGTTGCGCGATTGCTTTAGTAAACAAAGAAGCAGTGGATGAAGCGATTGACCAAATAGGGCAACGATATAAAGACCAAATCGGTTATGATGCGAGTTTTTATGTCGCTGAAATTGGCGACGGCGCGAAGAAATTATAAAGCAGACTATTGATAGGAGGAATTTTGTGAGTTTGAACATTCAAAAAACAATTCATCAGTTCACGGACAAAGCGGTTCAATTAAAAGTACTGGATGCGTTAGACCGACATTATACTGTCAATCGCTTGTTGGCTATTTTAAATCTCAAAGAAGCAGGTTTACCTGAAGTGGCTCAAGCGGACGTTAGTTTGTTGGAGTACATGGACATGTTAGTTCAATATGCAAAAGATGAACGAATTATTGATGTGACGCAATCAGAGACTGAGATGCTGGAAGCGAGAATCATGGATTTAATAACACCACCCCCATCGAGCGTGAATCAGAAGTTTTGGGACAAATATCAAGCGAATCCAGAACAAGCGACGGACTATTTTTACGAATTATCACAACAAAATGATTATATTAAAACACGTAATATTGCGAAAAATATTATCTTTACAGGACAAAGCGAGTATGGGGATTTGGAAGTGACAATCAATTTGTCAAAACCCGAAAAAGATCCAAAGGAAATCGCGAAAGCATTAACTCAAGAAAGTGTGGACTATCCTAAGTGTGTGCTTTGTATGGAGAACGAAGGGTATCAAGGGCACGCGAATCATGCTGCGCGTCAAAACCACCGGATTATTCGTATTGACTTACCTGAAGAAACGTATGGTTTCCAATATTCGCCGTATGTTTACTATAACGAGCATTCAATCTTTTTGAATGAAACCCATATGCCAATGGCGGTTGACCGCAAATGCTTTAATAATATCTTAGAAATTGTGAAAGTATTACCACATTACTTTGTGGGTTCAAATGCTGATTTACCACGTGTAGGTGGGTCAATCCTAGCACATGACCACTATCAAGGTGGGCGTCACGTATTTCCGATGGAAAAAGCTAAAGGCTTTAAGACGGTACAATTAAATAAATTTGATCAGGTTGAAGCTGAATTAGTTTATTGGCCGATGTCTGTGATTCGTTTAAGAAGTAATAAAGTAGAAGATTTAGTTGAAGTATCAACGTTTATCTTGGATCAATGGATGGCATATTCAGATAAAGACCTAGATATTATCGCTTATACCGATGAAGAGCGACATAATACCATTACGCCAATTGCTCGGTTTAAAGATGGTAAGTTTGAGATGGACTTAGTTCTGCGTAACAACCGAGCGAGTGAAGAATATCCGGATGGCATCTTCCATCCGCATCAAGATGTGCATCATATTAAGAAAGAAAATATCGGTCTCATTGAAGTGATGGGCTTAGCGGTATTGCCACCAAGATTAGTGACTGAATTAGAGACGGTTAAAGCGTATCTATTAGGAAAAGGAACTATAGAAGAAGTGACACCTGTTCATCAAGAATGGGCTGTGGAGATGGCAAGCAATACGGAAGCAATTACTGAAGCGACAATCCAATCAGTGATTGAAGAGAATATGTCATTAAAATTTGCTCGCGTCTTGGAAGATGCTGGTGTATTTAAGCAGACAGATGAAGGTAGAGCAGGGTTTATTCGCTTTATCGATGCATTGAATCAAGTGTAAAGGATGTGAATAGATGAATGTATTAGTTATAGGTGGAGCGGGTTATATTGGCTCGCACGCTGTTAATAAGCTGATTAAAAAAGGCTATAACGTTAGCGTCTTAGATAATTTAGTGACGGGTCACCGCGATGCGGTAGATCAATCTGCCACTTTTTATTTGGGTGATATTAGAGACAAGGCGATGTTGAATCAAATTATTCAAGAGGAACAAATTGAGGCTATCTTTCATTTTGCAGCCAGTTCATTAGTGGGCGAATCGGTTGAGAAACCGTTGAAATACTTCAATAATAACGTTGTTGGGATGGAAGTACTACTCGAAGCCATGCAAGAAAATAATGTGAAGAAAATTATCTTCTCATCAACTGCTGCAGTGTATGGGGATGTCCAAGTATCATTAATCACAGAAGATGAGCCCAAAGCTCCAACGAGTCCGTATGGTGAAAGCAAGTTAATGATGGAGAACATGATTAAGTGGTGTGATTTAGCACACGCGATTAAGTTTGTATCATTGCGTTACTTTAATGTCGCTGGCGCATTGAGTACGGGTGGAATTGGTGAAGATCATGACCCAGAAACGCATTTAATCCCTATTGTACTACAAACGGCTTTAGGTCAACGTGATGCAATGACGATCTTTGGTGATGATTATGATACGCCGGACGGAACATGTATCCGAGATTATGTACACGTTGAAGACTTGATTGACGCACATATTCTGGCTTTAGAGTATTTAAATACGAACACTGAAAGTCAGATATTTAACTTAGGTAGTAGTACGGGCTATTCCGTGAAAGAAATTGTTGAAGCGTCACGTAAAGTAACGGGGAAAGAAATCCCAGTAAAAATCGGTGAACGACGAGCTGGAGATCCAGCAAAATTAGTAGCCGCGAGCGAAAAAGCGCGTGAGATATTAGGATGGAAACCGGACTATGAAACGATTGAGGGTATTATTCAGACTGCGTGGGACTGGCATGAAGCTAATCCTGAGGGGTATGCTAATTAAAATATCAAAAACCTTGTGGCTACACTAGCTACAAGGTTTTTTTGAATTAATAAACTAGTTTATATGTTGTTGCACTTTCGAACTGTGTTCCTTTTCGTAAGATATCATTTCCAAAAGCATCATGATTAACCGCATCAGGTATTGTCTGAGTCTCAAGTGTAACTCCAGCGTATTGTTGTAGCTCCTCACCCCAAATTTCCATTGGAGGATCTACGACATTATGTGTGTAAACGACAACTGATTCACAGTCTGTAGATACTTCGATGGAACGATTCAACTCAGGGACTGATAAGACAATAGGAGTATCTGAAGCATCTGCTTGCATAACAAAGGGGTGATCAAACCCGTTTTTCAACTCAATTTGAGCGTCATTTAATTTGAACTGATCTCCAATCTGTTTACCTTTACGTACATCAAAAGCTGTACCCTCTACGCTTGATAATTCACCAACGGGTGTTCCGTCTGCTTTAACGGGTACATACTTATCCGCTTCGATCTTTAGTTGGTGATTAAGAATAGGCACTGTATGTGTTCCATTTAAGTTAAAGTAGACATGATTGGTCGGGTTGAATAGTGTGTCTGCATCTGAAGTAGCTTTATAAGTGATTTTCCATTCATTATCGACCGTATAAGTATGGATAACTTGAGCTTCTAATGTGCCGGGGAATCCATTCTCACCATCTTGATCAGTCAAGGAGAATGTAATACTAATTTCTGAGTCTGTTTGTATAATGTCGTATTCCCAATACTTCAAATCAAAGCCATTAGGTCCACCGTGTAAGTGGTTATCACCCTCATTTAGAGGGAGCTGATAGTCGTTTCCATCAATTGAAAATTGTCCCTTGCTTATTCTTCCCGCAATTCGGCCGATGGTTGCTCCGTAATAATAGCCTTTTCCTTTTACGGCTTCTTGAGGGTTATCAAAACCCAGTATTAAGTTATCTGAGCCAATCTTCCATTGGTTGATTCGAGCGCCTAGATTGGTGAAAGTAATAATAACATCATTGTTTGTAATTTGAATTAAATCATACTCTTTGCCGTTGTATGATCCATATTTTTTAATAGTATAATCCATATGCAGTAAGCGCCTCCATTATCGTGATGTATCAAATTTAGCTTATTTAATCAACAAATACAAGAAGAAGTTATAAAATATACATTGATACTTATCAGAACTTAAGAGATCAGTAATACCTATAATTTATCTTTCTTCACCCCCAATGTTATAATAATCTCAGAACGCTTTATACATCACAAGGAGGCATAACATGAGAGTTGGATTTATCGGTTTAGGTGTCATGGGACAAAGTATGGCAGGGCACATTCTTGAAGCAGGGCATGAATTATTTGTATACAATCGAACAAAATCAAAAGCCAAGAACTTAGTCGACAAAGGTGCAACGTGGTTGGATACACCTA
Source organism: Aerococcaceae bacterium DSM 111021 (assembly GCA_020112395.1). NCBI lineage: Bacteria > Bacillati > Bacillota > Bacilli > Lactobacillales > Aerococcaceae > Aerococcaceae bacterium DSM 111021. Next base: position 302,547 of record JACCEK010000002.1, on the reverse strand, counting down.
AAGAAGTAGCAGAAGCAACAGACATTGTCATTACGATTGTTGGCTATCCACAAGACATTGAAGAAGTGTATTATGGGGATAAAGGCTTGTTTACGGGAGCTCATTCAGGCAGCTTGTTTATTGATATGACAACAAGTACACCGTCGTTAGCGATACAATTGGCAGACAAAGCGAAAGAATTGAATGTTAGCGTATTGGATGCACCTGTAACAGGTGGAGATATTGGCGCTCGTGAAGGGCGTCTAGCTGTTTTAGTTGGAGGGAATGCAATTGATCTAGAGAAAGCGCGTCCGGTTATTGATAAATTCGCAGCCAATGTGACTTATTTTGGTGAGCATGGTTCCGGCCAACATGCCAAAGCAGTCAACCAAATTATGGTGGCGGGAACGATGTTAGGCTTGGCTGAGATGATGACGTATGCTAAAGAAGCGAATCTATCGCTAGATAAAGTCGTCGAAACAATTGGATCTGGAGCAGCGAGTAACCGTTCCTTAGCTAATTATGGGCCACGAATTATTCAAGATGACTACTCACCTGGCTTTTTTGTGAAGCATTTTGTCAAAGATTTAAAGATTGCTTTAGATGAATCAAGAAAAATGTCAATCGAATTACCGATGACTCAACTAGCTCACAAGTTATACACGCAACTTGCTGATGCAGGGCATTCGGATGAAGGTACGCAAGCGATTGTGAAGTTATGGTGGGATGGAGCGTCTAATGAGTAAGATAGAGTTAATTATTTTTGATTTGGATGGTACATTGGTGGATAGTGAAAAGGTGTATCATGAAGGCTGGTCGCACGTACTCAAAGGGTACGGCCATAAGGTTGACGCTACTGAGTTTGAAATGATGCGTGGTAGAAGTACGGAACACAATAACCAAATGATTAAAACGTATCTGGGGTCGGATGAATTAGTTAAAGAGGCCCGGGACTTGCGTGAAGAGTATTATTTTGCTGCTTTGGAAAAGAATGAAGTTGAGTTGAAAAAAGGTGCATCAGATTTAATTAAAGCAGTCCATGACAAAGGCTTTAAGTTAGCAGTTGCAACGTCTTCGTACAGCAAGATAGGCTTGGCTACTTTAAAGCAATTTGATTTATTAAAGTACTTTGACTTTACAATATTTGGTGATGAGGTAGCTCATCCTAAACCAGATCCTGAGATTTATAATAAGGTATTGGAACAAGCAGGTATAAGTTTTGAAAATGCTATTGCGATTGAAGATTCTTCGTCTGGCTTGGAGTCCGCATTAGCCGCAAAACTCGGTGTGTACTTTGTGCCGGAAGTTGAAGTGGAATTAGAGGGTATTGAAGGAGAATTTGATGTTTATCCTTCTTTAATTGAAGTGAAGCGAGAATTGTTAGGGGAATAAAATTGAGGAGGATCCGGATGGCTCCTCCTTTTTTGTTTGTGGGTTATCGTGGGACTGACGACGACCCGCACCGCACTCCTGTCGCACTGATCATCTTTAACTATATTAACCCTGCAACAATTCCCACTTCGCGGAACTGTGTACTCGCTCAGGAATTCGTCCCAAGAAACATGCAAGCGGTTGCACGTGCTGAAGAACTCATTTACTATAGAGTTACATTAAGAAAAGAGGAGTGAGTAACTATGATGCAAAAGATACAGCGATTTGGAGGAGCCATGTTCGTTCCGGTATTATTATTTTCATTCGCAGGTATAATACTTTCTTTAGCCATTCTATTCCAGAATGAGATGATTATGGGTTCCATAGCTGCTGAAGGTACATTTTGGCGCAATATATGGTCGGTCATTGAATCAGGTGGGTGGACAGTCTTTAATCAGATTGAGCTATTATTCGTTATTGGTCTTCCAGTAGGACTGGCTAAAAAAGCATCGGGACGAGCGGCACTAGAGGCATTTGTTATCTACATGACGTTCAACAATTTTATTGCAAAGATCTTAGAACTTTACGGATCAAACTTTGGTGTTGATTTTTCTGCTGATCCAGGCGGAACAAGTGGACTGAAATTGATTGGTAGTGTAAAGACGTTAGATACCAACATTATTGGTGCGATTTTAATTGCTGCGATTGCAGTTTGGATTCATAATAGATACTTTGATACAAAATTACCTGATTGGTTAGGGGTGTTCCAAGGTTCTACATTTGTTTATATCATTGGATTCTTTATTACATTACCTCTAGCATTTGCTACAGCTTGGTTATGGCCTTCAGTACAAGGTGGGATTTTCCAGCTACAAGATTGGATGGCGCAAGCCGGAGCTTTCGGAGTTTGGATTTATGTATTCCTTGAACGACTATTAATTCCAACCGGGTTACACCACTTTGTGTGGCAACCATTTATGTTAGGGCCAGCAGCTGTTGAAGGCGGACTGGAACCAGCATGGTTAAGAAGTTTAGGCGAGATTGCATCAAACCCAGCTCCATTAAAAGAGCAGTTTCCATTAGGTGGCTTTGGATTACACAACATGTCAAAAATCTTCGCACCAATTGGTATTGGAGCGGCATTTTATGCAACAGCTAACAAAGAGAAGCGTACAGAAGTGTTAGCTTTAGTTTTACCAACAGCTATCACTGCAATTATGGCTGGGATAACGGAACCATTTGAATTTACTTTCTTATTCATTGCACCCCAATTATTCTTAGTTCATGCGTTATTAGCAGCGACAATGTCTACAACCATGTACATGTTTGGTCTTGTTGGAGATATCGGGAGTGGATTAATCGCGGTATTGTCTAAGTTCATTATTCCATTATGGAGTAATCACTCAGGTGCGGTTATTACTTGGTTAGTGATCGGTATCATCTTTAGTGCGATTTACTTTATCGTCTTTAGATTTATGATTTTACGCTTTGACTACAATACTCCAGGTCGAGAGGCTGAAGATGAAGAAGTGAAAATGTATTCTAAGAAAGATTATAAAGACCGTAAAGCAGCTGAAAAAGCGAATGCAGGTAAGTCGGATTTCGCAATCAAAGCATCTGATTATATTGATTACTTAGGTGGCGAGGATAATATTGTTGATGTGAATAACTGTGCAACACGTCTACGGGTTTCAGTAGCGGATGCAAGTTTGTTAGCACCAGATTCATCATTCAAGTCATCAGGAGCGCATGGTGTTGTGAAAAACGGTAATGCCATTCAAGTTATTATTGGGCTAGACGTACCTCAAGTGCGTGACGAAGTTGATATTGAATTAGAGCGTCGTCGAGGCAACTAGCTGCGGAACAATTTCCATTCAATGAACAAACAATCAAATTACTGGAACTGGCTCAAAACTATTCGTAGATATTGTATCCGGTTCCAAAGTTGTTAAGATGAAACTAATCAATTTATAGGAGGATTTAATTATTATGAGTTTAAAACCACAATCAATTTTAGTCGCAGGTGGAGGATCTACCTTTACACCAGGAATTGTTATGATGTTACTGGATAACTTAGACAAATTCCCCATTCGTCAAATCAAATTCTATGACAACGATGAAGAGCGTCAAAATCAAATCGCAGATGCGATCGAGATTTTATTAAAAGAGCGTGCACCAGAGATTAAATTCCTAGCGTCAACTGACCCAGCAGAAGCATTCACGGACATCGACTTCGTTATGGCTCATATCCGTGTTGGTAAATACCAAATGCGTGAACAAGATGAGAAGATTCCATTAAAATACGGTGTTGTTGGGCAAGAAACATGTGGACCGGGTGGAATTGCTTACGGAATGCGTTCAATCGGTGGCGTGTTAGAATTAATCGATTATATGGAAGAGTACTCTCCAGACGCATGGATGTTAAATTACTCAAACCCAGCGGCAATCGTTGCAGAAGCGACGCGTAAATTACGTCCAGATACTAAAGTTATTAATATTTGCGATATGCCGGTAGGTATCGAGTACCGTATGGCTGAAATTTTAGGCTTAAAATCACGTAAAGATTTCGTTGTACGTTACTACGGTCTAAACCATTTTGGATGGTGGACAGATATTCGTGACCACAACGGCAATGATTTAATGCCTAAAGTTAAAGAATGGGTACAAAAACACGGTTATGTCACACCTTCAGAACTTGAAAAACAAGGAACAGAAGAAGTGGAAGCAAGCTGGATGCATACATATGAGAAAGCGAAAGAATTATCATGGCTAGATCCAGATACATTACCAAATACGTATTTGAAATACTACTTCTACCCACAAGATGAAGTTGAAGCATCAAACCCAGATTACACGCGTGCCAACGAAGTAATGGATCACCGTGAGAAGAAAGTATTCTCAATGTGTAACCAAGTTGTAAATGATGGAACAGCGGCTCAAACTCAATTAGAAATTGATGATCATGCATCATATATCGTTGACTTAGCACGTTCAATTGCTTATAACACACGTGAAAGAATGTTATTAATCGTGCCAAATAATGGTGCTTTAGCAAACTTTGACCCCACTGCCATGGTAGAAATTCCATGTATCATTACATCAAATGGTCCAGAGCCATTAGTAATGGGTGAAATTCCTCGCTTCCAAAAAGGCTTAATGGAACAACAAGTTGCTGTTGAGAAGTTAGTTGTAGAAGCTTGGGCTGAAGGTAATTACCAAAAATTATGGCAAGCTATTACATTATCAAGAACGGTGCCAAATGCACGTGTCGCTAAACAAATCCTTGATGATTTAATCGAAGCTAACAAAGATTTCTGGCCTGAGTTAGCGTAATCGCTCTCAATTTGTTTAAAATTTGTTATAATAAAAAGTGAGCGAATTTGCTCACTTTTTTTACTGTAGTTTTGGAGGCCAAAAGATTGAAATCTATAGAATCACTTTATAACGAAAATTATTCAAATCTGTCAGAAAACGAACTATATATATTCGATTATGTCATGAAAAACACGACGGCAGTGAGTCGGATTTCGATTACAGATTTATCGAAGAATCTGTCTGTGTCCAAATCAACCATTTCGCGTTTTACGCAAAAGATTGGTTTCAGTGGCTTTTCAGAGTTTAAATTTTACTTAACAGACTTAAAAAACAATCCAAAAGGTATCGAAAAGGAAAAGAGTGTCGAAATGGTCATGGATGATATTGAAGCCACGTACAAATTATTCAACCAAGCAAATGTTGAAGGGATTATCGCTGAAATTTATAACGCGAATCATATCTTCTGTTACGGAACAGGTTGGGGACAAAAAAATGCCCTCGATGACTTGAGACGGAGTATGATTATTTGTAATAAATATACGGTTGAAATCTCAGCTCATACTGAACTTGAGATGATTAGTCGTTCGGCTCAAGAAAATGATGTGTTAATTATTGCCTCTTTAAGTGGAGATGTGAGCTCATTTGAAAACGAATTGAATATTTTCAAAAGTCGCGGCGCAAAGATTATTGCGATTACGAGTATTCAAGCGAGTTTATTGGCTCGAATTGCTCAATATACCATTTACTTTCAAACGATTTCGATTCCATATAAAAGTGACGAGATGGTATCATTTCTGCCCGTAAGTCTAGTAACCAATATGCTATTTTTAGAATACTTTGATTATGTTCGAAAACTAGATCCAGTAGAAAGTTAGGAGATTATTATGATTATGTCCCAGAAGTTAATGAACCGAATGATTTATGGTATTATTATTTTATTTTGTCTTACCCCGTTCTTATTTTTTCTTTATATAAATACAACTGCAACGATGCAATCGGTGACGATTGTTGACTTACTGCAGACAACACCTGCACTCACGCTCCAAATGTTAGCGATCTTCTTGTTGCCTTTAGCGGCTTATTTATTAAAGCTAAAATGGGATAAAGTTGGTGATACAGAGAGTCAGCATATATTATATGCCAGTATTGCGCTATTAATGGTAGCACTCTTCACGTTAAATAATATCGTGCATGGTTTCTTATTATTAATTTTATTATTTTTCGTCACAAAGTATTTCAGCATTTCAATTAAAGGAGCACTGGCTACATTTAAAGATGTTAAATTCGCTTTATCAACATATAGCGGTGAGATATGTTTGATTGTTGTGTCAGTCATTGTCGGCTTAATGATGAACCGAGTTATGTAAGTCAGCAAAGTCTCTAAACTTATAATGAGTTTGGAGGCTTTTTTATTTTACACAATTGTAATAATGGAATTGGCCTTTTTTCTTGTATTTATAGAGTGGGGTGATTTCATTGAAGAAAAACTTAGAATTAAGATATTTAGAAGCGCGAAAAATTCGTGGTATGTTGGAATCGGATGAGTTAAAGAAACGATATTATAAATTGTTAATAGGGTATGAAGGTGAGAATGAAGTCTACATTTGGCTAGGTGAATTCGGCAGTTGGGAGTGGTTGATTTTTTATGACTTGTGGTTTGAGATGGGCAATGGCACGCAAGCGGATATTATTGTTGTGGCGGATACGACATGGTTTTTATTCGAAGTAAAAAATTATGATGGTCATTTCCGTTATGAAAATGGTGAAAGTTGGTTGAATAATTTACGGTTCAAAGATAATGTAATGAGTCGAATGGATCAGCGTGTGCGGAAATTGCAATACATTGCGGATGAGCTGCATATCGGGATTAAAGTTGAGGGTGCGATGATTTTTATTAATGAGCATTGTTCTGTTGAGATTGATCAAGGTTTCAATTTCGATATTGTGATGCGTAATAATTTGAAGCAGTACTTGAGAGATATGAAGCGAGCACATCCGAATCGGTTGGGACATCAATACTTAGAGTCTGTGAATAATGCGATTGGGAAATACCGAGGCGAGTCTCCTTTTAAGCCAACACCGATTGGGATGGAGACGTTTGGTGAGTTGCGTAAAGGGATTCCGTGTGTAGCGTGTAAGAGTTTTAGCACAGTTAGTCGGCACAAAACAGTTCTATGTACTAAATGTGGAAGCAGCGAAAATAAAAGTGCAGCAATTATAAGATCAGCTAAACAATTGAGGTTGTTGTATTTTGATCAGCCTGAGATGGTGACAAGGAAGAATGTGTATGAGTTTATGGGAAGTATGATTAGTGCAACGACGGTTAAAAAGACATTATCCCAACACTTTCAGAAGAAAGGTTCAGGAAGTAATCATTCTTATTACATAGAATTGTGATTATTAAATGGCGGCCACTATGGGATGAAATAGAGTCTGGTAATGCAGTTAGCGGCCACTATGGACTGGAATAGAGTCTGGTAATGCGCTTATCGGCCACTATGGTCTGCAATAGAGTCCGGTACTGAGGTTGGCGGCCACTATGGGCTGCAATAGAGTCTGGTACTGAGGTTGGCGGCCACTATGGGCTGCAATAGAGTCCGGTACTGAGGTTGGCGGCCACTATGGGCTGCAATAGAGTCTGGTACTGAGGTTGGCGGCCACTATGGGACGCAATAGAGTCCGGTAATGCTGTTGGCGGGCACTATGGGATGAAATAGAGTCTAGTAAATCAATTTTTTATGCAATGTGTTGTATACTTTATACATAACAAATCAAAGGGGAGTGCTTACATGGAAACTTTTGAAGAATACTTGAATGCAATGGGAGAACCGGAGCAAAGAGCGATGATGGCGGAGATTCTGGATTGGGTTAAGGAGAAGTATCCTGAATTGAACACAAGGATTGCATGGAACCAACCAATGTTTACGAACCATGATACGTATATTATTGGATTCAGCCATTCCAAGAAGCATATTTCGATGGCGCCTGAGGTCAAGCCAATCAAAGAGTTTAAGGATCAGATTGAAGCGAGTGGATTGAGTCATACAGACAATATTATTCGCATTACGTGGAAAGACCCGATTCCATACGAATTAATGGAGACGCTGATTGATTACAATATTGAAGACAAAGCTGGGTATACGAAGTTTTGGCGCTAGATTTCGACGGATAAACGAACAAAATTCATTTAATGTAAAAAATTTAAGTCAACTTCCTCCTATTAACACCAGGCTGTGATATACTTACAAAAATAAATTTTACAGATGAGTCGGAGGGTTATTATGGGAAAAAGAATTGTGGTCGCTTTGGGTGGAAATGCTATATTGACAGATGATCCGTCAGCGCAAGGTCAGATTGAGGCACTGCGTTATACGAGTAAAAGGCTGATTGAGCTCATCAAAGAGGGGCATCAATTAATTATTAGTCATGGAAATGGCCCACAAGTTGGGAATTTATTACTGCAACAAGCTGCAGCGGATTCTGCTAAGAACCCTGCTATGCCACTGGATACGTGTGTGGGGATGACTCAGGGAAGTATTGGTTATTGGCTGCAGAATATGATGAACGAAGCGCTCGCTGAAGCAGGGATTGAAAAGCAAGTGGCGACGCTGGTTACTCAGGTCGTTGTTGATGAAAACGATACTGCTTTTGAGAATCCGACGAAACCGATTGGACCTTTCTTATCACAAGAGGAAGCGGTGAAAGCAGCTCATGAGACCGGTGATACGTACGTAGAAGACGCTGGACGAGGTTACCGAAAAGTTGTTCCATCACCAAAACCTCAGACAATTGTGGAGTATCCGATTATTAAAAACCTGATTGAGCAAGATATTATTACCATCTCTGCTGGGGGCGGTGGGATACCAGTGAAGAAAGCAACATATGGTTATCAAGGTGTTGAAGCAGTGATTGATAAAGATTTTGCATCGGCGAAGCTTGCTGAATTAGTTGAAGCGGATTATTTAGTTATCTTAACGGGAGTCGACAATGTGTATATCAATTTCAACCAACCCAACCAAGAAAAGTTAGAAAATGTGACAAGTGCGCAGTTGAAGCATTGGATTCAAAAAGACCAATTCGCGGCTGGGAGTATGTTACCTAAAGTTGAAGCTGCGATTTCATTTGTAGAAAATCGCCCTGAAAGTAAAGTCGTGATTACTTCTTTAGAGAATATTGACGCGATATTTGGAGAAGGTTCGGCAACGGTTGTGTCAGCAAATTAATAGTTCAACAATGAGTCAATTAATTTCAGCATAGTACCCGTTATTTCAGTAGGAAAAGTTGTGAAGTGTTTTGTTAGACAACTTTAAAAGGTAAGATGAGATTTGAATCAAATATTCAAGTGTGCCAATTCTTTAATGATGCGAATTTGATTGGTGTTGTAATGAACTATGAGCGCAATATGAAGTAGATTAATTAAGCGAGTGGGGTCATAAGTGGCTCTACTCGTTTTTTATGTTTATGGGGGATTAAACGGTTGTGCGGTAATAGGATAATCCTTATCTGATACCGTTCTCAAATATGATATAATTTATTTATAACTTTCGAGGAGTTGAAGGATTGTGCTGACTTTAATTTTGTTTGAGCGTGCGGCGATTATTATCTTACTGGCTTACATATTAATGAATAATCGGTATTTGAAACAGATGCTGTTGAATCGGAATCAGCCGAAATCGATTATCGGTTTGTTTTTAATGTTTCTCGTATTTGCGATTTTGTCTAATATTACAGGTGTTCTGATATCCTTTGATCAATTGTCTTTCTATCCATTATTTGGGCAGTTAACCGATGAGGCGGTGATTGCGAATACGCGTGTGTTGAGTATTGGGATTAGCGGAATTGTTGGTGGGCCTTTTGTTGGGATTATGGTAGGAGTCCTTTCGGGGATATTTAGGTATTTTCAAGGAGGACCGGATCCGCATATTTATTTAGTGTCGTCAGCTTTAATCGGTGTTATTAGTGGCACGATTGGGCACTGGTCAATCAAGAAACGGACGTATTTGACGCCATTACAAGGTGCGGGTGTGGCGGTGTTATTAGAGCTCGTTCAGATGGCGTGTATTTATTTTCTGAGTTCAAATCAGGGCATGGGCTTTGATTTGGTGCAGGTCATTATTTGGCCAATGATGGTGGTTAATAGTGTGGGTATGAGTATTTTTCTGTCGATTATACTAAATTCGATTCAACATGAAGAGGGGTTGCGGGCGGTTCAAACGCAAGATGTGCTTGAGTTGACGAAGGATACATTGCCACTTTTTAGAAGTGGGTTGAACCGCAAGAGTGCGCAGAAGGTAGCGGAGTTGATTCACAAGACGATGAAAGTCTCGGCGGTGAGTATTACGAATCGGGAAGACATTCTCGCCTTTACTGGGGCAGCGAGTGACCATCACCGCGTAGGGTCTGATTTGGTGACTGATTTATCGAGACAAGCGATTGCGAGTGGAGAGATGCTAGTGGCGCATACTCGGGCTGAGATTGGTTGTCATAATCAGCATTGTCCTTTGGAGGGCGCGATTGTGTTGCCACTCAGTGACGGCAACGAGATTGTCGGAACATTGAAATATTATTTTACCGATGACAGTCAACTGACGGATGTTGAGCAGAAATGGGCTGAGGGCTTGGCTGATATCTTCTCAGCGCAAATTCAGTTGGGGAAAGTCGATTCACAAAAGCATTTATTAAAAGAAGCAGAGCTACGGACGTTGCAGGGGCAAGTTAACCCGCACTTTTTCTTTAATACGATCAACACAATCAATGCGGTGATGCGTTTTGATGCGGAAAAGGCACGTAGACTACTGCTAAAATTAAGTCAGTATTTCCGAGCGAATTTGACGGGCAACCGCCAAACACTTGTAAAAGTATCTAATGAATTAGAGCAAGTTCAAGCATATATTGAAATTGAAGAGGCGCGCTTTCCGGAGCGGTTTGAGATTACCTTTGATATTGAAAAAGGGCTAGAAAATGTTTTAATTCCGTCTTTCTTAATTCAAATTTTAGTTGAAAATGCGATCCATCATGCATTTAAAGACCGGGAAGCCAACAATCATATTCATATTTCTTTGCATCAGTTGGGGGAGAATATGTTGTTTTCGGTGGAAGATAATGGGTTCGGCGTTGAACCGGATCTTGTTGAGCGATTAGGCCGTGAGGTCATTGAATCAGTTGAAGGTTCGGGGACGGCTTTAGAAAACTTGAATCAGCGGTTGATAGGAATTTATGGGTCGGCTAGTCAGTTGCAGATTGCGTCAAGTCATGAGGGAACGCAGATGAGTGTTGTGATGCCGAGGAATGTGAATAAGGAGGGTGAGATGGGATGAGAATTTTACTAGTGGATGATGAGCCTTTAGCACGTCAGGAGTTGCGGTATTTAATTGAGGAATTAAGACCTGGTAATGAATTCTTTGAAGCGAGTAATATTAAGACAGCGCAAAATGTATTATTAAAAGAGGCTGTAGACGTGGTCTTTTTGGATATGAATTTACAAAATGAATCGGGCTTGGAGTTAATGGATGGAATCTCGTTTATGAGTCAACCACCATTGGTCGTTTTTGCGACGGCTTACGATGATTATGCGGTCAAAGCGTTTGAACTCAATGCGGCGGATTATATCTTAAAGCCTTTTGAATCAGAACGGATAAAGGCTGTGATGGACCGTGTTGAGGCTAAACTAGCAGTGGAGCAACCTAGGCAAGGTGAACCTGACAAGAAGTATTTGCCGGTTGAAGAGGATGACCGGATTGTGATGGTGCCGATTAGCGATATCTTTGTGGTGACGACGGAAGATGGGGAGTTACTGATTAAGACGCGGAGTAAGGAATATCGGATGAAGGATTCACTCAAAGCGATGAAAGAAAAATTACCTGCTAAGCTGTTCATGCAAATCCATCGAGCTTATATTATTAATCGTGATGAGATAGATGAAATTCAGCCATGGTTCAACCGGAATTATCAAGTGACGATGAATAATGGCTTGAAAGTGACTGTGAGTCGTTCTTATATGCAAGATTTTAAAGAAGCTTTTGGCTTGGATTGAAAACAGTGCAAACGCTTCACTGTTCAATATGTGCATTTCATTTTGATTAGTGTGCATTTCGACTTGAAACCGTTCTAGGACCCAATCTTTTAGTGTATATTTTAGTTAACAAATACACGAGGAGTTGAGAAGATGTTGACGTTATTAGGCGGTATCACATTACTAGTCATCGGTTATTTCACTTATGGAAAATTTATTGAAAAGAACTTTCAAATTGTTCCTGACCGGAAAACACCAGCAGAAGCCCTGACAGATGGTATGGATTTTGTGCCGATGTCTCGTTCGAAAAATGCTATTATTCAATTGTTAAATATTGCAGGAACGGGGCCAATCTTTGGTCCGATTATGGGTGCACTCTACGGGCCAGTTGCATATATTTGGATTGTGGTTGGTTGTATCTTTGGGGGAGCGGTTCATGATTACATGATTGGGATGATTTCTCTACGTAATGATGGGGCTCACTTGCCAGAATTAGCAAGTCGTTACTTAGGTAAAAACTTTAAACATATCGTGAACCTATTCTCGATTGTATTACTACTATTAGTAGGAACGGTTTTTGTAACAACGCCTGCAAACTTAATTAGTAGTTTAACACCTGATTTCTTAACGATTGGAATTATTACTCTGCTGATCTTTGCTTACTATGTTATCTCAACGTTACTACCCATTGATAAAGCGATGGGGAAAGTATATCCATACTTTGGAGCCATCTTAATTATCTCAACGATTGCGATTGGTTTAACATTAATCTTTGGAAATTACCAAATGCCAGAGTTAACTTTATCAGCGATTCGTTTAGAAAACTATAACGGTGTGCCAATGTTCCCAGCGATTTTCTTTACAATTTCATGTGGGGCATTATCAGGATTCCACGCAACTCAAGCACCGATGGTATCACGTACAACGACTTCAGAATCACAAGGTCGTTACATTTTCTACGGGATGATGATTGCAGAAGGTGTGATCGCAATGATCTGGGCAGCTGCTTCAATGAGTTTATTCGATGCAGGTACATTAAATGCCTTAATTAATTCAGGAACGCCATCAGCAGTTGTTAACGAAGTGTCAGTCATGTTATTAGGAAATGTGTTTGGAACATTAGCGATATTAGGAGTAATTGTACTTCCTATATCATCAGGATTATCGGCTTTCCGAAGTTTACGCGGCATTATTGCTGATTATATTAATGTTAAGCAAGACTCTGTTAAGAAAGTATTAATGTTAACAATCCCAATTTTCGCTGTGTCATTCTTATTAACTTTAGTCGACTTTAACTTATTATGGCGCTACTTTAACTGGGCGAATCAAGTGACGGCAGTGATTGCATTATTTGTTGCAACCCGTTATTTAAGATTGAAGAAACGAAATTATATTGTTGCTTTAGTTCCAGGTGCGTTCATGTTATACGCAGTCTTGGTGTATATCTTTAGTGAGCCGATCGGCTTTAACCTAGGTTTAACACCGGTGACTTATATTGCTAGTTTAGTTATTTCGATTATTATCCTTTGGTACTTAACACAAGCAGGAACCAAACAAATTAGTACGTTGGATGAGCGTTCGGAATTGGTGAATGACCATCTTCCAATTGGAACATTCTCAACTTCAAAAACAAATATTTAGATGAAACACCCAGCCGAGAGATTGGCTGGGTATTTTTTTGATTTTTAGGATGCGGGTTGTGGTGGCGATGACGACGACCTGCAAGCAATCCACCACACAACGTTCACAACACATCTAATTACTTGTAATTTATTTGTAGTAAAGATAGTCTATATTTAAGCTTATAAACATTTAAAGAAGGAGTATGGAATGGAGAAGCAAAAAATAAATTTTGAGTTATCAATCTGGGTCTTATGGTTAAGATTTATTGCCGGGTATATTAACGTCATGACAATATTATTATTTGCTCAAATGCTGGCAGGGCACACGGGAAGCTTGACGACAGCTGCGATGTTGTTTGCTGATGGTGATATTGATGCGATGTTTCAAGTGTTGTGGATGACAGCGAGTTTCTTTATTGGGACGATCGTGAGTGGGTATTTCTATCCGACCGACCGCTTCCAACCGCGACTGCAATACGGAAATTTTCTCATTGTGATGGGTATTATTTTATTATTGTTTGATTGGTTTGGCTATAGTTCGCTTATCTTTTTAACGTATATTTCATTAAGTTTAGGTATTCAAAATGGAATGTTTGTTTTTTATAAAGGGCTGGTAGTGCGAACACCATCTTAACAGGGACGATTACGGATATTGGGGTTGGAATCGGACGGAAAATCCGAGGCATGTCGACTGACCAATGGAAGATGCGATTTCATATTATAAATGTGATGTGTTTTATGCTTGGAGCAAGTTCGGCGATGGCTGTGTATCTATACACGGATTGGAGTTTGCTGGTTGTTGCCGCGGTGATTGATATTGCGATTGGGATATACTTTTTCACATTAAAAGATGATTTGATTCAAGCGATACAGGAGAGTATGCAAGGAAAATAAAGGAAGGCCCGCGGATGTGCGGGTCTGTTTTTATGGGATTGAGTTAAGATAGGGTGAGTTGGGTTGTGGTGGGATTGACGATGACTCGAAACACGAATAGCGGACACTATTCGTATAAATAGTATCTGGAAATACGAATAGCAGACACTATTCTTGTAAATAGAATCCGGAAACATGAATAGCGGCCACTATTCTAATAAATAGAGTCCGCAAACACGAATAGCAGCCACTATTCATGTTAATAGAGTCCGCAAACACGAATAGCGGCCACTATTCGTGTTAATAGTGTCCGCTTTCCATTACTAAACTCAATCGCTTATTCTTTAAAATAAGCCATTTAATTCGCTAAATTGTTGCGCAATTTTGAAGCAGAATTAGTGACGACAACCCGCAAGTGAGTTTCTGAGTACCTTAGCGCACCTTTTGTGATAAAACTTGTTATAATGTATTCAGAGTATACAAGTGAGAGAGGATTTTTGGATGGTTAGAATTGGTGTGGTTGGAAGTATTTCAACGGATTTTGTCGCGGAAGCGAATCGCCGTCCAGAGCAGGGCGAAACGGTTTTTGGGGCTTCATTTGAGACTAGTTTTGGTGGTAAAGGGGCTAACCAAGCGGTTGCAAGTGCGCGTTTAGGAGCTGAGACGGTGATGTTTGGTGCTGTGGGTGAGGATGAGTTTGCCCAGCGTTTGATTGATAATTTGAACAATGAAGGCATTGATACAGGTGCGGTTCAACAGGTGAGTGGTGTGCCGTCAGGGTCGGCGATAATTACATTAGTCGAGGGAGATAATTCAATTATTTATGTGGCGGGAGCTAATGATAAAGTTAAGCCAAGTGATATTGATAAAGAGATTGTGGCAGGCTTAGATATGGTGCTGGTTCAAAATGAAACGCCGGTTTCAACTATTGAGCATTTAATTGATGTATGTCATGAAGTCCAAACCCCCATTATTGTCAATCCAGCTCCGGCACGTGAGATGAGTGAAACTTATATTAAAAAGGTTACTTATTTAACACCAAATGAATCGGAGTTTAAGATGCTGTTTCCGGGCGAGAGTTTGGAAAGTATTTTGAAGAGGTATCCTAATAAGTTGATTGTAACTTTGGGGTCAGAAGGTGCGGTCTTTTTTGATGGGACAAACATTCAGCAAATTCCGGCTGTGGATGTTTCGGATATTGTAGATACAACGGGTGCGGGAGATACGTTCAATGGGGCGTTGGCTTTCGCGGTGGCCTCTGGTCTGGATCTGGTTGATGCTGTTCGTTTTGCGAATTTGGCGGGTTCACTTTCGATTACAAAAAAAGGGGCTCAAGCAGGCATGCCGACTTTAGACGTGTTAGAGTTGCATGAAGAGTATTATAGAGAATGGAAATTAGGGGGTAAAAAATAATGACAGTAAAAAAAGTGAGTGAGTCGCGTGTGGTGCAAACGCACTTGATTATGCCGGGGGACACGAATCGACACAATACGTTATACGGTGGGAATTTGATGCGGATGATTGATAATGTGGCGGCGATTAGTTTTACAAGGCATACACGGTCACTCGGTGTGACGGCGTCGATGGATGTGTTAAATTTTATTAAACCATTGCCGATGTCGCACTCGGTATGTATTGAGACGATGGTGTCGGGGGTTGGCAGCCGGTCGGGTGAAGTGTTCGCGAAAGTAATTGGCGAGGACTTGGCAACGGGTGAGCGCTACTTGGCTGCGACGGCATTTTTAACCTTTGTGGTGGTGGGTGAGGATCAAAAAGAAATCCCGGCGCTTGAGGCCGAGACGGAAGAGGATCGTTATGTGATGTCAGGCTACGCAGAGCGCCGCAAGAAGCGTTCCGATGATCGGATTGCGGACCGTGAATTCCAGGAGAAAATTTCAATCGAGTTTCCTTGGACAAAATAAGTGAAAAAATTGAGTCAAAGCGTTAGCTTTGGCTTTTTTGATACCCTGGATTATGGATAATCATCATCGACTTCCTCGTATTCTTCTTCATCTTGAACTTCAACGTCCACAACTTCGCGCTGGTATTCTTCTTCATTGTAGATAAATACGTTGCGGATGATTCGAAGCATGGGGCGCATGAGTAAAAAGAACCCGCCTGCCAAATAAGTGATGTTCCCGATAATCGCGGGTGCGCCGAGGAGATTAGATATACTCCCAGCAAAATACAAGCCTCCGGTTAGGATATCGTTGACGAGTTGTGGTTGAATCAACGACGACCCGCAAGCACATTTTATTCATCAAACCCGCTTATGGAACGCACCAACAAATTATGATAATATTAATGCACGTAAATACGTTGAATTAACTTATATAAATCGATTAAAGGAGGTTACTATGAAATTCATTACGTTTGATTCATCAACAAAGGCGTTGTCAGTGGCATTAGCTGAGGGCGAGCCAAGTGATTTTTCGATAAAAGCCTCAACAACAACGTTGGGGAAACGTCAGCATGGGCAGACGCTGGCACCAACAATTGATACAATTTTAAAACAGGCGGATTGGAAGATGAGTGAGATTGACGGGATTATTGTTGGAAATGGACCGGGTTCGTATACGGGGCTTCGGATTGGTGTGACGTTTGCGAAAGTTTGGGCCAATTCAAAAAAGTTGCCTTTATATAGTGTGTCGTCACTGACTTTGATGGCGGGAGCTGCGACGAGTCAGTCTGATTTTGTGATTCCGATTATGGATGCACGTCGCCAAACGGCGTATACTGGCTTGTATCATTTTGATGAAGAGATTTTAAAGGCAGTTGAACCGGATCAGCATATAAAATTCGATATTTTCTTAGCGAAGATTAAACAACATATGGGCATGAATAGTTCGGTCACATTAGTTGGGACAGAAATCGATGAATTTGTGGAAATGGCACAGCGTCAGTTATCGACGACGAATATTACTGTGATTGACGACTGGAACGCGTACCCACATGCGGTGCATGCGTTTGGTAAAGTCGAGTGGACAGAGATCGACGAGCCAACACTACTTGTTCCAAACTACGCTCACGAGACGTTGGCTGAGCAGGAGTGGGCTGAAAAAGTAGATCAAGACAGTCCGAATTCAGATGAATTAATAGATTTTAAATGATTGAGATTTTGATAGAAAGTTGCAGGTAAGTGCGATGCAGGAGATTATTAGACGAATTCAAAATGCGAGACAGGCGAATCATGTGGTCATGGACCGACTTGGGCCACTCATCGAGCAAGAGCCGTTATGGAATCATGCAGATCAGTCGTTTAGCATCCGGCTTGCTAGTGGCGAGGACTTGCCGCATTTTATAGCTTTAGAAGATGATGCCTACAATGGTTTCCATGCGTGGACAAAGCATGATTTTGAACGCGACTGGTTTAGAAATCCTTATTGTGTCTACATATTAGTGGAAGATACGACGAATAAAGAGGTTGTCGCTATGATATCCGGACGTTTTCTAGCTAAGGGAGCGCATATTAGTCATTTGTTAGTGCGGGAGAAATACCAAAACCAGCGCCTAGGTTCAAAATTGCTGAATCTTTGGATTCGCATGGCGCAAGTGGAAGAAGTGCCGCAGATTACGCTGGAAGTGCGTGAGTCGAACGCAGTGGCGCAAAAATTATATTACGGGCAAGATTTTAAGAAGGAATCAATCAAAAAGAATTATTACTCGGATAACAAGGAAACGGCGTTTTTATTGAGACGCGAGATGATCGATGCTTAAGTCGGGGGAGCGCGCGTTTATAATTGAAAGTTTACCTGACTTTGGTTGGAGTCCGGCGCAGTTTGAGAGTGAAGTGTCGAACCGTTTTATCCGGTATTGGTTTTTACGTGATGGGGAAATGCTCCAAGGATACGTTGCTGGGCAAGTGTTGTTTGGTGAATTGGAAGTGTTGCGTGTCTATATACATCCGCATTTTCGTGGACGCCGCTTGGGACATATTTTGTTGGAGAAGGCTTTGGAAGATGTGGACAGTGCTTTTCTAGAGGTTCGCAGTCAGCACAAATTCGCGATTAAATTGTACCAGAGTGTCGGGTTTGAGTTGGTTTCATTGAGGGAGAATTATTATTCGCATCCGGTGGATGATGCGGTGAATATGGTTTGGCGAAAGGAGGAATAGTGTGAGTGAATCTTTAATTTTGGCGATTGAGTCGAGTTGTGATGAGACGAGTGTGGCGGTTATTCAAGATGGGCGCGAGATTTTGTCGAACATTGTCGCTTCTCAAATTAAAAGTCATATGCGTTTTGGTGGGGTTGTGCCGGAAGTGGCGAGCCGTCACCATGTTGAGCAGATTACGCAAGTGATTGATATGGCTTTGGAAGAAAGTGGTCATGACGTTGATGAGATGGACGCAGTGGCGGTGACGCAGGGGCCCGGGCTCGTTGGTGCTCTCTTAGTTGGGGTGACTGCTGGGAAAGCTTTGGCGATGGTGCATGATAAACCTTTGTTGGCGGTGAATCACTTGGCGGGGCATATTTATGCGAGCCAGTTAGTGAAGCCACTACAGTTTCCACTGATGGCATTGATTGTCAGCGGTGGGCATACGGAACTTGTGTATATGAAAGAAGAATTCAACTTTGAAATCATCGGTGAAACGCAAGATGATGCGGTTGGTGAAGCCTATGACAAAGTTGGGCGGATCTTAGATTTACCTTACCCTGCTGGGAAATATTTAGATGAGTTGGCAGGTAAAGGGAATCCAGATGCTTACGCGATTCCGCGTGCGATGATGCATGAAGATAATTTTGACTTTAGTTTTTCTGGAATGAAGAGTGCAGTCATGAATACGGTACATAACGCGAATCAGCGCGGTGAGGAAGTTGTTCCTGCGGATTTGGCGGCGAGTTTCCAAGCAGCTGCAGTGGAAGTGCTAGTTGAAAAGACGTCGAAAGCATTGCGTGAACATCCAGAAGTGCGTCAGTTTATCTTAGCCGGTGGGGTCGCGGCCAACTCTGGCTTGCGAAGTGCGTTGACTGAGCGATTGGCCCAAGAGTTTCCGGAAGTGGAATTGATCATTCCGCCACTTAAATTATGCGGAGATAATGCTGCGATGATTGGTGCGAGTGCACATCATATGTATGCGGACCGTGATTTTAGTGAATTAGATATTAATGCGATGCCTGGCTTGATGTTGGGTGAGTAGAAATAGTGCGAGAATGGACCTCCGAGCTTAGGCTGGAGGTCTGTTTTTATGTGGTGCCAATTGGCTTCTTACCTATCATATGAAAACTGGTATGGTAGTTAAGGCTCTGTTACCTCCCATATGGCAACTGGTATGGTAGTCAAGCGCCTCGTTACCTATCATATGAAAACTGGTATGGTAGTCAAGCGCCTCGTTACCTATCATATGAAAACTGGTATGGTAGTCAAGCGCCTCGTTACCTATCATATGAAAACTGGTATGGTAGTTAAGCGCCTCTTACCTATCATATGAAAACTGGTATGGTAGTCAAGCGCCTCTTACCTATCATATGAAAACTGGTATGGTAGTCAAATCACTTTGCGGGTTGTCGTAAAACTGACGACAACCCGCAAACAGGTTACCGGGTTATCGTGAGCTCCCGCGACGACCCGAATGCGCGCATAACCCAATCTCTAATGGATATTGCCTGTTAAATATTATAAAATAAGGTTACTGAAATTTTAGGGGGCTAATATGTACGAGCAATGGATAGCGATGGAGCGTTTTTATTACGGGCATTTTGCCTGGGGCTTGTTAGCGGTAGTTATTTTGTCCGTGTTATTAGTCTCATGTCTTTATTATATAAACTTATTAATTCCGAAAATTATTTTAATTGTCACGCTGATTACATTTGCGGTGTTTGGGGTAGTCGTTGTTCATGGGTACTCGACTCATGGGGATTTGCTTCAACAAACGGGTCAGGAGACGGCAGCGATTCGTGATTTCAAGCGGACATTTTTTATGATTGATATGCCGTATTCGACGATGGAAACGAAAGCATATCGCGAGGGGTATTTTAAAGAAGCTTTTGAAGCGGTTAGCTTTTATGAGGAAGTCCAAGTGAATGAGCCAGTGGAATTCTTAGGGGAAACTCTACAAGGTGCTTATGTGTTCCGAATTGGAAACCGCGATTATATGGTGACGCAATCCTGGGTACGTTTTTCGGATGAGGTGGATCAAGCGGTGCGAGTGGGGACGCGGTATCAAGTGGAGGATCTACGCTTTGTGGACTTAGGCTTTGTTGAGCAGTCGCGCGTGTTACTAAAAGAATATGTTGTTCCGGCTCAAGCTAAGGATATGCTTGCTGAGACTGACATCTCAAATACAGCACATCTTCATGCCCGAGAATTAGTCAAAGGTTGGGTAGTACCTTAGACTTACTGAGTGTTTCATATGAATATTAGCAATTAAATAGACAAAAGGACCAGACTCCAATTGAAGTCTGGTCTTTTTGTCTATATCTCAATCCCTGGATGTTCTTCCATAAAGCTTTCAAGTTCAATACTTGCTTGTTCCCATTGTTCCATCGCACTTGATTGGCGCTCGTTGGCTGCAATCAACTCTTGGTTGAGGTCGGCTAATCTAGGTTGATCGTTGGCCTCACTGGCTGTGATCATATCCGCTTCAAGCTTCGTGATCAACTCATCCATCAATTCGCTTTCTTCCATTGACTCGTCGACTTTGGCTTGAAGTTTGCGCAAGTCTTTTTTGAGGGTCTTGGTTTCTTCGTAGCTGAATTGGTTTTGTGACATTTCTTTTTTGGGTGCTTCCGCAGTATTCTTTTCACCATTGTCTCGTAAGGCTTCTATCTCTTCAAGCTCGCGTTTTTTCTCGATATAGTAGTCGTAATCCCCTAGGTAAAGCGTTGCGCCTTCGGGTGTAATCTCCAATATATTGGTGGCGATGCGGTTGATAAAGTAGCGGTCATGCGAGACGAACAGTAGGGTCCCGTCGTAATCGATGAGGGCGTCTTCCAACACTTCCTTGCTATCGATGTCCAAGTGGTTGGTCGGCTCATCGAGTAGAAGTGTATTATCGTGATCCGTTGCTAGAAGCGCTAGACTTAAACGGGCTTTTTCGCCCCCGCTTAACATTGAAACTTTCTTCTCGACAGCTTCGCCACTGAATAAAAAACTACCTAAAATCGAGCGAACTTTCCATTCGTCTGTTGTGTCTTGAGCTTGCCAAAGCGTTTCGAGGACGGTTTGGTTGCCGTCTAATTGATTGACATTTTGGTCATAGTAGCCAATTTCGACATTACTTCCAAAGTCCACTTCACCCTCTAAGGCAGGAATTTGATTTAAAATCGTCTTCAAGAAAGTCGTTTTACCAACCCCGTTGGGTCCGACAATCGCAATCGCATCTTGGCGACGTAAGTCCATGCTTAAGTTCTCGGCAATCGGTTGGTCGTAGCCAACGGTTAAGTTGCGCGCTTCGATAACGCGGGCGCCACTTTCTTTGTTGGCACTGAATTCAATTCGCGGTGCTTTGGCGTCTTGTTTCGGCTTCTCGATACGGTCCATTTTTTCTAATTTTTTACGGCGGCTTTGTGCGCGTTTGGTTGTTGACGCTCGGACGATATTTTTCGCTACAAAGTCTTCGAGTTTTTCAATTTCGACTTGTTGCTTTTGGTAGACACGCCATTCTTGTTCAAGGCGCAAAGCTTTATCTTTCAAATAAAAATCATAATTCCCCTTGTACGTGTGAAGCGTGTTGTTACGCAGTTCGATGACTTGGTTGGCCACTTTATTTAAGAAGTAACGGTCATGCGACACGATTAGAAGCGCTCCGCGGTAACCGCGTAAGTAACCTTCCAGCCAGCTCAACGTTTCCATGTCCAAGTGGTTTGTCGGCTCGTCTAAGATTAATAAATCATAAGACATTAGTAGGATACGAGCTAAGGCCAGTCTCGTTTTTTGCCCGCCGGAAAGCGATTGGACTGGTCGGTCGTAGTCGCTCTCATAGAAACGGAAGCCATGTAAAACGGTCCGGATTTCAGATTCGACGCCGTAGGCATTGGATTCCGATAATTGATTTTGGATGCTGTCGTAAGTGCTTAAAGCATCTTGATATTCTTTGGATTCCCAATCTTCACTTAACTCCGCGACGCGCTCGGCCGCTGCTTCAGCTTTGTCACGAAGAGCTAAAGTGTCGGAGAAGACGTTCAGCATTTCATCCCAAATTGATCGGTCGGAATCAATCGACACATGTTGTTCTAAGTAGCCGACACGCAAATCGCGCGCACGGGTAATTTCCCCTTCAGAGATGGGTTCGGTTTTCATAATTTGGTTGATTAAAGTTGATTTCCCCGCACCATTTCGCCCAACTAGAGCGATGCGGTCATTGGTTTGGATATTAAAAGAAACGTTCTCGTACAGCGTCACATCAGCGAAGCGACGAGCCACGTCATTAGCTTGTAGTAAAATCATGTGATTACTCCTTCTGTTTAAACTCCCCATTATTATAGCTCACAAGGGGGTGCTTCACAAATGAATTTGGTTGGATGCAAGCTAAGTAGATAAGAAGACTTCCTAATGCGCGCCCTTGACAACGAGCCTCGACGGGTGAAGTTCCAATGCCTTAAATAAGCCGTCCAGCAGGACAGCTAAGCCAATTTAGGCTACTTCACTCGTTCTCATTGTCAAGGTTTCGCTTCGCCGCTTTGCGAATTATTTTTAAAAAAGCAAAAATAAAAATGGAAATCGACTTAAATTTTGTATCTATATATAGGTAGATATTAGTCGAGGAGGCTTTTGTAAATGGAAAAACCGATTGAATTAGTTTACATGGAGATATTGAATGAGCGGTGTGTATTAGTCGGAAGCGATAAGTGGGTGTTAGTTAATGGTCGAAATGGGTATATTGGGGAAGTACAGTTAGAAAAGATTGCTTTAGAGGTACTCCCGAATGGGGTGATTCTAATGATGGATTTAAATTTTGAAAAGAAGTACGGAGATACGCAAATTGATGCGGTGATTGTATCGAAGACAGGGATTCATATGTTTGAGGTGAAGAACTTGAGTGGCCAGTATGAGTACCGAGACGGGGTTTGGAGAAATAAAGGTTGGAAATTAAAGCGAGATTTCTTTACTCAAATGAAGCGAGCGGGAGAGATATTTGAAGGGGTAGTAAGTGAGATAAACATCCGGGCTGAAATTGAGCCTAAATTGGTGTTGATTAATGAAGAGGATACGGTGGCAATTTTTGATGAGCGAGTGGAGGGGCAGTATTTGAAGCGGTGGCAAGTGAAGGAGTACATTCGCCAATTGGACCAGGACGCTAGTTGGGGGACGAGTTGGGTTCCGGAAGAAGTGGTGAAGCGGTTAAAAGAGCAAACGACGGATCGGGTGGTTCCCAAAAAGCGGCCGGTTGAGGTGGATGTGAAAGGGGTGTACCGCGGGATTGTATGTTGTGGGTGCGGTGGGTATGAGATGGATGTTGAGTCAAAAAGGTATCATGTAAGCTGTCGGACGTGTGGTTACCAGGAGTCGAAAGAAAAGGCGGTGCTTCGGACGATATGCGACTTGGCGATATTGGATTATGATGAGCCGCTTCGAAAAACCATACTTGATTACTATAAAAATAATCAGGAAATCCAGAACACAATTAAGTTGGTATTCAAAAAACATTTTAAACTGATAAAGGTTGGTCGCTCTGCAAATTATATTAATCCTATGAAGCGAATGGATGATGCCTTTAAGGGAGTAAAGTTCAAGTATAGGGATTATGGCGACTGAGATAGCATTCGCGAAGTCGGCGAGTGCTAGATTAAGGATAAAGGAGCATTCGCGGAGTTGACGAGTGCTAAATTAGAAGTAAAGGAGCACTCGCAGCAATAGCGAGTGCATGTTTATCGGGTTTGTTTTACGATATATTCCGATTTTTTCATATTCTTATCTATTTTCACATAGAAAAAGCTTTATTATCAATACGAAATGTATTAGAATGTAAAAGTTGTGCATATTGGGGTGTTAATTCACAATGACTGTAATCGTTCAATGGTTATATTTGGAAAAGATTGTGAATGGATGCTATAATGAGCATGACTTATAGAGAACTAATGACAAACCTAGGAGGAGGCAATTTATGGCGAAAGATATTCCTAAAGCGACTGCCCTGAGATTACCCATCTATCATAGGTATTTACGTTTCTTGCAACATGCAGGAAAAAAACGTATTTCATCAACGGAATTAAGTGAAGCTGTGAAGGTAGATAGTGCGACGATTCGTCGTGATTTTTCGTATTTTGGAGCGTTGGGAAAACGTGGGTATGGATATGATGTAGATCATTTACTCGATTTTTTCTCACGGATTTTGAATCAGGACCGTTTAACGTCGGTTGGATTAGTGGGTGTAGGTAATTTGGGGAATGCACTGATTAATTATAATTTCCGAAAAAGCAGTAACGTCCGTATTGGTGCTGCGTTTGATGTGAATCCTGAGATTGTTGGAACGATTCAACAAGGTGTGCCAGTCTATTCGATGGATGAACTTGAGGAGCAGATTCGTCAACAACAGATTGAGATTATTATCTTATCCGTGCCTCAAGTTGTGGCGTCAGATATTGTGGACCGAATTATTGAAGCGGGAGTTAAAGGGATTATGAACTTTACACCACTTCGTTTTGAAGTGCCACGTAGTGTACGCGTCCAGAACGTTGACTTAACGAATGAATTACAGACCTTAATATACTTTATTGATAGTAATATGGATGATGCAGAGGATTTCTCTGATTTTGAGAAAAAGTAAGATGTGGAGCACGCCGTGGTGGGTGCTTTTTTTTCTGCAAAAAATTAAATAAAAATAAAACTCTATCGCTTGATTTTTTGACCAATTTAGACTATTATATAAACATAAGTTTAGCACTCGATTCAAAAGAGTGCTAATCAAAACAAAACTATAAACTTTGGAGGGTATGATATGATTAAGCCTTTAGGAAAACGTGTTGTAATTAAAGTAGCAGAGACAGAAGAAACGACTGCAAGTGGTTTTGTATTACCAAGTTCAGCGAAAGAAAAAGAACAATTCGGTGAGATTGTTGAAATAGGACCAGAAATTGAAGAGAAAGACGCTGTCAAAGTGGGCGACACTGTGTTCTTCAAGAATTTTTCTGGAACAGAAGTTGACTACGATGGTGAGTCATTCATGATTATCGAGCACAAAGACTTGTTAGCAGTCTTAGCATAATTTCAAATTAAAGGAGAGTATATTATATGGCAAAAGATTTAAAATTTTCAGAAGACGCACGCGCAGCCTTACTACGTGGTGTGGATATTTTAGCGGATACAGTTAAAGTAACTTTAGGGCCAAAAGGTCGTAACGTTGTTTTAGACCAACAATTTGGTTCACCAACAATTACTAATGATGGTGTAACAATCGCTCGTGAGATCGAATTAGAAGATCGCTTCGAGAACATGGGTGCACAATTAGTGATGGAAGTTGCTTCAAAAACGAACGATATTGCTGGTGACGGTACAACGACAGCAACATTACTAACACAAGCAATTGCTCGTGAAGGAATGAAAAATGTTACTTCAGGTGCGAACCCAGTTGGCATTCGTCGCGGAATTGAAATGGCAACACGTGCTGCGGTTGAAGCTTTACAAGCATTATCTCAACCTGTATCTTCTAAAGAATCGATTGCACAAGTGGCATCTGTTTCTTCTGGAGACGATAAAGTTGGGCAATTAATCGCGGACGCTATGGAAAAAGTAGGACAAGATGGCGTGATTACAATTGAAGATTCTCAATCAATCGATACGGAGTTATCAGTGGTTGAAGGAATGCAATTTGACCGTGGTTACTTATCACAATACATGGTCACAGATAACGAGAAAATGATCGCGGATCTTGAGAATCCATACGTTCTAATTACAGACCGTAAAATTACAAACATCCAAGATGTACTACCTTTATTAGAGAGCGTAATGCAAACAAGTCGTCCGTTATTAATGATTGCGGAAGATATTGAAGGGGAAGCATTACCTACATTAGTCTTAAACAAATTACGTGGAACATTAAACGTGGTTGCGGTTAAAGCACCAGGTTTCGGTGACCGTCGTAAAGCAATGTTAGAAGACTTAGCTATTCTTACAGGTGCGACAGTTATATCTGAAGAATTAGGCTTCGAATTGAAAGATGCGACACCAGATCACTTAGGTACGGCTGGTAAAGTATCTGTAACTAAAGACAACACAACAATTGTTGAAGGTGCTGGTTCGAAAGAACAAATCGAAAACCGTGTTGGTTTAATCCGTGCACAAATCGAAGACACAACAAGTGAATTTGACCGTGAGAAATTACAAGAACGCTTAGCTAAATTAGGTGGCGGGGTTGCGGTAATCAAAGTCGGTGCAGCAACTGAAACAGAACAAAAAGAAATCAAATTACGTATCGAAGATGCTTTAAATGCTACTCGTGCAGCTGTTGCGGAAGGTATTGTTGCGGGTGGTGGTACTGCTTTAGTTAACGTACAAGATGCAGTCAACGCACTTGAAGCTGAAGGCGACGAAGCAACGGGTATCGCAATTGTCGCTCGCTCATTAGAAGAGCCAATTCGCCAAATCGCTGAAAACGCTGGAGCAGAAGGTTCTGTAGTCGTATCAAAAATCCGTACATCTGAAAAAGGTATCGGATACAATGCGGCAACTGGTAAATTTGAAAGCATGATTGAAGCAGGTATCGTGGATCCAACTAAAGTAACACGTACAGCTTTACAAAATGCAGCTTCTGTAGCAGCATTATTATTAACAACTGAAGCAGTTGTAGCAGACATCCCATCAGATATGCCTGAAATGCCAGGCGGAATGGGCGGCGGAATGCCAGGTATGATGTAAGCTCAGCTTAATCATTAATGTAAATTGAATTAAATAGATTAATGGGCCTCTCGGCCTACTTTATCCATGTGATGAAGTAGGGCGGGAGGCTTTTTTGGTGGAGTGTTGATGCGGGTTGTGGTGGGATTTATGACGACCCGCAAGTGGAAAAGTCCAGCCTAATGTGGTGTGATGACCTGAAAGTTAAGTTTCAATTTCAGCAATAACTATCCCACAACAGGGCGATTTACATAAAAACTCAAATAATCTAGTAATATATTTTATTAATGTTTGCCAATTTTCGTTCACAATCAATTCATGGAAAGTGCTATTATATATACTTTTGGCAACGCATGGTTTCTGTATAGGAAATAACTTATAAATAAAATAGTTAAAATTTAAACTTTTATACTTGTAACCGTTTTATTCTCTGTTATAATAGGGTTTATAGAAAGTCGTCTGATGACAAAGTTTCTTATTAGGAAAGTCGGCGAGTAGGTTTGGGTTAGAAGTTCGAGAGAAATGTATAAAAAAGACTACAGCAATACCTGGAAAGCATACTGTAGTCCTTCGTGAAGTTTGCAAAAAAGTTTGAGTATTGGCGTACTCAATAAATTTTCGCAACTTCCATTGTATTCAAATAAAGTTGAAAAATCAACTTTTAAAAAATTTCGAGGAGAATATATATGGAACAGAATGTGGAATTAAGAAAAGGCAAGCGTCCTTTTGGTAAACGTGACTTGATTGGGTATTTTTTCGGAGACTTTGGATGTAACATGAGTTTTGCTTTACAATCGACGTATCTATTTATCTTCTATACGCAGCACATTGGAATTCGTTTAGAGCATTGGGCTATTATTATTTTAATTACAAAGATTTTTGATGGGATTAACGATCCGATTGCTGGGTTCTTGATTGATAAAATTGGTGCACGTGCTAAAGGTGACAAGTTTAAACCTTGGATTAAATACGGTGGGCCGGTACTAGCGTTAGTACCAATGTTAATGTTTATTGATTCATCGGGCTGGAGTTATGTTGCACGATTAGGAATTTGTTTTGTGACTTACTTAGCTTGGGACTTAGCGTATACAGTTGTTAACGTACCTTATGGTGCTTTAAACTCAGTTATGACAACGGATCCAGTTCAAAGAACACAATTATCGACTGTTAGAAGTTACGGTGCGATTCTTGCTTCGTTACCATTAGGAATTATCATTCCAATGTTTGTATATGAGAATCAAGCAGTGAATGGGGAAACAGTAAGTATGTTCGTTGGACAAAACATGTTCATTATCGCTGGAGCATTAGGACTTGTGGCTTTAGCATCATTCGCGATTCTATACTTTAACGTTGAAGAGCGTGTGGTTGTAGAACCTGAATTGAATGAAGACGGTGAAATCGTTGAAGCCGGCGTAATCAGTACAGTTAAAAGTTTAGCGAAGAACCGTCCTTTCTGGGGAATGATGGTGTCAGCTGTAGGTTTATTATTATTCACAATGGGTGCCAACCAGTTATACCAATTAACACTTCAAATGTATTATAACGATGGAACGTTATCTTCTTACTTAACATTAATGTATATTGCACCGCTTGTGTTTGGTGGAATCTTTGGAACAGCTTTAGTTAAGCGTTTTGGTAAGAAAAATGTGTCATCGTATCCATTAATATTTGCAGCAATCTTACTAAGTGGCGCATATTTTATCGAAATACCAAATCCATATGTATACTTAGGGATTATCTTAGTAGCAACAACAATTGGTTTCGGACAAACATTATATACTTGGGCTTTAATGTCAGATGTTATTGATTACCAAGAATATATTAGTGGCTCACGTAACGAAGGGTCAGTGTACGCACTGTATTCAATGGGACGTAAAATGATGCAAGGTATCAGTAGTTCGGTTGTACCTTTCGCAATTACAATGATTGCACCAACATTAGTGGCAAATGACCCATCAACGTGGACAACTCAAAGTTCTTTAGGTATCCGTAACTTATCAATTATCTTCGCAGTTATAGGTAACGTGATTATGTTTATTGGTTTCCACTTTATCTATAACTTAGATAATAAGAAATTGGAAGAAGTTAACGCTGAATTAAATGCACGTCGTAACAAAAAAGCGACAGCAAATGTTGGTGTTGAAGTCGTTCCAGAGCCTGTTGACGGAGGCTTAGTGACAGCTGTAGAAACTGTTTAATATTACTAAAATGCGAGAGAAGTATGCCTGGCATGCTTCTCTTTTCTATACAAAATGAAGGGGCGGTAAAATGGAACAATCATTGGTTGAGCGAGCAAGTGATGCAATTACTAAGTTAATTATCGAACAAGATTTAGAGCCGGGAGATAAATTACCTAATGAGTATGAATTGGCCGCGTCTTTAGATATCGGACGCGGGACGTTAAGGGAAGCGGTGAGAGCCTTAGTCTCGCGGAATATTCTTGAAGTCAAGCAAGGGTCAGGGACTTACGTGAGTCAAAACTTAGGTGTCTCGGATGATCCATTAGGCTTTTCATTAATTAAAGATACCGCAAAACTCACTGAAGACTTGTTCGAGTTGAGATATATTCTAGAACCAGAAGTAGCACTTCTAGCGGCACAAAAGCGAACACCCAAACAACTTGAGCGCTTAGAAGATATTGCCAATCAGATTGAAGAAACCATTGAACAAGCCAAACACATTCATATCGGCTTGGATATAGAATTCCATGCCAAACTTGTCAAAATGAGTGGCAATCACGCGATGAACCATTTGGTGCCAATCATTAATCAATCGATTACCTTATACAATACTCACTACACGAGTACACAAAATAAACAGGATGCGATCAATTCGCATAGGGAAATTGTAGAAGCCATCCGTAATCAAAATCTGATGCAAGCGAAATATTCAATGCAGATGCATATTGCAAATAATCAAAGGCAATTGAAAAAGAGACGAGAGAGTCTTATTGCCTGGCGTTTTGAAGCAGCTGAGAAAAGGCTGTAGGATAAGGATAGGGGTTAATAGGCCTTCGCGGGATTTGCGAAAGGCTATTGAGGGTTCATCAGTCCTTCGCGGGATTTACGAAAGGCTGTTGGGAGTTCATTAGCCCCTCGCGGAATCGACGAAAGGCTGTTGAGGGTTGATCAGTCCTTCGCGGGATTTGCGAAAGGCTATTGAGAGTTCATTAGCCCTTCGCCACCTTCACCACAATCCGCAAAAAGTTTACCGGGTTATAGCGCCCCCTCACGATAACCCATTCAGGACCTTCCGGTTAGTCGTGCCCCCCACGACAACCTGCAAGTAAACAGAAAGACCACTGTTAACTTGAAACAGTGGTTTTTCGCATTGGAAAAATATGAGATAGTTACCTTGGAAGGGGTTAGAAAACTTTCTCAGTTTCGGCTATACCTATCGAGATTTATGAAATTTAAAAAAATTCTAGGCGGACCGTCATATGAAAACTGGTATGCCAGTCAAGTTCACGCTCCGGATTATCATAGAATCCACGACGACCTGCACCCGTAACCACGCAAAAAGCCCACTGTTAACTAAAACAGTGGGCTTTTTCAATTCAATTCTATTCACTCTCATCTGTTACTGATGAATTGTCATTAAAGTGGTTAGTACGTTGTGAGTAAGATGAAGCTTCATCTGGTAGAGACGACTCTTCTGGCGCAGAAGGTACCTCACTTGACGGCTCTTCATATGAAGAGCCAGGTTCTTCATAGACAGGCTCTTCGTATACAGGCTCTTCGTATACAGGTTCTTCATAAACCGGCTGTTCAACGACTGACTGTTGAGCGTTGTTGATCGCTTGTTGCACTGCAGTTGCGAATAAGTTAAAGTCGCTCACACCATCATAAGTTGGCAGACCGTATTCAATTGCCAAGTTATTCCAGTAAATTAACTCATCTTCTGTATAATCTAGCACTTCTTCCACCACTTCAATCGGTAAGTACACCATTAATTCAGGCGCTGGCACAAAGATTGCCATACCAAGTTGTACCTCATCTTCCGATTCCGTAACTACTTCAGAAACTTCTTCAGTCTCAACTGCTGATTCAGAATCTGTTTGTATTTCTACTTCTTCATTTTTATTATCATTTCCATCTTGGATGGGTTCGTGTACGTAGTCCTCTGTTTTTCCAGCTGGTGGTTCTGAGTCCAAGTACCCACACCCGCCTAATATAAATAAAGAACTAAATAAGATTAATTTTTTCAACATTCATCCCCCTATGGTCAGACCATATTCATTAATATATCTAATGTACAGTTATCGGTAATAAAAAGCAATATCCTCTTGAAAATATCATATTCTCTTCACATTTGTGTTACATTTCACACCTATAAAATATTTTTATAAAAGCGAATCCATGTGCTATAATTGAAAGGAATAAAGAGCGAAGGAGTGTTTAAATTGGAAGTAAATGATATTATGCAAATTTTAGAAAAAGATATGAAAGTGGCTGTCTTTGCAACTGTGGACACAAATGGAAAACCACATGCCAGACATGCCCATATCGGGGTTGCCAACGAACAGGGCGTCTTTTTCATGACTAGTCCAACGACAAATTTTTATCAGCAACTCGAAAACAATCCCAAAGTAGCAATCACAACAATGTCCGAAGATGGCTACCTCGTCCAAGTCATTCGAATCGAAGGAAAAGTGCGCCAAGTCGGGAAAGAGCGCCTGCAAGAACTCCTTGCCAACAATCCTTATGTCGAGCAAGTCTATCCAGATGACAATATCAGACAGGGCATGCAGGTGTTTCAGCTGTATGAAGGAGACGGATTCTATCATAGTATGTCACAAGGGCATAAGTATACATTCAAGATAGGCAAATAAAAAAGCCATCGCACTCATGTACGACGACCTGCAAACCTATACTTTAACGACGGAAATCAATCGCCAATCCTTTTAAGAAATTACGTACATAACGGTCGCCGCACGGTTTATAATTGCGGTGGCCTTCTTTGCGTAACACAGCGCTCAATTCACTATTAGAAATCTCAACACCAGCTTGGTCTAATATATCTAACATATCATCACTCGTTAATTTCAACGCAATCTTGACTTTCTTCAGCAACAAATTATTCGCATTCCCGGCGTTTAACTCTAATTTTGGCTCACTCGCGCCGTCTTTAGCTCCGCGTTGAGAGGTGATTAAACCGTTTAAAAAACGTTCAAACGCCTCATCACTCAACTCGCGAGTGTATTCATTGTCAGCCAGCTTATCATCTTTTGGTAACTTGTCTAAAAACTCGAGTAATTCATCTTTACTCACCGTTAAACCACCCAAAGAGAAGATGGTTAACATGTCGTCGTCTTTAATATCCAGCGCATAGCGCAAGCGTGTTAATCGATCATTGTTATTCATAATTTGCCTACCTTTCATCTTGTAGGGTGATTATACCAAACTTACGAGATAATTTCTGCTATACTATTATCAACAATAAGTTAAAGAAGAGGTGAGTTGAATGAACAAACATATGACCTATTACACAACCGAAGAAGCAACCGAATTACTCAAATTTATGATCGACGAATTAGCACCCAAAAGCCGTAACAATGTTAAATCCATGCTAGCGCGCGAGCAGTTCTTTGTCGATGGAAAAGCAGTCACACAATTTAATCATCCCTTGAAAAAAGGGCAAAAAGTCGGCGTTCTATCTAATGAAGGCGCGAAAAAGACCGCAGCGCTTGAAGGCGTGAAAATCTTACATGAAGACGATGATATTATAGTCATCCATAAAGATGTAGGGATTCTCTCAGTCGCTGGACAAGACCGAACACAAGACACAGCCTACCGCCAAGTCACAAAATACGTGCAAGAAGGTAACCGCCGAAACCGCATCTTCGTTGTGCACCGCCTTGATCGCGACACATCCGGCGTCATGATCTACGCCAAAACCGAACAAGTCAAAGAAAAGTTACAAGAAAACTGGCATTCAATTGTTAAAGAGCGGACATATACAGCGCTCGTTGAAGGTGTAGTCCGCAAACCCAAAGGCCGGATCGAATCGTGGTTGACTGAAAGTAAAACAATGAAAGTCTACTCAAATGATTACGATAACGGTGGTAAGCACGCGATTACCCACTACATAAAAAAACAAAACAGTGCCAACTATACACTGCTTGAAGTTGAACTCGAAACTGGACGCAAAAATCAAATCCGTGTTCATATGGAAGAGATAGGACACCCAGTTGCCGGTGATAAAAAATACGGTGCAAGAACGAATCCATTAAAGAGGCTTGGACTGCACGCAACAACCATTGCATTTACGCACCCAACAACAGGTAATTTAGTTCGTTATAGTTCGCCTGTTCCAAAGAGCTTTATGAAGTTGTCGAGATAAAGCAAAAGTCATCCGAAAATGTAGAGACCCCCTAAATCCGGACATGGATTTAGGGGGTCTCTACAAATGTGTCGGCATTTTTTTACTTGAGTGTTGTTTGTTAAAGAATCCGTGCGATTCTTTATAGTGTAAAGGTTGTTTCAGTGAAAGAAATGTTCAAGCACATAAAGCATTATTAAAGGTATATACTAGACTAAGTGTGAAGAAATTGTAAAACTACACTAATATAAAAGGTTTCACAGATTAATATATGAAGTTTACCCTTTATATTGTCCAAAATACTCAGTATAATCAGAGTATTCGCATAAAGGTGAATTTAAACACGAGACTGTAAAGTCTAGAGACAAAATTATATGATATAATTAATATATATAAAAATTACCTATAACCTAAAAATAAAGGGAAATTATCGAATTGAAAAATTAATACATATGTCGGTTTATTACCTTTATTAAATATATGTTTTAAGTATAATAGAATTAAAATTGAATTTACCATGGATAAACTATCCATAGAGGAGAAAAAGAAATGAAAAAATTTACACAGAACTTTTTAGTTATATTTTTTACAATCGCATTCACGTTGACTCCGAGTGTGTTTGTTGAGGCAGAAGACGTTGAGGAGTCAGACTCAGGACATCTATCCTTCTTGTTTCTTGGTGTTGATACGGGAGATTTAGATCGAGTAGACCAAGGGCGTTCAGATACGTTGATGGTATTGGATATAAATACAGAGACGAATCAAGGCGTATTAGCAAGTATACCCCGCGATGCTTATGTTGAAATCGAAGGCTACGGAATGGATAAAATTAATCATGCCTATGCATTCGGAGGATTGGAATTAAGTCTAGACACTGTTAATAGTTTCTTAGAGACAGAGATTAACGATTACGTTGTGGTGAATATGGGTGGGCTAAAAGAAATTATAGATGCGGTTGGAATCATTGAAGTGACACCACCTACATCATTCTCTATTGGCGGCTATTCGTTTACTGCTGGGGTGCCAGTTGAGTTAGATAGTGAGATGGCATTAGCGTATGCTAGAGAACGTTATACATCTGGCGGAGACTATGCGAGACAAGAGCGCCAACGTGAAATCGTTCAAGCAATTATTCAAAAAGTAGCATCGGTTGAGTCAATTATGAACTTTATCCCAATGTTCTCTGCCTTATCGAACAATATCGAGACCAACTTAACGTTGCCACAACTCTTCGAGCTATTCCAGTTGTATAATGCTGACATGAGTATCCAAGAATACCAATTAGAAGGTGCTGGCGAAATGATTGATGGCATCTATTATGACCAGATTAATAGCGATTCGTTAGCCGAACTAAAGGGGCTATTACATAATTAATTTGCCCAATAATTTTAAAGAGATACAACTTATTGCAAAAGCAGGAGCTCACTTAAAGAGTTCCTGCTTTTTTGTCACTCCAAAAAATACGCATGATAGAAAGTGCTATGTAAAGTTTATGTAAATTTTGGAGGATTTGAATAAATTGTGAAGAAATTGGGGTATAATCGAAATTATATTAATATTTTCAGATGTAGAATGAAAAAAATTCATATATTAAACATGAATTGTAAATTTGCAACGATATAAACGTTTTCAATGACTAATATATGACTATTCACCCTTTATCTTATTTCAAATACTCAGTATAATGAGAATAATCTCATGAATAATAGATTATTGACGGTATGAATAGATGTTGACTAGACAAGACAAGATTTTCTTGTAATAAAGCTGTAAGGATAAAAGCTCATTTCAACATCAAAATATCTTAATATTATGTTAAACTTATTAAGTAAATTAAAATAAATTATAAAGTTGGTGACTTGCGTGGAAAATCGAAGTTTATCCACTCGTTTTGTAAAGTGGATAGAAAATTTAAATAATTTTCAAAAATCAGCAGTATGGGTATTGTCGGACTTCTTATGCTTCTGTATCGGATCGGCAGCAGCTTATATCTTCTATACAGGGATGATTAATCCTCGGATTGAAGGCTACTTTATGTTTACCATGATTGCGTTCCTCATTAATATCGTTGTGAGTCGGGTATTTAATTTGAATACACGAATCAACCGATATAGTGGAATGCGGGACTTATTCTCATTATTTCTATCATTCTTATTAAGTGGGTCATTAAGTGGGTTAATCACTATTTTTTTTGACTTTATTATTGCCCTTCGTTATATGGTGCTTGCAGGGATACTGGCAGGGCTTGCAGCAGTAGGCCTAAGAGTATTATGGCAGAATATCTATCTGCTTAAAGACCGTCGAAGAACCAAGAATGGCGACACAATCAAACAAGTGATTGTGGTGGGTGCAGGGGACGGCGGCTCGCTCTTTGTTGAGAATCATAAGCGTCACCCCGAGGATATCGAAGTGGTTGCGATTCTAGATGAAGACACGAAAAAGCGTGGAAAAAATATCTCAGGGATAAAGGTAGCTGGAGACTTATCAAGTCTGAAAGAACTGTCAGAACGCTATGATATTGAAAAAGCAATCATTGCGATACCAAGTTTAACGCCTCAAGATTATGAGCGTATTATTACTGAATTAAACAAATATGACATTAAGCCGTTTAAGATGCCCAAAGTTGAAGATGTGATTACTGGAGTCTACCAAGTTGATCAAGGAACTAAGAAAGTTGAGATTGGAGACCTGCTAGGTCGTCAAGAAATCCAACTCAACGAAGATCGATTAAGAAGTGAGATAGAAGGTAAGACCATTGCGATCACCGGAGCCGGTGGATCAATCGGGTCAGAAATTACTCGTCAAATTAGTCGCTTTAATCCAAAGCGTGTCCTACTCATCGGACATGGTGAGAACTCAATCTATTTAATCTATCAAGAACTTCAACAATTAGATACAATGACTGAATTCGTTCCTGTGATTGCGGATGTTCAAGATTATGAACGCATCCTTCAACTATTCAAAGAAGAAGAAGTGGATATTGTCTATCACGCTGCAGCTCATAAGCATGTTCCTTTAATGGAATGGAATCCAGAAGAAGCCTTAAAGAATAATATTCTAGGGTCTTACAATGTAGCCCGAGCAGTTGATCAAGCTAAAGTCGGTAAGATGGTGATGATATCAACTGACAAGGCAGTTCGCCCACCCAATGTGATGGGAGCAACAAAACGTGTTGCTGAATTAATCGTAACAGGCATGAACAAACAAAGTGAATCCATCTTCTGTGCTGTTCGTTTTGGTAACGTACTAGGAAGTCGAGGAAGTGTGATCCCGCTATTTGAAAAGCAAATTGCGGCAGGTGGACCCGTAACAGTGACAGACTTTAGAATGACTCGTTACTTTATGACGATACCAGAAGCAAGCCGATTAGTAGTCTTTGCTGGTGCGCATGCAGAAGGTGGAGAAGTATTCATCTTGAATATGGGTGAGCCCGTGAAGATAGTGGATTTAGCACGTAAGTTAATTCTACTAAGTGGGCATACGGAGTCACAGATACCAATAGTAGAATCAGGTATTAGACCTGGTGAGAAGTTATATGAAGAATTACTAACATCAGGCGAAATGGTAGAAGACCAAATTGATGAGAATATCTTTATCGGTAAAGTGGTTGATACATCAATGAGTGAAACAATCGAATTTGTTGAAAGTCTACATGAATTGGATTCAAGACAATTAAAACAGGCTATTATTGAATTTGCGAATAATAGTGCTGAATAAAAAAGAGGTTAGTGGAGGATATATGGAACAAGAAATTAGTTTATTAGATTTATGGAATCTTTTTCGTAAGTACTTTGTGCGTATAGTTGGAATGACAGTGATTGGGGCAGCCTTAGCAATTGTCTTTATGATGTTGTTTGTTGACCGTGAGTACCAATCACAAGCTCAATTAATCGTGAACCAAAGTTCAGGCCAAGATACAGCGATACAATACAGTGAGATTCAATCGAATGTCTACTTAGTGAATACGTACCGTGATATTATTCAAGGTCAAGCAGTATTAGAAGCAGTCAATGATAACCTTGGTAATGTATTCACTACTGGTGAATTACGTGATGCGATTAGTGTGGAACAATCGCAAAACTCACAAGCATTCTATATCACGGCTACACTAGGGTCACCAACTGATGCACAAAATGTCGTGAACAACTTAGTGACTGAATTTGAAAACGCACTGAGAGAAGTCTACACAGACGATGTCTCAGGGGTCTATGTGATGTCATCAGCTTCATATAATCCAAATCCTACATCACCAAGTATCATAATGTATGGATTAATTGGAGGAATGTTAGGGTTTATTGTCATGGTAGGTATCGCATTAATTAGAGAATTAATGGATAATCGAGTTAAATCCGTGGACGACTTAACGAATATGGGCTTGATCCGCTTAGCAGAGATTAATGAATTGACGCCAAAACAAGTAAAAGACAACCGTTACCGTATTGAAACAACTGACAGACAAAGCAGAAGGAGAGTGTAACATGTTCGGACTCGGAAAAAATAAGTATAAAAGAAGTGAAAAAGAGCAACGTTTAGGCGCTCCTTTAGTGACGTATTATGAACCTAAGTCAATCATCTCAGAACAATACCGTACCCTTCGGACGAACTTAGAATTTGCTCAAGTCGGTAACCAAGTCAAGTCAATTGCGATTACGTCAAGTATGCCGATGGAAGGGAAGTCAACAACATCTGCCAACTTAGGTTATACGATGGGACAAACGGGTCGTAATGTCTTGATTGTAGATAGTGACTTACGTAAACCGACGGTTCATAGAACATTCAAGTTGAATAATGAGCAAGGCTTAACGACTTTACTAGCGAATCAAGAATTAAAGTTTAATCAAGTGGTTCAAAAGTCTAAAGAGTTAGGATTGTACTTCTTACCATCAGGACCGATTCCGCCCAACCCAGCGGAGTTGATTGCGTCACCGCAGATGTCGGCATTAATGGAAGAATTGGGTGAGAACTTTGATATGGTCATTTATGATACGCCTCCAGTCAACTCTGTTACAGATGCACAAATTATTTCGTCACGTGTAGATGGTGTGATTATGGTCGTACGTCAAGATTACGCACGTAAGGATCAAGTCAGAGAAGCGAAACAAGCTTTAGAGAATGTGAATGCGAATATACTTGGGGTTATCTTGAATAATGTTCCGTTTGAAGATGGTAAAGGTTATGGCTACTATGCCTATGGTTTAGAGGACGAAGAAGCATGATCATCGACTTACATTCTCATCTGATTCCTGGTGTGGATGATGGGGCTCAAACCATCGAACAATCCATTGAACTAGCCAGGCAAGCGGTTGATGAAGGTGTGGAACATATGGTTCTAACCCCTCATCACCGTAATGGTAAGTATATTAATTATAAGACAGATGTACTTGGAGCAGCGAATGCTCTTCAAGAAGCATATAACCAAGCTAACGTGAATCTAAAAGTCTATGCTTCCCAGGAAATTCGTCTAACCGACAAGTTCCTGGATGATTTGTATAATGGGGAATTATTATCGCTAGATGCAGCTGGAAAGTATTATCTGATTGAGTTTCCTTCAGACAGAGTACCTTCCAATGCCAAGCAAGTCTTACAAGAATTAATCGATGACGGTATTACCCCTGTGATTGCGCACCCTGAAAGAAACCATGAGTTATCCAGTAATCTACATCTGTTGTATGAACTAGTCCAGATGGGGTGTTTATCGCAAATTACAACATCAAGTTATTCAGGTTACTATGGTGAGACACTGGTCGCGAACAGTCAACAAATGATTCAACATAATCTAGCTCACATATTAGCTTCTGATGTCCATCATATGAAGCACAGACCGATGAATGTGCAAGTTGCCTTTAAGCGGTTAGAGAAAGAATACGGACAAGAAGCTGTCCAATACATTAAAGACAACGCACGAGATATCTTTAACGGAGATCCAGTGAAAAAAAGGAAACCGATAGAGCCAGAAAAACCTCATAAGAAGTGGTTTG
Organism: Aerococcaceae bacterium DSM 111021; assembly: GCA_020112395.1. Classification (NCBI taxonomy): domain Bacteria; kingdom Bacillati; phylum Bacillota; class Bacilli; order Lactobacillales; family Aerococcaceae; species Aerococcaceae bacterium DSM 111021. Next base: position 263,304 of record JACCEK010000002.1, on the reverse strand, counting down.
GTTTATTTTAAAATAGTTTTAGGAGGATAAAATTATGGATAGAATCTTATTAGCATCACCTCACATGAGTGAACAAGGGTATGAAAAAGGCTTTATTAAAGAAGCTTTCGATACAAATTGGATTGCCCCACTTGGGAAAAACGTTGATTCTTTTGAAGAAGAGTTAGTTGATATGGTAGGAAGTAAACATGCAGCTGCCTTGTCATCAGGTACTGCAGCAATACATCTAGCACTAAAAGCAGTAGGCGTAGAAAAGGATGATATTGTATTCGTTCAATCATTAACGTTCTCAGCTACCGTCAATCCAATTATTTACCAACACGCTAAACCAGTCTTTATTGACTCGGCACCAGGGGATTGGAATATGGATCCAGAAAAGTTACGCGAAGCGTTTAAGAAATACAAACCTAAAGCTGTGATTGTAGTTCACCTCTACGGATTATCAGCACGTATTGATGAGATTAAAGCAATTTGTGAAGAACATAATGTTCCCTTAATTGAAGATGCTGCTGAAAGTCTAGGAACTATCTACAAAGATCAATGGACAGGAACATATGGCGATTATGGAATCTATTCATTTAATGGGAATAAGATAATTACAACTTCAGGTGGAGGGATGTTAGTTTCTGACAACAAAGAAGGTATAGAAAAAGCTCGATTCTGGGCAACTCAAGCTCGTGAGCAAGCTGTACATTACCAACATGAGGACATTGGATATAACTATCGACTAAGTAATGTACTTGCTGGTATTGGACGAGGTCAATTAATGGTACTGGAAGATAGAGTCGAGAAGAAACGTCAAATCTTCAATCGCTATGTAGAAGCCTTCAAGGATATTGAAGAGATAACATTCATTAAAGAAACAGAAAATGAACGAGCTAACTATTGGTTAAGTGCGATTATTTTAGAATCAAATACAATTACACCTACTATGATTATGGATGCCTTAAACAAAGAGAATATTGAATCACGACCAATATGGAAGCCAATGCATATGCAACCAGTATTTGAGCAATATGATGTTATTGGTGGCGAAGTATCTGAATCTTACTTTGAAAAGGGTCTATGTCTTCCAAGTGATACTAAGATGACTGAGGAAGAACAAGATAGAGTAATTGAGATTATTAAATTGATGTGGAGCTAAGGATGAAAGAAATGAATTTATTTTTAAAAAAAACACTGGACTTTCTTGGAAGTTTTTTTGGGATAGTTTTATTATCACCATTACTTTTAATTATTGCCATCATGATCAAAATAGATTCGAGCGGACCTATTTTTTTTAAACAGGATAGAATAGGAAAAGATGGAGTTACGTTTGAAATTATTAAGTTTAGGACGATGGTAACTAATGCCGAAAAATTGGGAGATGGACTAAGTATAAAAAGCAAGTCAGACTCAAGAATTACAAAAGTAGGTAGTTTCTTAAGAAACACTAGTTTGGACGAATTACCACAATTATTTAATGTGATAAAAGGCGATATGAGCTTAGTTGGTCCGCGTCCACCCGTAACTTATCATCCTTATAAAGGATTTGAAAACTACCCTAAATGGACTCAATCAAGGTTTAAAATGTTACCGGGGGTAACAGGCTTAGCGCAAATTACAGTTAGAAATTCAGTGAGTTGGGAAAAGAGAATAGAATGGGATGTAAAATATATTAATACATTCACATTTTTACTTGATATCAAAATAATAATTAAAACAATTTTGAAGTTGTTCAAATCAGAAGATATATACATGGATTATGATAAATAGTTAGGAGAAACTTATGATTAATGGAGAATTTATCTATTTAAGACCTATCATTAGGAATGATTTGAAGCATTTGAATGATTGGAAAAATGATGAAGAAACTTATAAGTTTCTTGGAGGAGGATTTATGCCTATCTCCATAGATCAGCAGGCCAACTGGTTAGATAATATGATGGATCTTACCGGAAATAATAAACGATATATAATTTGTACAAAATCAAAGGATGAACCAATTGGAATGATTGGGCTGTATGGAATAAATTGGATTCATAGAACCGCTGAGGTAGGGTTATATATTGGTAATAAAAATGAGCATAGAAAAGGTTACTCTAAAGAAGCTTATATGTTATTAGAGAAGTATTTAAAGGACTATTTAAATCTAAGAAAAATCAACTTAAATGTTGTAGATACAAATGTAAAAGCAAAACTGATGTGGGAAAATTATGGTTTCCAAGTTTGTGGGAAGTTAACGGAAGAAAGATTTATCGAAGGAAAATATTATGATTTATTAATAATGGAGAAATTTATTTAATAAAGGAGCAAACATGAATATATTAATATTAAGTGTAGGAACGAGAAACAAAATTGTTCAATACTTTAAAAAAGAGTTAGGCACTCAAGGAAAAGTTTTTGTGACTGATTGTAGTCCACTTGCTCCTGCATTATATGAAGCAGATGAGTATTTTTTAGTGCCACGGATTACGGAGCCAGGGTATATAAAAGAAATTTTAAAGATTTGTAAAGAAAATAATATTACGGGTGTCTTATCGTTAATAGATCCTGAATTGACTTTATTATCTGAAAACTATGACAAATTCAAAGAAATAGGTACAACACCTATAATATCTGATGCAGATATAGTTAGTTTATCTTTTGATAAATTTGAGTTTAGTAAATTTGTAACGAAATTAGGCTTTAACGCTGTAAAAAGTTATAAAGAATTTGATTCGTTCAAAGTAGACTATGAAGTAGGAGCGATAGATTTTCCGGTTTTTGTGAAGCCTATTACAGGAAGTGCCAGTATAAATATTAATAAAGTTACATCAATGGAACAGCTTGAAGACTTATTTAGTAGATATGATGACTTACTGATTCAAGAATTAATGGATGAGAAAGAATATGGGATTGATGTATATATTGATCTGATTTCTCAGGAACCAGTGAGCATTTTTATTAAAGAAAAATTAGCAATGAGAGCAGGAGAAACTGATAAATCCGTCTCTGTAAGAAATAAGAAACTATTTAACATTATCTTTAACTTTGTGAAAAAAGCAGGTTTCGAAGGTATTATTGATATTGATGTTTTTGAAAAAAATGGAGAGTTTTATATATCAGAAGTTAATCCGCGTTTTGGTGGAGGCTACCCCCATGCGTATGAGGTGGGAATTAACATACCGAAACAAATAATTAGTAATTTGAAGAAGGCTAAAAATGAAAAAATGTTTGAGTATGAACAAAATGTATTTATGATGAAGTTCAATGAAGTGAAAATTCAGAAAAAAAATGATAGTCGAGGTGTTAACTAGTGAAAGTTTTGTTCATATCGCTAGGAAGACTTGAGAATATTGATATGCCAGGAATTTACACAGATTTGATGAGAGAAATGCGTGATAATGGCCATGATGTATATGTTGTTTCGTCAAGAGAAAGACGTTTGAATCAATCGACGACATTAGAAAACCAATCAGGGATTCATATACTGAAAGTAAAAACAGGGAATATTAAAAATACGAACATTATTGAAAAAGGACTATCAACACTTTTAATAGAATATAACTTTCTAAAAGCAATAAAACATAATTTAGCTAATGTGAAGTTTGATCTCGTCTTGTACTCAACGCCACCTATTACCTTTGAAAAAGTTGTAACATATATTAAAAAAAGAGATAATGCCACTTCGTATTTACTATTAAAAGACATATTTCCACAGAATGCTGTGGATTTAAATATGTTTAAAGAAAATAGCTTGATACATTCTTTTTTTAAGAAAAAAGAAAAAAAATTATATGAGATATCTGATTATATAGGAACGATGTCACCAGCAAATAGTGATTATATACTCAGTAATAATCCTGAAATAGACCCTTCGACTATTGAGGTTTGTCCGAATACCATTACACCTATAGACATAAATATATCTATAGAAGAAAAAACCAGGTTACGAAAAAAATATAATATTCCAACTAATAAAATATTATATATTTATGGTGGTAACCTTGGAAAGCCACAAGGAATTGAGTTCTTAATCGAATGTTTAAAAAAGAACGAACAGAACACTGAAACATTCATATTGATAGTAGGTTCGGGGACAGAATTTAAAAAGTTAAAGAATTATTTTGATATCTATAAGCCGCAAAATTCAAAATTAATGAATGCACTTCCTAAAGAAGAATATGATACTCTAGCAAACTCTGCGGATGTTGGATTAATATTCTTGGATCATAAATTTACAATACCCAATTTCCCTTCAAGATTGCTATCGTATATGCAAGCATCATTACCTATAATTGCTGCAACTGATAAAAATACAGATATTGGTAAGATTATTGAAGAAAATAAAATGGGTTTTTGGAATGAAAGTACGGATGTAGAAGGCTTTAATGAAAAAATATTAAAGTTTACGGATAAATCTTTACGAGATAAATACGGTAGAAATGCTATAAATTATCTTAATGAAAATTACACAACAAAAATTGCTTTTGAAATAATAATGAATAGAATGAAAAGAGGATAATTTATGTTTGAAAATAAAATATTATTAATTACAGGTGGTACAGGATCATTTGGTAACGCAGTATTAAAACGTTTTTTGGATTCAGACTTTAAAGAAATACGTATTTTCTCTAGAGATGAAAAGAAACAAGATGATATGCGAAAGAAATATAATAATGACAAGATTAAATTCTATATTGGTGATGTCCGAGATATTAATAGCATCAAAGATGCCGTCCGTGATGTAGATTATATCTTCCACGCAGCAGCATTAAAACAAGTACCATCATGTGAATTCTTCCCTATGGAAGCTGTTAAAACGAATGTAATCGGGACAGATAATGTATTAACTGCTGCAATAGAAGCAGGAGTTAGTAATGTTGTATGTCTATCAACTGATAAGGCAGCTTACCCAATCAATGCAATGGGAACGTCTAAGGCAATGATGGAAAAAGTAATTGTAGCGAAAGCAAGAAACATCGACCCAGAGAAAACACGTATTAGTGCGACTCGTTATGGAAACGTTATGGCATCTCGTGGTAGTGTTATACCATTATTTATTGAACAAATTAAAGCTGGCAAGCCTCTTACATTAACCGCTGGTGACATGACTCGCTTTATGATGAGTTTAGATGAAGCAGTTGATTTGGTATTATTCGCATTTAACAATGCTGAGCAAGGTGATATTATGGTTCAAAAAGCTCCGGCAAGCACAATTAATACACTTATCCAAGCAATCGGTAAGATATTTAATGTAACACCAGAAGTTAAAGAAATTGGTATCCGTCACGGTGAAAAAATGTATGAATCATTATTAACAAAGGAAGAAGCAGTACGAGCATTCGATATGGGAGACTTCTACCGTGTACCATCGGATAAACGTGATTTGAACTACGATAAGTACTTTGATGAAGGTAACCCAACAGGATTACTAGATGAGTATAACTCAGATAACACTGAACAATTAACGGTAGATGAATTAGCAGAAAAATTATTAGAATTAGACGAAGTACAAGTTGAACTTGCAAATTGGGAGGGTTAAGATGAATATTCTCGTAACTGGAGCCAACGGTTTTGTAGGAAAAAACCTAGTTGCAACATTGGAGCAAAACGATGACTACCAAATCCTTAAAGTAACGCGTGAAACAGCTACTGATGAACTAAAGGAACTAGCAAAACAAGCTGACTTTATCTATCACTTAGCTGGAGTTAACCGTCCTGAAAAAGAGGAGGAATTCCATGAAGGGAATGTAGACTTTACTCAGACTTTATTAGACGCATTAATTGAAGCTGGAAATAAAGCTCCAATATTAATCACTTCATCAACTCAAGCAGCTAATGATTCATCTTACGGAAAAAGTAAAAAAGCTGGGGAAGACTTAGTGTTCCAATATGGAGCCGATAATGGTGTTGAAACCTATGTATACCGTTTGCCTAACCTATTTGGAAAATGGTCTAAACCAAATTATAATACTGTGATTGCTACATTTAGCCATAAGATTGCAAGGGACGAAGAAATAACAGTTAATGATCCAAATGTAAAATTAACATTAGTATATGTAGACGATTTAGTAGAGGAATTTGTAAGAGCACTTAATGATAATGGAACGAAAGATGGTAATTATTATCAAGTACCAGTGATTTATAAAGAAACACTAGGACATATTGCTGACCTACTTAAAGAATTTAAAGAGTCACGCAACACACGTGTTGTTTCTAATCTAGATGATGATTTTACACGTAAATTGTACAGTACTTACTTAAACTTTTTACCTACTGATCAATTTAGCTATCCTTTAGTAATGCATGAAGACCCACGTGGTTCTTTTACTGAATTTGTTAAATCACCCAATGCTGGTCAAGTATCAATTAATGTTTCTAAACCAGGGATTACAAAAGGTGAGCATTGGCATCATACTAAGAACGAAAAATTCTTAGTTGTATCAGGACAAGGTGTGGTTCGCTTTAGAGATTACTTCTCAAATGAAGTGATTGAATATGAAGTGTCAGGTGACAAGTTAGAAGTTGTTGATATCCCAACAGGTTATACACACTCTATAGTTAATAATGGTGAATCTGATATGGTAACCGTTATGTGGGTGAATGAAATGTTTGATCCTAATAATCCCGATACATTCTTTTTGGAGGTTTAATTAAATGAAAAAATTAAAAGTTATGACAGTTGTGGGAACACGACCAGAAATTATTCGATTATCAGCGGTTATTCAAAAATTAGAAGAATCTGACGCGATTGAACATATACTAGTACATACTGGCCAAAACTATGATTACGAATTAAACGAAGTGTTCTTTGAAGACTTTGGCTTAAGAAAACCCGACTACTTCTTAAATGCAGCAGGTAACTCACCAATGGCTACGGTTGGACAAATCCTAGCGAATATCGATCCGATTCTAGCTGAGGAAGCCCCAGATTCATTCTTAGTATTAGGTGATACAAATAGCTGTCTATGTGCGATTGCGGCGAAACGTCATCAAATACCTATCTTCCACATGGAAGCAGGAAACCGTTGTTTCGATCAACGTGTTCCAGAAGAAACAAACCGTAAGATTGTTGACCATACTGCAGACATCAACTTAACATATTCTGATATTGCTCGTGAGTACTTATTAGCAGAAGGTTTACCAGCAGATCAAATCGTTAAAACAGGAAGTCCAATGTTTGAAGTATTAAACAATAAGATGGATGATATAATGAATGCAGAAAGCTATACAAAGTTAGGCTTAGAAAAAGGTCAATACTTTGTTGTATCTGCTCACCGTGACGAGAATATTAACTCAGAACGTAACTTCATGAACTTAGTTGATTCATTGAACGAGATTGCAGAAGTATATCAGATGCCAGTCATCGTTAGTACGCACCCTAGAACACGTAATATGATTGAGGAAAAAGGTGTTGAGTTTAATGAGTTAGTTCAATTAATGAAACCAATGGGCTTCACTGACTATAACAACTTACAAGTAAACTCAAAAGCGGTTCTAAGTGATAGTGGTACGATTAGTGAAGAGTCTTCAATCCTTAAGTTTAAAGCACTGAACTTACGTGAAGCACATGAGCGTCCAGAAGCAATGGAGGAAGGTGCAGTAATGATGGTTGGGCTTGAGAAAGAAAGAATAATTCAAGGGCTAACAGTGTTAGATACACAAGAAGAAGATACGTTAAGATTAGTTGCTGATTATAGTATGCCGAATGTATCTGAGAAAGTATTACGAATAATTATTTCATATACTGACTATATAAACAGAATTGTCTGGAATAAAACAAAGGAAAAATAAAAATGGAAATAACTTTTTTAAGTGGAATATTTACAGAAAAAATGGAAAAAGAAATCCTTAATAAATCAAATGGTCCGGTTCAGTATGCAGCTAATAATTTTCAAAAAAATATTGTAAAGGGATTACATGACAATAATGTTCAGAATGTTAAAGTCATTTCAGCACCATTTATTGGAAGTTATCCAAAAACCTACAAAGACTTTCACTTCAAAGGAGAAAAGTCGGAAACACTCTTAAATTATCCCTTAGCAATTGTTGACTTTATTAATTTATGGGGGTTCAGAAATATCTCAAGAAAGAAAAAAGTATATAATAAATTGTCCAATGAACAAAGTGATGAAAAAAAAATATTGATGATTTATTCCCTACACACACCGTTTGTATCAGCAGCATATGACTTCAAAAAAAAATATCCTGATACTGAAATCTGTTGCATCGTACCGGATTTACCACAATATATGATGTTAAATAAAAATCGGAATAGCTTTTATAGATTTTTTAAATCAATAGATATAAAAATATTGGAACGCAAGCTAAGTTCGATAGATTCATTCGTATTTCTTACAGAAAACATGAATGAGGTCGTGAATACACATAACAAACCATATACTATAGTAGAAGGAATAGTAAGTGATATTAGTGATCAAACACAAAAACATAAAGAAGAAATAAAAGATAGAAAATTTCAAATAGTATACACAGGTACACTTTCTGAAAAATACGGGATACTGAGTTTAGTTGAAGCAGTTTTACAACTAGATTTAAAAGATGTTGTTTTAAAAATTTGTGGACGTGGAGATGCTGAGAAAGAAATAGAGAAGTTGTCAAGAAAACACTCTAATTTAGAATATTATGGACAACTATCAAATAATGAAGCTCGACAAATGCAACAAGAAGCTAACATAGTAGTAAATCCTAGAAAAAATATCGGAGAATATACAAAATATTCATTTCCCTCTAAAAATATGGAATATATGTTAACCGGTAATCCTTTGATTGCATATAAATTAGATGGAATCCCAGAAGAGTATGAAAAATATATTCATTTTGTAGATGATAATACAGTAAAAGCACTCAGTAATAAGATAGAGCAAATATATAATCAAACTGAAGAAGAAAGAAATATTTTTGCTGAAAAAGCAAAAAAATATCTTATAGAGTTCAAAAATCCTAAGATAACTGTGAGAAAAATATTACAATTAATAAATAGCCATAATGATGAAAGAAGGTAAATATATGTTAGCACCAGTAGTTTTATTTGTTTATAATAGACCAGAACATACAAAAAAAACTATAGAAGCTCTTTCAAAAAATACATTAGCAAAAGAAACTGTATTATATATTTTTTCAGATGGAAAAAAGGAAGAAGATAATTCAGATAATGTAGAAAAAACGAGAGCATATATTAAGAGTGGTAAGGATTTAAGTGTCTTTAAAAAAGTGATAATCTCTGAATCACAAACGAATAAAGGTTTAGCAAAATCAATTATTATTGGTGTGACCCAAGTATTAAATGAATATCAAAAAGCAATAGTTATGGAGGATGATTTGATTTCACATCCAAAATTTTTATCGTTTATGAATGCAGCATTAAACGAATATGAAAGATCGGATGATATTTGGTCAATAAGCGGTTATACAATCCCGATAAAAATACCAGAAGATTATCAAAAAGATATATTTATTACCCCTCGAGGATCTAGCTGGGGCTGGGGAACATGGAAAAATGAGTGGGACTTAGTAGATTGGCAAGTGAAAGATTATGCTGAATTTAAGCATGACAGAGCTAAAAGGCATAAATTTAATAGGGGAGGTAGGGATTTAACCTATCTATTAGATGATCAGATGAATGGGAAGGTAGATTCGTGGGCAATAAGATGGTATTATGCTCAGTTTGTTCATAATAAATATACAATATATCCAGTTAATTCATTTATAAAAAATATTGGTTTAGATGGAACTGGAACCCATAGTGGGAAAAACAGAAAATATCGAGTAGAGTTTAGTGAAAGTACAGAGCAATTTAATGATATGAAGTTTAATTTGGAATATCCAGAGTTTGATGAAAAAATATTAAAGAGATTTAGGAAGTATTATCTATCTTACAAAGGATTTATTTATAGAAAAATTAAACATTTAATTGGAAATAATAATTAACTAATAATAATTTTTAGTTAATTATTATTTAGGTCTGTACTAAGAAAAATTTAGATTATGAGAATACCATAAGTTATCTTATAAAGCTAAAATAAATCATATAGAAAAGGAATTCGAAATTAAATGAGTAGTGTAAATAACTTAAAATTAAATACTAAAATATCTTTACTGAATCAAATAGTAGTTTTAATATCAGGTATTATTCTACCACGCTTGATATTAGTGCATTATGGATCAGAAACAAATGGACTTGTAGCTTCAGTAAACCAGTTTTTAGCTATAATTATTTTTTTAGAAATGGGTGTAGGTTCCGTAGTGGAGTCCGCACTGTACAGACCCATAAACGAAAATGACTATTCAAAAATCAATTCTATAATGACTTCTGCAAAGCAATTCTTCAATAGAATTGCTTTGATACTCGTTGCATATGTTGGTTTTTTAGTGATTTTATTTCCTATTCTAGTAGACAGTCCATATGATTATTTTGGCACTGTTTTTTTAATAATAGCAATGTCGATTAGCTCATTTACTCAATATTACTTTGGTATTGTAAACCAGCTATTTTTAAATGCTAATGAAAAAAATTATATACCTTTATTAGTAGCAGTTTTTACAACAACTATAAATATTATAATTACAGCCTTACTTATTGTAAATGGATTTTCAATTCAGCTAGTCAAACTATTGACTAGTTTATTGTTTATGCTAAAACCTTTATATTTATTTTTTTATGTGAAGAAAAACTATGTAATTGATTTTAATATAAAGGATACTAAAAATTCGTTGCCTCAAAAATGGAATGGAGCAGCACAGCATATTGCCTATACTGTAATGAATAGTACAGATACGATATTGTTGACTTTATTCTCTACACTTGAGAATGTCTCAGTTTATTCAGTTTATTTTACAATTTTTAATGGTTTAAAGTTATTAATCACAACTATTTCTGTAGGATTTAAATCGTTCTTTGGTAATTTACTTGTAAAAAATGATTTAGTTGAAGTTAACAATTATTTTACAAGAATAGAGTGGATAATTCATACCCTTGTTACAATTATTTTTGCTATGACATCTGTTTTAATAAATTCATTTATAAGTTTATATACAGCTGGTATTAACGATGTTAATTATATTAATCCAATTTTTTCTACAATTCTAATCATATCAAATGCTATATTCTGCTTAAGAGTACCTTATAATGCTATGATTTTTGCGGGAGGACATTTTAAAGAAACTCAGAGAAGTTCATTTTTAGAAGCGAGCATTAATATAGTAATATCGTTAATTTTAATCAGGCGTATGGACCTTATTGGGGTAGCATTGGGAACATTAATTGCCACTTTATATAGAACAATTTATTTAGTATTATATTTATCAAAAAATTTAACAAAAAGAAAAATTAGTATTTTTATAAAACAAATATGTGTAAATATTATTATTTTTATATTAATAATAATAACTAGTACACTGCTGCCTAAAGATTCTACGACTTATTTTGAATGGATAATTAATGCATCTCTTTTAGGAATGATATCTATAGCGATTTCCTTATTAGTGAATTTCATATTTTATAAAGAAATAGTTGTTAATTTAATAAAAAAATGAAAAATATGTTTTACAGAATATAAATCATAATAGAAGTATCAAATATGATTAGAAATTAAAATGGAATTTGGTTGTTTGCTCCATAGAAAAATGGTTGAGTTATATTAAGAGAATAAAAGGAGAAAAAATTGAAAAATAAAATAAAAACTGACTTTCCTTTATTATATGAGTTCTTATATAGATTGAGGAATTTTAAGAATAAAAAAACAATGTCCGAATATAAAAAATATAATATTAATCAACAAAAAGCAGAGATAGCTACTATATTTAAAAAAAGAACAGGACAAAATTTAGATTGGGAAAACTTAGTAACTTATAATGAAAAAATGCAATGGGCTAAATTATTTGATAAAAACCCTCTTAAGACAAGACTCTCTGATAAGTATTTAGTTAGAGAATGGGTTGAAAATAAAATTGGAAGTGAATATTTAATTGATTTATTAGGTGTTTGGAATAATTTTGAAGAGATTGAATTTGATGAATTGCCTAATAAATTTGTGTTAAAAACAACAAACGCTTCAGCTACAAATGTAATTGTACATGACAAAAAAAAGGTTAAAAAAATTGGACTTAAATTTAAATTTAACAGATGGTTAAAGTCAGATCATGCTTTATTGTCATTTGAATTACATTATTCCGATATACAGCCTAAAATCATTGCTGAGAAATTTATAAATGATAGTAATAATCAATTAAATGATTATAGATTTTTATGTTTTGCTGGTAAACCGTATTATTGTACTTTTGACGATGGTTCCCATGAAGGTCATCATAGAAATATTTATGATATGGAGTGGAATATTCAAGATTTCCAACAAGGTAATTTTACAAATACTGAAACTCAAATACCCAAACCAAAGAATTTTGACAAAATGATTGAAATTGCTACCATTTTGTCTGAAGGTTTCCCGCATGTAAGAGTTGATTTATACAATGTAGATGGGAAAATTTATTTTGGAGAAATGACATTTACTAATTCTAGTGGTTTTCAATTGATTACCCCTCATAAAATTAACGAAGAATTAGGACAATTATGGGAATTACCGACTGAAGATATAATAGAATAACAATAATTTTACATGAATATACAATGTATTTTAAAGAGAAATACGCTAAAGAATTGTATGTTTTTTGAAACTTGTTAATAATACAGAGTCAAACTTAGAGTAGAGTTTCTCAAATATCTTTAGTGTTATTTACTCATTAAATATTATATTAAATTTCAATAGTGTAAATGTTCAATATTGACTAATAATGATTTACTCTAAATTAATATAATAAGTTGTTAATGAAGGGATGTTATATTTAATGGTGATGTACATATTTGTTAATATATCAATCATTTTTTTTGGTTTTTATATTACTTTAATTAATGAAAAAAAATATATGGATATCGAAAAAAAACAAGCAATTACTTATTTATGTATCATTTTTATGTTTTTATTGTTATTTGTTGTCTCTGCTTTTAGAGGAGATTTTACTACCGATTATAAAAACTATACTTATTTATTTAATTTATATAATCAATTTGATTTTTTTGAAACATTTAAAATAGGGCAAGCACAAGAATTTGGATTTGTATTTTTGAGTAGATTTATTGGTTTGTTCACCGATAATGCGTTATATCTATTTATTGTTACTTCATTTATAATTTTATCTGGCCATTTCAAGCAATTTATTAAGGATTCACCTTACCTATGGTTGAGTATTTTATTGTTTACTACAATAGGTTCTTTTTATACCTCATTTAATATAATACGACAAATATTAGCAGCAACCATAATATTTTCAGGTTCAAAGTATTTATACGAACGAAAAATAATGAAATATATTCTGGTTGTTATAATAGCTTCGCTATTTCATAAAACAGCGTTTATTATGATTCCATTCTATTTTATACTTAACTTTAAATTTAGTTTGAAAAATTTAATTGTAATGTTTTTTGGTGCAAGTATTGTAATGCTTTATTTAAATAGTATTCTTGCTTTTTTCCAAAAATATTTTTATACAATTTATGATGAATCCTCTTACGGTATGACGGGTTTTTCATTTTCAAATGCACTAATACCTTGCACACTATTAATATTTAGTATCATCTATGAAAAAAATATTAATTTTAATAATATTAAAGAAAGAATTTGGTTTAACGCAGTCACATTCTATGCTTTTTTTAATATCTTAGGTTTACAGGTTCAAATGATTGAAAGATTTTCTGAATATTTCGCTCCGTACGCATTATTATTAATACCGCAAATATTCAATAAGATGGTAAGGAATGAGAAGAAAGTTTTATATTTTATAGTTTTACTTATTTTACTTATATTATATAATTTTATAATCTTAAAGGGATCAGGATATGATCCATATTATTTTATTTGGGAAGTTAATTAGACATTATACACCTGTTTAATCATTATAAATTCTCTACTTTAAATATTACTGTGTTGTCGTTATTATTACTTGTCTGATTAGATTAGGTATTAAAAATATTCTTACGCAAAAAACTTAAGCTGGATTAACGTCACAATATATTATTAACTACAAATGACAATATTATGTTAAGAAATTTATTATTGGATTATATGATTAATCATATAAAAAACAATTTAGTAATAAATCTAAGCACTACCCAGTTAAATCTTCGCTTAGAATATATCCCAGTCGTGCTCATTCTGATTGTCAAGGCGCAAAGTAACTGGTATGACTTTAGACGCGAGTGTGTATATGGTTTATGCTCCTCGCGAAGACGGATACATTAATATACGTAGTATCGATTTTCCTGATAAAGAGTACTTCCATCTAACACATGATTTAGAATATATCCCTGGTTTCTGGGGAAATTATATCCGCGGTGCTGTTCAAGCACTTCAACAAGATTATGTCTTAAAAGGTGGACTGAATGCTATGGTCAGTGGGAATCTTCCAATTGGAGGATTGAGTTCCATCTGCTGCTGTTACTACCGCTTACTTAATGGCTCTATGTGAAGTAAATGGAATAGAGTTCACACAATACGACATTATTAAATACAGCCATTGGGTTGAAACAGAGTTTATTGGTTTAAAGAATGGTATTTTAGACCAATCAGCTAATGTGTTAAGCCTGAATAATCAATTGATGGTCATGGATTGCCAAAAATGGGAACATGAGATGATACCTAAAGGAAATGAATTCCCAGAGTTTGAAGTTACAGTAGTTTTTTCCGGTATCACAAAGAATTTAATAGGAACAGACTTTAATAACCGTGTTGATGAAGTTCGTGTAGCGGGTTGGATGCTTCAAGAGATAGAGGGAATGCCACTACCTAAACTAGATGATGTTATGCTCAGAGACATTCCAAGAGAAGTCTATGAAAAGAATAAAGGTCAATTACTAGAACGCTTCAGAAAACGTGCTGCTCATTTCTACACTGAACAAGACCGTGTAGAAAAAGGGGCAGAAGCATGGGCGAATGGAGATATTGAAACCTTTGGGCAATTAATGTTTGAATCAGGTCACAGTTCATTCTACCAACAAGAGTCAGGGATTCCAGAGATGGAGACCATCTATAACATACTGAAAGAAACTGAAGGTGTATACGGTGCTCGACCAAGTGGGGCAGGTTACCGTGGGGCTGTTATTGGTTTGGTTAATCCAGAGTTTAAAGACCAGATTAAAGCTCGTATAGATGAAGTATATCCTAATAAACATCCAGAATATAAAGATGTATATGAAGTGAATTTCTGTAAGACTGATGATGGTGCAAGATTTGTAGATCCAAAGGAGTTTGAATAATGAAGGCAATTGTACTGGCAGCTGGATATGCCACTCGCTTATATCCATTAACTAAGAATCAACCTAAACCACTACTTAAGGTTGGTAATAAAAGTATCTTAGATCATATCATTGAGAAGATGGATAAAGTTGAAGAACTCGATGAAGTCTTTATTGTAACGAACGATAAGTTCTCGACTCACTTTGAAGAATGGAGACAGAATGCTGATTACCGTATCAAACTAACAGTCGTTAATGATGGAACATTATCCAATGAAACTCGTTTGGGTGCTTTAGGGGATATTCAGTACGTCATTGATACACAAGCTGTACAGGATGACTTAATGGTTGTTGCTGGTGATAACTTATTTGGATTTGAATTAACTGACTTTGTTGAATTCTATAAAGAAAAAGATGAGAATATCATTTCTTTATACAAAGAAGAAAATTTAGAACAATTAGTCCGATGTGGAACAGCTGATATTAATGAGCTTGGTGAGATCATTGGTTTTGAAGAGAAGCCAAACACCGTCAATTATCCTTACAGTGTTCCAACATTCTATATTATTAAAGCTGAACATATTGGTCTACTTGCAGATTACATCGAAGAAGGTAATAATGCAGATGCGAATGGAAACTTTATTCCATATCTATTAGAACATGCGAAAGTGTATGGTTATATCTTTGATGAATATCGTTATGATATTGGGACATTGGAAAGTTATGAAGTTGTACAAGAATTATTTGCCGAATAATAGAAGATTTAATTAGCTCAATAGTCATACAAAATGATTATTGAGTTTTTTTATTTAATGATTAGCATTGCTTTGTATAAAGTATTAAATTTAGATATAATGTTAAAGATATGTTAAATTTTTAGCTATTTTGAGCTTATATAAACAAAAGGAGATTGTCATGAATATAACTGTTGTAGGATTAGGATATGTTGGTTTATCAAATGCGGTATTGTTATCACAACACAACAATGTGCGAGCATTAGAATTAAGCCAAGAAAAAGTTGATCAGATTAATGAAGGTAAGTCACCCATAGCTGATAGAGAAATTGAGCACTTCTTAGCTGAGAAAGAATTAAACTTAGAAGCAACAACGGATAGAGACTATGGTTATGGTCACAAACCTGAATTTGTAGTTGTGGCTGCACCAACGGATTACGATGACGAAAAAGATCACTTTAATACAGTCGCTTTAGAGAGTGTATTAGAAGATGCATTAAAGTATGCTCCAGAAGCAACAATTATTATTAAATCGACGATACCAGTGGGTTACACACGTCGAATTAATGAAAAGTATCAGACATCAAATATCATCTTCTCACCTGAATTTTTACGTGAAGGGCAAGCTTTACATGATAATTTATATCCATCGCGTATTATAGTTGGAGATAAATCAGAACGTGGGCAACAATTTGCGGACTTAATGCTTGAAGGTGCTAAAAAAGAAGATGTTGAAGTCTTATTAATGGATTCAACAGAAGCTGAAGCTGTTAAGTTATTCTCTAATACATACTTAGCTTTACGTGTATCGTACTTTAACGAATTAGATACATATGCTGAAACTAAAGGATTAGATACGAAGTCAATTATCGATGGTGTAAGTTTAGACCCACGTATTGGAGATTACTATAATAATCCATCATTTGGTTACGGTGGTTATTGTTTACCAAAAGATACCAAACAAATGCTTGCCAACTACAAGGATGTTCCTAATAACTTAATTCGTGCGATTGTTGATTCAAATGACACACGTAAAGGATTCATTTCTAAACAAGTCTTAGCGAATGACCCTAAAGTTGTAGGTATTCACCGTTTAGCAATGAAGACAAACTCAGATAACTTCCGTCAAGCAGCCATCTTCGATATAATGAAAGAGATTCGTTCTGAAGGAGTAGAAGTTGTTATTTACGAACCAACGATTAAAGAGAACCGTTTTGAAAGTTATCGTATAGTGAATGACATAAGCGAATTCAAAGCAATTACTGATGTAATCTTGGCTAACCGTGTATCAGAAGATATTCAAGATGTGAAGAATAAAGTTTATACGCGTGATGTTTATAACAATAACTAAAATTGTATCAATAACGAGTATAGTTACAATAGAGAAATAAAGAAGATTCCAGGAGGATATACATGTCGAAAGTACGTAAGGCAGTTATACCAGCAGCAGGGCTGGGAACACGTTTTTTACCTGCAACAAAGGCGATTGCTAAAGAGATGTTACCGATAGTAGATAAGCCAACGATTCAGTTTATTGTTGAAGAAGCCATTGCTTCAGGTATCAAAGATATCATTGTTGTAACAGGTAAAGCAAAGCGTCCAATTGAGGATCATTTTGATTCGAACTTTGAATTGGAATATAACTTAAAACAAACAGGTAAAGATGAATTGTTAGCTTTAGTCGAAGAAACAACTGAAATTCGCTTACACTTTATCCGTCAAAAGCGACCTAAAGGATTAGGGGATGCAGTATTACAAGCGAAAACCTTCGTCGGTAATGAGCCATTTGTTGTTATGTTAGGTGATGACATCATGGTAGATGAAGTACCTTTAACAAAGCAATTAATGAATAACTACGATGAGCGTAAAGCATCGACATTAGCAGTCATTCCAGTACCTCATGAAGATACATCTAAGTATGGAGTTATTGAACCTGTTGAAGAAGTATCTGAAGGAATCTATTCAGTGAATTCCTTTGTTGAGAAGCCTGAACCAGAAGATGCGCCAAGTAACTTAGCAATTGTAGGACGTTACTTATTGAAGCCAGAAATCTTTGATATACTTGAGAAACAAGGACCTGGACGTGGTGGTGAGATTCAATTAACCGATGCGATTGATACGTTGAATAAAACACAACGTGTGTTTGCCTTAGAGTTTAAAGGTAAGCGATATGATGTAGGTAATAAGTTAGGTATGTTGGAAGCGAACATTGAGTATGGATTAAAACATCCGGAGTTGAAGGAAGAATTGAAGGATTACTTAACGGCATTGGTGGAGAGTTTTTAGAATTGGAGATTGAATAAATTAAAGCAAAGACAGTTGAAAGTTTAGTCTTTGTGAATGGGGTTGATGACCAGGGAAATGGTTGTCAATCCTATTTGTTTTGGAAACGAATAGATAACTTTTTTCATGGATGGATACGGCGTTGGGAATCGTCCATCTGAGTATTGTGGGTTTTTTAACTAGCAGTGTAGTTCTTTTTACTTGAAGAATGAAAAATACTATTGAATTTAGTTGTGATAGTGTACAATATAGTTAGATAGTCTTAAATGACTAATAAAGATAGGAGGCGATGACATGGCAGTGTTGACAACGAATACTAAGATTAAACCTATGAATTCATCAGATAAGAAAGCAGTTAAAGAAGCGTTTAAAACAGAACATACTATGTCACAAAGTGCGATCCTTAAGTTTAAAAAGAATTCTTTGAGAACTAAAGAAATTAGTATTAAAGTTTTATAGATAAATGTTTGATTTTATATATCACTTCGATGAGAAGCAACTAGCAATGACGCTAGTTGCTTCTTTTTTGTGTATTACAACATCTCAGTTAACAAAGTCGACTATTGAATCGGATTTAATTCAGCTGCCGTAAAAAGGGCTATTTACTCGATTATAGACAAATGGCAGATTATATCCGCCTCCATATTTTGCTAAAAAAACGGATATTTCTTCAAATAACACTTTTTTCTTCGATTTATTTCCCATCAAATCATAAATTTTACTCCCAAAATTAGCGTCGATTGGTATTGACTTTTTCAATACCACCTCAAAACCCTCTATTACTTAAAATTTTAACTATTTACGTTAAATTTACATTAAAATATATTGATTAAAATTTTTATGATTAAATATAAAATTATTAATAAAGTAATTTAATGTTAGTTCAATAAAACCCTTTTTTTAACATATTTAAAATTCACGAACAATAATATAATAAAATATAGTGATATATTGAGAATCATAAACTTTTGAATACTGAAAACCTTATCTTTACTTCGGAGTTACCGAAATGGTAATTTTTTGTTGCTTATAAGATACAATTAACTCCTACTTAACGGTAGTTGACCATAATCATATCGCAATAATTTTACAATTTATTTGACAATTCATCGGCTCGGTTTTACATATTATTATTTCAATTTATTATTATCGGATTGTAAAGTTTATGTAAATTTCACAAAAAATATTGCTTTGTTTTTTATTTAGTTTAATGTTTTAAGTAAGTTAAATATGTCTTTTATATGAAAATATTTAACTAAAAAGATATTGGGAAAAGGAGAATAATATGACAACTATTAATGTCAAGTTATTGAATAAACATATTAGGATGTGCGGCTTGTCCAAGCGCGAATTAGCGAGAAGGACGGGTGTCCATCCCTCAACCATTACCAACATTACACGCGGCCATCGTTATCCAACGTTTCAAGTATTAAAGTTAATGTATCACACATTAGACTTAACAGATCAAGCGTTTTTTGAGATATTCTTTCCCAATAACCTAGTCATGTCACTCAATGAGGAAGAAGAAAATCTATAGACTTATTCAGTCAATATATGATGGGATATTGTTGCATGAAGTTGAATTAATTTGTTGAATTTATCCAAATAAAACACCCAAAGGGGATTATAAATATGGCAAAAGTTAGAGTTGTAAATATATCGTTCTGGCAAGATAGCTTCAAGATGGATCATTACTCTCCAAAAGAACGGTACTTTATGTTATACCTCATGACCAATCCAAAAGCTACACAAGCAGGTATTTATACGCTATCAAAGAAAGTGATGGCCTTTGAAACAGGCTTTGCACTTTCGTATGTCAATGAGCTACTCGATAAATTTATGTATGAATACAAGCACATCATCTTCAATCATGATATTCAAGAGGTAACGCTGATTTCTTCTTTGTCTTACAGTATCTTAAAAGGTGGTAAGCCCGTAACAGACTGTCTTAATAAAGATCTCGACAAAGTTCAAGATACAAGCCTTATGCTTGCGACATATCAACACATGTTGGAGTTCTGGGAATTATCACGCCGCAAGTATGACAAGACGGTCAAGGGAATCTTCGAGACCCATCTTGCTAAAAGGGGAATCTTGAATCTCATGAATGACAATGACAATGACAATGATAAAGAGATTGATAATGACAATGAAAATGAGAATGAGAATGATAATGACAATGAAGAATCGTCCCACGATACGTCTAACGATACGTCTAACGATACGTCCCACGATTCATATCATCCAGTCGATGCCTTAACGCAACTCGTTCGGGAGAAGTTAAACTTAACGGATGACGTCCAAGCCAGACCCATTACGTTTACCGGTGAATTCACTGAGAATGAACTGAATGCCATTAAGAACTTCCGAGGTCGATTACCAGATGATGTGATTCAAATTGCATTAGACCGCTCTGTCGATAAGGTGAATCCGATTATTTATGCTTTAAAGATTATGGAGAATTGGACTCAAGCAGGCGTATCTGACTTAGACGGTGTAAAACGTCATGACCTTAACTTCCAACGCTCTACGAATCCGAACTTATTTTAATTAAATTATTAAGAATGGCTAACTGTCTGACGTTGGTCATTTTTTATTGTCTCAATGTCAATTTCGTTAGCGCCGATTGATACAAAATGTGAACCGATTGGTATATCATTTTATCGATAAGGGTCTTATAATTATAAGTGTCGGAAGTTGCTTTAGAGTTTACAGAGGAGGGTTTTACATGGATTCACACAAACATCAAGAAGAACAATTATTATTGCAATTCGAGCCGTTATTATTCAAGACTTTGGGTCGGTTGAACATCCGTCGGGTGAATGCGGATTATGATGATTTTCTCCAGGAGTTGCGGTTGAAGTTGTTGACGATTGCGGATAAGTTTGATGGGGATCCGTACAAGGAGGATGTGGTTCGGTTCTTAGGCTTTGCGAAACAAGGCTTGTACCGGTACACAATTGACTTGTTGAAGAAGTCGAAACCGAAAGCGGACGTTGTGGGTTCAGATGTCTCTGAACTGAGTGAGCTCCTCCATAGTGACTTGGTGTTTGGGATTAATCCAGAGGTTCAAGAGTTTATTGGACGAGCAAGTGAGGTTTTGTCAGATAAGGAGCGCCGGATTTTTGCCTTGTTGGTTCAAGGGGGTTATACAGGACAGGAGATGGCGGATGAGTTGGGTGTGAGTCGTAAGACAATGAATAAGTATAAGAAGCAGATTCAGGAGAAGTTGGATCCGTTGAAAGATATATTATTATTTGGGGTGACACTTTTGTGTTTGAATTCGTTTATAGGGGTGTAAGTTGTTTGAGCTTACAAGAGCGAAACAAGGAGGAGGGGGATTATGAACAAGGAATTCTTATCTGCGAGTTTAAAGTTCACGACGGTGGATCCGGTGACGGAGAAGAAGACGACTGTGACGTTGAATGATCTAACGGAAGATGCATCAGCAGATGATGTGTCGGCAGTGCGTCAGGCTTTGCAAAGTTTAGTTGATGAGCCGATTGGTACGACTCAAGCTGTTGTGACATATGCCTTTGCTTAAAGGGTGTTGATGATCGAGAAAAGGGGGTGGAATAAACATGGAACAAACAAATAACTTAGAGTTATTATTCAAAGATGCAGCGGGTTCTAGTAAGAAAATCACGTTGCGTAATCCACAGGAGGGGTTGACGTCTCAGGTGGTGCAAGGTGTGTTGGATGTGATTGCTGGAGCGGAGATCTTCGTGGGGGATAACGGAGATACGTATGCGCAGGGTGTTGGTGCGAGGTATGTGCGTCGTACTGTTGAGGATGTGTATGTGGCTGCGTAGGTTGGGTTGAGTGATTATCGGCATTAGATAGTCAGCTTATTACAGTGAGAACGGTTCGGTGACCATAGTGAGACCGACTTCAGCTCAATCACTTCGGCTTTCGCCAAGTGACTGAGCTTTCGTCTCGCTGTTCTACTGATTTCGTATGTCGCTTTGCTCCTACGACTTCATGTGCGTCCAGTCGTCTTTTACACTATGGTACCGCACCGTTCTCACTTTCATAAGCTTGGACTGGAGGATTGAATCTGTCAAGCAAACCTACTGTTTTGGTGGGAGAGGGTGGGAATTGATGTGGGGTTTGAAATGGGTATAAGAGTTTTAAGGCGTGTCCTGAGGGATGCGTCTTTTTTGTTTTGTATGGGATTGCGGGTTGTCGTGGAGGTGGGGGATGAGCAGGCAAGGTAGATAGTTGAATTGTCTTGACTCCTACAATCTAGCTTGACTTAAATTATTTTCAGTCAGATAATATAAAATACTTAATGAAATCGTTAAATTATCTCGAGGAAGGAAGATTTAATGCAATATCGTGATTTAACCATTCAATCACTTGGAAGAGAACAGTTAGTTATTGCTTGTGATACTTCCGCATCGATTGGTCATAAAGTGAATGATACCTTGGAAGTTGACCCAAAACTGACTAGTGCGATGTGTGTGAGAGTACCACTTCTGGAATTATTATCGATTGGGGCGGAGCCTTTTGTCATTGTTAATTTATTCGGTAATGAGATGAAGCCGACGGGTGAACAGTTGTTAAAAGGAATCAGAAGTGAGTTAGTGAAGGCTGGCTATTCTGACTTAGAAATGAACGGGAGTACCGAAGAGAATATGGAAACGACGATGACTTCTCTCGGAGTGACTTTGATAGGGAAAGCATTAGAAGATGACTTGCTTTGGAAGCGGGTAAAGCCGAGGGATGTTGTTTATCAAATTGGTTATCCTTATGTCGGATCGGACTTAATTGAGCATCGTGAAGAGATTGTGTCTTATGATGATGTTCGATGGATTCAGTCAATGGGTGAATTAGTTTCTGAGATAGTACCAGTCGGTTCTAAGGGGAGCTGGAATGAAGCAGAACAAGTGGCCAAGATGAATGAGTTAAGCTTTACACCAAGTGATGACTTAGAATTAGAGTCACTTTGCACCCAGTCTGCTGGGCCAAGTACGACCGTTTTAGTGGTTGGGAAAGTGGAGCTATTACACTCGTTCAATGAACGGTTTAAGCATGTCTTCGTGATAGGTGAAATGGGAGGGAAAGCGCATGGGTAATATAACACTGATATCAGGACCAGTTAAAAGTGGCAAGTCAAACTATGCAGAAAGTATTGTAAAGTCTTATCAAGATGAAAGGGTGGCTTATATTGCGACTCAAGCCAACCAGTTTCTAGATAGTGAGATGGAAAGTCGCATAGAAAAACATCAATCTGACCGACCAGATAGCTGGGTAACGATTGAAGAATATAAAGATTTAGACCAAATGATTAAAGAAAGTAATGACTATGAAAGTATCTTAATGGACTGTGTTACTTTATGGGTAAATAACTTATTCTTTGATGAGATTGGACGCTATTACGTTGCGAAGCATCAGTTGGCGAAATTGCCTAAAGACTTTGATGTGGATGCTTTTATTAATGAGTTCACGAAACAAGATACAGATTATATGCAAGAATATCTGATGGGGAAAGCTAATCTGCTGATTAACGCAATGAAACAAAGTGAGACCAAGTTTGTTGTTGTAACCAACGAAGTGGGCTGGAGTATTACACCACCAACAAAATTGGGGAGAATCTTTGCGGACTATTATGGAATTATTAATCGCCATTTTGCTAAACATGCAGACAATGTATATATGGTCGAGTTAGGTATTGCGAGGCAATTGAAGCCATGATTCGTTCAATCATTAATTACTTTCAATTCTTTACAAGAATCCCCATCAATTATAGGATTGATGATCCGGTCGAAAGCTTTAAAAAAGGGGTTCCCTTTATGGGCGTGTTTGGCTTAGCATATGGACTGCTATTTGTCGTTCCTTATTACTTGCTGCGCTTACGAGTCGGGATATTAGAAGCTTGGCTGATTGTGTTGTTACTTGATGTGATTTATACGGGGGCGTTTCATCATGATGCGCTAGCAGATGCGGCGGATGGTCTATTCTCAGGCAGAGATAAAGAGCGGAAATTAGAAATTATGAAAGACTCAAGAATAGGATCTAACGGCGTTGTTGCACTGATTATGTATTATTTGATTGTTGTCTTTTACGGGGGGCTAGTCTTAGCAGCAACAGGGGATGTCATGAATGAAGTTGTCATGATTCTGACTCTCTATATTATATCAAGAAGTGCGCTGACGATGACCTTCCGTCAGTCTACTTACCAAAGTAAGACAAAGAATGGCTTAGGAAGTATATTGACCGGTATACCTACTTATCGGATATTAATCACTCAATTATTAGCCGTCAGTTGGTCGTATCTTTTTTGGGATTTGAAGGGTGTTATGACCTACCTTATAACTATATTATTAATTGAATTATACCGGAAAGGTGTCTACAAATTAGTCCAAGGGATTAATGGAGATACAGCAGGTGCATCGATCTTAATTAGCCAAATTATCTGGTTGATTGTGTGGCAAATTCTATAAAATAACCGAATCGGCGAACATTTTTGTTCACTGATTCGGTTATTTTTATTGTTTAAATTTAAGATGTGTATAATTTGTCTGCAATGTGTTCCAAGCTTTCTTGTCCATCATTTGAAGCTTTTCTTGCATGTAATAAAAGCTGTCATGTTCACTGATTCGTATGATTTTATCCTCACTTAAGTGTGGGATACCGTGATCAGATACAGCATGGTAAATTGAGACTGCGAGTGTATATTCTTTATCAGGGATAAGTAAATCATGTGTACTTGAATCAATAACCCGGCGAACGCGCTGGTAAACAGGTGCGGATAAATCCGCTTCACATTCAAAACCACTGAATGAAAAAAAGTGATAATGATGCTTATAAGGCGTTGTGAAGTCATAATTAAAGTGAATGTTGTTGTCTTCAATATTAAAGACAGCCAAGTTATATTCCATCATGTCAATTAATTCATTCCCTGTAATAAGGAGTGTCGCAATCTTATTGTAAAAAGGAAAGCTCTTGAGCAGACTCTCATTGGTTATTCGTCCCACAAAGTGGTTAAAGGCATCATTGGGTACAGGTGTTAAAGAGAAATCAGCCTGGCCAACTTGTTGTTGAACTTGATTATGCAGTTCATAGAAAAGGTGGTTGGATAAACTTGCTTCTATATGCGTTTGAGGTAAATTTTTTACTGTTGGAATATGAGTGAGCGCTTGTGTAGCCCAGTCTTGTAATCTTTTTTGACTTTCAAGTGTTATGAAAGGCAATTGCTTTTCTGTCTTAGGGATTAATGGCACTTCATGTATTGTGCACTCAGTCTGAAGTAGCCCGTTTGTATCTTTATGGATTGTAATCTCGAAAAGATAGCTTCCTTGACTTCCTGTTTGGATTAATAACGTATCTCCAAGTTTTTGATTCAAAGTTAAGTGTTGATGTCCGGTTATTAAAAGGTCTACATCGGGAAAGTTTTTGAGTATTTCCAAACCTTGATTTTCTCCGGGAGTCATATCATTATATTCGAGTGTATCTAAATCCCCCTCTACACCGCCGTGATAAGCCACAATAAGATAATCAACTTTATCTTTAAGTTGTTTGATATGCTTTTCCAGTACTAATAGGGGATCCACAAAAGTTAAATGATGATAATTTTCTTTTGGTTCCCAATGGGGGATAAAGGCAGTTGTTAAGCCGATGATTCCAATTGAAAGGTCATCTACTTTAATAATATCGTAAGCTTGCCCTAAGAATGGTTCATTTGATTCAGTGTCAATAATATTGGCATTTAACGTTTTAGAGTTCAGCTTTTTAATAATATGTTCAAGATGTTCTCGCCCGTGATTGAATTCATGATTGCCCAATAATTGATAATCGACATCCAAAAAGTTTTGAGCTTGCGCAAAAAAATCCGGTGATTTTTGAATGGTACTATAATAATAAGCTGGCAGACTACCTTGGGTAAAGTCACCGATATCAATCGACCAGACGGGATTATCCGATGCTTGTTTAATGGAATCGGTTAGTTTCTTGAGCGGTTGATATTGCTTAAATTGTCCGTGTAAGTCACCCGTAATTAAGAATGTTATGGGTTCGATATAATCATCTCCTAGAAAAATCTTGCATTATAATATTATATATATTATTATAACTGTGATAGAAATACCATGTGAAACTAATATTCGGAAATTTGGTTTGATTCCAATACGGTCCCGCCACTGTAATAGTATATCATTATACTTAGTCAGATCTTTATATTAGTTTGCTAATTAGATACGCGACTGCTTCGAGGTAAAGTAGTGCCGTGAGTTATGCAAAGAAGCATAGAAACTAAAGTAGGCTCATTTTTTAGCAAAATGGGAGTCTCTATCGAATGGATTCATGATATAGAGTGTGTCTGATTTTCGATGAGGAATTAAAAACTGATGGAGGTTTGTCAGCCTATATCATGGTTAATTTATGTTTTCTATTTCTTTGTTAACATATAAATAAAGTGTGTGTCCTGCTGTTATTTTGACAGTGGGATTTTTTTGTTGCTTTATTTTACCGTTGACAATGTCAAACTAATTACATAATATGAACGTGTGTTGTTGCGCTTTCATAAAAAAGTGAGGTGCCAAATTGGAAAAGTTAGATCGAAAGATATATGAATCAGTACCAGGGAAACAGGTAACGATGTCACACGTTATCGCTAATCCAGATAAGCGGGTATTGGATAAATTAGGTTTTACGGATAAACCATTCAGTGCCATGGGTATTATGACTATAACACCTGGCGAAGCTGCAATTATTGCTGTTGATATCGCTAAAAAAGCTGGAGATGTAGAAATTGGTTTTGTTGACCGGTTTAGCGGATCTGTCGTTATTTTGGGAGATATTTCGAATGTTCGCAATGCTTGTGAAGCGGCTAATCATTACTTGAGTAGTCAGCTTGGCTTTACCGTGTCAAAAATTACGACGACTTAGAAGGCAGTGTGAATAAATATGTCAAATGTTAAAAAAAGAAGAATGATGTTTATCGGGCCTGTTGGGGCTGGAAAGACAACATTGAAACAAGCATTGTATAATGATGATTTTACTTATGATAAGACTCAAGCGGTCGAATTTCATGAGCAAATAATTGACACACCGGGTGAGTTTATCCAACATCGACATTTTTATAGTACGATTCAAAACTTATCTGCAGAAGTGGATATCATTGCATTTATTTCAAGTGGTATCGACACTAGCCAAGTTTTTTCTCCGGGATTTGCGCATATTTTTGTCAAACCTTGTATTGGAATTATTACAAAAACAGATATAGCATCTCAAGACCAACTTAAGCTCGTACGGGATAATCTAAAACTTGCAGGTATTGAGAAGATATTCGAAGTATCTTCAGTTGAGCAAAGAGGGACTAACGAGATATTAGCATTCATAGAGATGGAGGATTAGTCATGCAAATTTATACGAGAACAGGTGATAAAGGGTATACACGCCTCATTGGTGGATCGCAAATTGCGAAAGATTCAAAGCGTGTAGTTGCTTACGGTACAGTGGATGAATTGAATAGTGTTGTTGGTATTGCAGCAAGTATGTCTGGTAAGTTCAATGACTTACAAAAGGAATTAAATACCATTCAACAATATTTATTTGATTGTGGGAATGACTTAGCCAACCCAGCGATTGATGCGACGTATCGAATGACGAAAGAGAATACGTTGTGGTTGGAAGAACGAATTGATTTCTATTCTGACAAAGCACCCACTGTTGAATCTTTTATTCTACCAGGAGGGACGACCTTAGCAAGTTATCTTCATTTTGCTCGCACGGTCGCTCGAAGAGCAGAGCGAGAAATTGTTAGTTTCCAGTGGTCGAATGACACGAATCCAGAAGCAGTGAGATTTGTGAATCGATTATCGGATTATTTCTTTGCTGTAGCGCGCTTTGTGAACGCAGAAGAAAATGTTAAAGATATCCTTTATGAGCGCAGTGGAAAAGTTTTCCATACGGAAATAAGCAAAGAAGATTTAAAAAAGATGTAAAATTATGATTGACAAGTAATTTGATTAAATGTATTATGTAAGCAGTTACTTACACAACGACGTGTAATAAATTCAAGTGCAATGAGGCCATGAGTATATATGTATCTACTATGTAGATGCCTATTATCTTGTGGCCTTTTTTTGTAGAAAGGGGGATGAAATGATTTCGGTAAATTTTGGTACGAAGATTTATATAGGCGATGATAGTCTAGATAGATTGAGCCATTTTGATCATGAAAAAATTTTAATTATTACGGATAACTTTATTTCTACTTCTGACTTGATGGTAAAGGTTAAGAGTCATATCAATGACTCAAATGATATTGAACTATTCAATGATGTGATACCCGATCCAACGATTGAGAATATTATTGCGGGGATTCAAGTCGCAAAAGAATTCTCACCAACGCAGTTAATTGCATTAGGTGGCGGTTCACCGATTGATGCAGCAAAAGGGATTCTCTACTTCGGTAAGGAGACTGGAGGAATATCGGATATACCACTGATTGTTATACCGACAACGAGTGGGACAGGGTCGGAAGTGACGAACTTTTCAATTATAACGGATGCTGAAAAAGGTATTAAGTACCCATTGATCTCAGATGAGATCTTGCCAAGTGAGGCTATTTTAGATTCGAGTTTATTGAAAGGGCTTCCGAATACATTGACAGCGGATACAGGTATTGATGTACTCACGCATGCGATTGAAGCGTATGTATCAGTGAAGGCCAATGATATATCTGATGCCTTAGCTGAAAAAGCCATTGCTTATGTATTCAAATACCTATCTAGGGCTTTTGTAGATGGAGCGGATATGGAAGCTCGCGAGAAGATGCATATCGCATCGTGTATGGCAGGACTCGCATTCAATCAAGCTTCATTGGGGTTAAACCATGGTATTGCTCATGCTGCGGGTGCGAAATTCCATATTGCTCATGGTCGCTTAAACGGGATCTTATTACCGGAAGTGATTAAATATAATAGTGGCTTAACAATGAAACTCAATAAAGATGTAGCAGAAAGATATCGTCAAATAGCAGAGTTACTAGGTCTGACTGCAACGAGTGCAACCATTGGAACGAGAAGTTTAGTCAACGAGATTACGAAGTTACTTAAAAGCTTAGATATTCCGTTAAGTTTTAAAGCGTTCGGGCTTGAGAAAGATGTATTTGAAGCTAACAAAGAGGCAATCGCAAATGACTCATTAAAAGATAAATCAACTGATACGAACCCGATTGTTCCAACAGTTAATGATGTCCTGGGTATCTTAGAACGTAGTTACTAATCTGTTTTGAAGGAGGGAGAAATTTTATGGATATAGAAAGAGTTATCCAAGAATACGTTCCTGGAAAGCAGATTACTTTAGCTCATATTATTGCGAATCCAGATGATGAGGTCTATGTAAAAATTGGTGTGACTCAATCTAATAAAAAAGCAATCGGCATTATGACGATTACACCAAGTGAAACAGCAATTATAGCGGTGGATCTGGCAGTTAAAGCAGCTGATGTAGAAATAGACTTTGTTGATCGATTTACTGGATCGTTAATTATTAGTGGGGACATCTCATCAGTAAAAGAAGCGTTTCAAGAAGTAACTAAAGTGCTTGCAAATGTGTTAGAGTTTAACATAAATTCAATAAGTGTGAGTTAATATTTTTAGAGGTGAAAAAATGAAACGGATTTTAATTGTTGATGATGAACCATTATTAAGACTAGATTTAAAGGAAATGTTGAAACAAGCTAATTATGAAGTAGTTGGCGAAGCGACGGATGGTTTTGAAGCCATCGCAATGAGTAAAGAATTGGAACCAGATCTTATTATTATGGATATCAAAATGCCGCTTTTGGATGGGTTAACAGCATCAAAAAAGATTATGGCAGAAGGAACAACGTCAGGCATTATATTACTAACAGCTTATAGTGATGATGCATTCATCCAAAAGGCCAAAGAATTTGGTGCTTTAGGCTATTTAATTAAACCATTACACGAAAGAGCTTTGATTCCAATGGTTGAGTTATCTCTATCTAAAGGTCAAGAATTCAAACGTATGTCTGGTGAAATTAAACGTCTGAATACAAAGCTTAATGAACGAAAAGTCATTGAAAAAGCAAAAGGTAAGCTGATGGATCTAGAGAATATATCTGAAGATGAAGCATATAAAAAGATACGTGAAATTAGTATGAATAAACGTGTGTCAATGATGGAGATAGCTGAAACACTGGTGCTAATTGATGAATAATAAGTACTCAAGTCAAGGACAAATTATGGAAGATATTCAACGATTAGGACGTAAATATACAGCTCTATCGAACAATGAAATTGAGTATTTAATCAATTATGCCAATAACTTAGAATTAGGGCCAGAATATCAAAAACACGATGTTTTTATTGATGTCTGGAATCCGATTGCGAATGAAGCGATTGTCGTTTGGCACCGTAAACCATTCCAAAGTAAGTCAATTTATAAAGAGAAGATTGTAGGACGAATTGCCTTAAGAAAAGATGAACCAGGTCCAATAAGAACATTATTGACTGGTCAACCATCGATGAATTTATTCGCAGTGTCTCAAGAAGGCGTGTCAATTAAGCAAACTGCTTATCCGATTCATTATCAAGATAAAGTTCTCGGGGTTATTATCTTTGAAGAAGAGTACTTTGATGAGATGGATTCAAAACACACAGAGCGCGAACAAGTTGATTTAACAACACTTCAACGTGTCACTAGTCATACTATATTCGATGAACTAGATGAAATCATCATGATATTCAATCCAACAGGAAAGTTAGTTTATTATAACCGTGAAGCTCAAAAGTTCTATAAAGAGATAGGTTATTTGAATCCAATCCATGATTTAAACTATGATAATTTGGCTTTAGATTTCTCTAGATTCAACAAGATTAAACAGTTAGAAGATGGAGAAGTTAAACAGAGTGAAGTAGTTTTCTGGAAGTTTTACTTATCTAAGAAGATTTATAAAGATGGTATGGGAAATTTTGTTCAAATCTTAAACAATAAAACAAAACAAAAAGAAACTGAAATGATTATTGAAAAAGAATTAGTGACCGTTCAAGAGATTCACCATCGGGTGAAGAATAATCTTCAGACAATTGTTTCTCTATTAAGATTACAAGCACGTAGAACAGATTCACAAGAAGCGCAGAAGGCATTAGATGAAAGTATCAATAGAGTCTTATCAATAGCAACAACACATGAGCTATTATCTACTAAAAAAGTAGATACGATCAATTTAAAAGAAGTCATAAATTCTATTGTAAGTAATTTATTGTATTCCTTTGCTTCTAAAAAGTATGTTCAAATTATTAAAGAGATTGAGGCAACGATTGATCTAGACTTTGATTTGGCAGTGCCTGTTGGTTTAATCATTAATGAGATTGTCCAGAATTCATTAGAACATGCTTTTGTGGGACTTGATCCGAGCGCCAAAGAGTTTGAAGTTAGAATTAAGATTGTTGAAGAGGATGGCCTAATTCGAATGAACATCTCAGATAATGGTATCGGTTTCGATAAGAAGAAGGTATTCAAACATAATCTAGGACTGCAGATTGTGACGAGTTTTGTCGAAAGTAAGTTGAATGGGTTAATTGTATTTGAGCCAAATAATCCAGGAACATTTGTAAGAATTAATTTTAAAAATACAACTAGCAAAGTTAAAAGAGTGATATAAATGGCAAAATTGTTAAGTGTTGGAATTGATATTGGAACATCGACGACACAGATGATTTTATCTGAGCTTGTTATTGAAAATACGTCATCATCATTTTCTGTTCCAAGCATTAGTATTACAGATAAAGAAGTTATCTATAAAAGTGATATTATTTTTACACCTATTGGTGATGACAATTTAATTCAAGCGGATAAGATACAACAGTTTGTTTCTGACCAATACAAGAAAGCAGGTATTACGTCAGAGGAAATTCAAACGGGTGCGATTATTATTACAGGAGAGACGGTTCGAAAAGAAAACTCAAGAGCCGTCGCGGATGTGCTAAGTGGTTATGCAGGTGACTTTGTGGTCGCAACTGC
This sequence comes from Aerococcaceae bacterium DSM 111021, assembly GCA_020112395.1. Classification (NCBI taxonomy): domain Bacteria; kingdom Bacillati; phylum Bacillota; class Bacilli; order Lactobacillales; family Aerococcaceae; species Aerococcaceae bacterium DSM 111021. Next base: position 231,021 of record JACCEK010000002.1, on the reverse strand, counting down.
AGGACCTGACTTAGAAAGTATTATTGCTGGTAAAGGATCAGGAGCTTATAGCTACTCTGAGAAGAATCGGTGCGTCACGATGAATTATGACATCGGAGGAGGAACAACTAACTTAGTTGTCTTTGATGATGGGGTAACCATTGATACAGCATGTTTTGACATTGGCGGTCGCTTAATTAAAGTGGATAAGCAAAATGTAATCGGCTACATTTCACCGAAGTATACCGACATTATTAATAAAGAAGGTATTCAGCTTAAAGTGGGTCAAAAAATAGACCTCGCTGAATTAGATAAGCTGTTTGATATTGTCGTTGAAGTGTTGGAGAACTTAGCAGGTATTGGTGAAAAAAATAAATATTTCGACTTATTAGTGACGAATAAATCATTGAAAACCTTACAAGTTCCAGATTACATATCATTTTCTGGTGGGGTAGCAGATTTCATTGATCGTGAGAAGAAAGATAATCTTTTTCAGTTTGGAGATGTTGGTATTCTTCTTGGTCAAAGAATAAAGAAATCCAAGATATTCAATCAGTTCAATGTATTAGAAAGTGCAGAAACCATTCGAGCGACTGTTGTCGGTGCAGGATCACATACAACAAGTGTGAGTGGCAGTACCATAATGTACAAAGGGGATTTATTCCCCCTAAAGAATATACCTGTTGTTAAGATATCACCCGAAGAAACGTCGCAAGCGAATCTTTCAGAAGTCATTGATCAAAAAATTCAGTGGTTTGAAGTAGAAGAAGATACGAAAACAGTTGCGATTTCTTTTGAAGGAGATAAGAATCCAAGTTACGCCTATATACAACGTTTGGCAGACAGTATCGTTGATGGTGTTGGGAAGTTAATTCAACAAGACTATCCGATTATTATCATTATTAAAGAGGATATGGCAAAAGCTTTAGGACATAACTTATTCTCAAAATTACCTAAGGGTTATCAATTCATCTGTATTGACAGTGTTATCGTTAATGACGGGGATTATATCGATATTGGTCAACCGATATCGAATGGGCAAGCTTTACCAGTTGTAATAAAAACTTTAGTGTTTAACTAATATTGGAGGAAAGCAAATGATACTAAAAACAAAATTGTTTGGCCGTGTTTATGAGTTCAAAAGTGTATTAGAAGCGCTGGCTAAAGCAAACGAAGAAAAATCAGGCGATGAGCTTGCGGGATTAGCGGCTGAGTCGGCAGAGGAAAGAGTTGCAGCTAAGACAGTTGTTGCGAATCTAAAGCTATCGGATATATTTAATAATCCTGCTGTGCCTTATGAAAAAGATGAAGTCACTCGTATTATTATTGATAGCGTGAATTTAAGAACATACGAGAAAATCAAAAACTGGACAGTCGCAGAGTTAAGAGAATGGATCTTGAGTAATGATACAACAAACTTCGATATTCACCGGATTTCTAATGGATTAACATCTGAGATGGTTGCAGCTGTAGCGAAAATCATGACGAACATGGATTTAATTGCAGGAGCACAAAAAATTATCGTTGAAAAAACTGCCAATACGACAATTGGTAAAGCTGGAACATTCTCAGCAAGACTGCAACCTAATCACCCGACTGATAACATAGATGGCATTATGGCTTCGGTCATGGAAGGATTATCTATGGGAATTGGGGATGCAACGATTGGTCTTAACCCTGTAAACGATGGAACTGAAAGTGTTAAGCGAATTTTACATGAGTTCAATGATTTCATTGAAGAGTGGGACATCCCAACTCAGCACGTAGTGCTTGCCCATGTGGCAACACAAATGCAAGCAATGGAAGAAGGAGCGCCAACAGGCCTTGTCTTCCAATCAATTGCAGGATCTGAAAAAGCGAATACGGCTTTCGGTATTGACGCGAACATGTTAGACGAAGCGCGTGATATGGCATTAAAAACTGGGACTGCAGTTGGACCAAACGTGATGTACTTTGAAACAGGGCAAGGATCTGAGTTATCATCTGACGCTCACCACAACATTGACCAAGTAACGATGGAAGCAAGATGTTATGGCTTTGCTAAGAAATTTGATCCATTCCTAGTTAATACAGTGGTTGGATTCATAGGACCAGAGTATTTATATGACTCTAAACAAGTTATCCGTGCTGGTTTAGAAGATCACTTTATGGGTAAACTGACAGGCATTTCGATGGGTGTTGACGTTTGTTATACAAACCATATGAAGGCAGACCAAAATGATGTGGAGAATCTTGCCGTTCTACTTGGTGTGGCGGGTGTTAACTTTATTATGGGTATCCCGAATGGTGATGACGTTATGCTTAACTACCAAACAACAGGGTTCCAAGAAACAGCGACAATTCGTCAATTATTGAATAAACGTCCAATTAAAGAATTTGATGAGTGGCTGGAAAAAATGGGATTCAGTGAAAATGGCCAGTTAACTGACTTAGCTGGAGATGCGTCTGTATTTCTTACTAAATAAATGAAGGGGTGTAAGAGTGGAACAAGTAGAATTAAAAGAACTTATTCGTTCAATATTAGTAGACATTGTTGACGATGAATCCGTTTTAAAGTCATCGAGTCATAATTCTAGTAGCCATGACGAAGTAAAAGAAGAAGCACCTGTCGATGTTGATGACATTAAAGTGCCTAATAAGACACCGGACAATGTTGAGATAGAAGACGGTTTTATTGATGATATTACAGAAGTAAACATTCGTGAACAATACTTAGTAGATAATCCAAATGATAAAGAAGGCTACCTACGACTGAAGAAAAATACACCTGCTCGTTTAGGCTTAGGTCGTTCAGGAACGAGATATAAGACTGAACCTGTCTTAAGATTTAGAGCGGATCACGCAGCAGCGCAAGATGCCGTGTTCTCTTATGTTGATGATGAATTAATTGAAGAGATGAACTTAACTGCGGTCGAAACACTATGTGGAGACAAGGATACGTATGTAACTCGACCTGACTTAGGAAGAAAATTCTCTGATGAAGCGAAAGCAACAATCAAAAAGACAATTCCTAACGGTGCAGACGTAGCAATTGTTGTTGGAGATGGCTTAAGTTCAGCCGCAATAGGTGCCAACATTAAAGATATTATCCCAGCAATTCGTCAAGGATTAAAAACATATAACTTAGACTTTGGAGATATTGTCTTCGTTAAACACTGTCGTGTACCAGCAATGGATCCAATTGGAGATATCACGGGTGCCAAAGTTGTATGTCTATTAATCGGTGAGCGACCAGGTCTAGTAACAGCTGAATCGATGAGTGCATATATTGCCTATAAGCCAACGGTAGGAATGCCAGAAGCTCGAAGAACAGTTATATCAAATATTCATAGTCAGGGAACTTCGGCAGTTGAAGCTGGAGCATATATTGCTGATGTTATTAAGGAGATACTCGATGCAAAAGTATCCGGTGTCGAATTAAAACGAGTTTCTAAGGAGGAATAGGAATGAGAAACGAACGTCTTGGTGCAGAGGTTTTAGCTGTGAGGATTATTCCCAATGTAGATGAGGGTCTTGCAAAACATTTAAAATTAAAAAGTAACCAAAAGAGCTTAGGTATAATTACCTCAGATTCAGATGATGTGACTTATGTTGCCCTAGATGAAGCAACTAAAAAATCATCTGTCGATGTTGTCTACGCAAAAAGTTTTTACGGTGGAGCAGATAATGCGAATACCAAATTAGCTGGAGAAGTCATTGGAATTATTGCTGGACCTTCGCCTGATGAAGTGCGTAGTGGGTTAGATGCAGCAAGGCAAGTTATTGAAAGAGACGCAAGTTTCTATAGTGCAAATGATGACAATTCGATCATTTATTTCGCTCATAACGTATCTAGAAGTGGGACTTATCTATCCGAAGTTGCTGGTGTAAGAGAAGGTGAAGCGATAGCTTACCTAATTGCTCCACCGCTAGAAGCAATGATTGGTTTGGATGCAGCGTTAAAGGCAGCAGATGTGGAGATGAAAGTGTTATATGAACCACCTACTGAAACGAACTTTGGTGGCGCATTACTAACAGGGAGTCAATCAGCTTGTACTGCGGCATGTGATGCATTTGCAGCAGCTGTTCAAGCTGTTGCAGACAATCCACTCGCATATTAAAGGGGATGAGTAAGTGGCCATAAGAGCACTAGGTTTAATTGAAGTTAGTGGAATGCTTTCAGCGATTGTGGCAAGTGATGCAGCTTTGAAATCTGCGGATGTTAATCTATTAGGGAATCGACGAATTCGTGGCGGATTAACAACCGTAGAATTATATGGAGATGTTGCAGCAGTTCAATCAGCAGTTGAGGCAGGTGTTAGAGCATTGGAAGGGACGAATAATTTGATTTCAAGCCATGTCATTGCAAGATTAGATGAGCAAGTTGAAAACATGTTATTAAAAAGCATAAAGACAAAGAAACCGAAGGAATCTGAAGTCATTAAAGAAACTCAAGAAGAACCAGTCATAGAAGAAAAGCCTATGATTGAGGAAACCGAAACAGGATCTTCAATTCAATTGTTTTCAGCTGAAGAACAACCTGAAGAGTCAAGTCAAAGTGAAGCCGATTCATTCACTAAAGAATCCTTAAGTGAATTGAAAGTAACTCAACTAAGAGCTTTGGCATATAAACAACCGCTCTCAGGAATTGAAGTATCACAGATAAAAAATGCTGAAAAAGACAAATTAATTGAAGCATTAGTCAATGAAGGAGGTAATAATTAGTGAGTATTGAATATAAAGATTTAGCATCCATTCAAGAAACACGGCAATTACTTGCAAAAGCGAAAGAAGCACAATTAAAATTAGCGCAATTATCTCAAGAAGAAATTGACACAATTGTTAAAGTGCTATCTAAAGCTGCTTATTCACAACGAGTACCATTAGCGAAAATGGCAGCGGAAGAAACAGGCTTTGGTAAATGGCAAGATAAAGTCATCAAAAACGCCTTTGCATCAAAGTATGTGACTCAAGCAATGGAAGATATGCGAACAATTGGAATTATTAATGAGACAGATACTGTCACAGAAGTGGCTGTACCAAAAGGTGTCATTGCTGGATTAATTCCATCAACGAATCCTACTTCTACAGTTATCTATAAAGCATTAATTTCAATTAAAGCTGGGAATACAATCGTCTTTTCACCGCATCCAAGTGCATTGAAATCAATCATTGAAACTGTAAAAGTAATGAATGAAGCGGGAGTCAAAGCCGGCTTACCGGAGAATTCGATTAATGTTATTACAACAGTGACGATGGACGCGACGCAAGAATTAATGACGAATAACGATACAAATCTTATTCTTGCAACAGGTGGATCAGCAATGGTTAAAGCTGCCTACTCATCTGGAACACCAGCTATTGGGGTAGGACCAGGTAATGGCCCTGCATTCATCGAAAACAGTGCAGATGTACCACTAGCAGTCAAACAAATTATGGAATCGAAAACATTCGACTACGGAACTGTTTGTGCCTCTGAGCAATCAATCATTGTTGAGAAAAACAATAAAGAGCGTGTAGTTAAAGAGCTAGAAAAACAAGGTGCCTACTTCTTACCTAAAGCAGACGCTGAGAAATTAGAGAAATTTATTCTAAGACCGGATGGTCGAATGAACGCCAAAATTGTGGGTAGATCACCACAATATGTAGGGGACCTGGCAGGGATTGATGTTCCTGTGTCAGCTAAAGTGTTAATTGCTGAAGAATCACGCGTTGGTATTCATGCACCATATTCTCGTGAAAAACTGAGTACAATCTTAGCATTTTATACCGTTGATACTTGGAAAGAAGCGTTAGAATTATCCATTAATATATTAAACCAAGAGGGTGCAGGGCACACAATGGGACTTCATTCTAAAAATGACGCAATCATTAAAGAGTTCACATTGAAAGCACCAGTATCTCGCTTGTTAATAAATACATCTGCAACATTAGGAGGGATTGGCGCAACAACAGATATTTTCCCAGCAATGACTTTAGGATGCGGTTCAGTTGGAGGAAGTTCAACTTCTGATAATATAAGTCCAATGAATTTATTTGATATCCGTAGAGCAGCTAAGGGAGTCAAAGAATTAGACGACATTAAACGAGCTGAAAACATTAAAGTAGATGATGTAGCAACAGACACGAGCAAAGTAGATATAAATGAAGACCAATTATTAGACTTATTAGTAGAAAAAGTATTACAAAAACTAAAATAAAACAAACAAATTCTAGGAGGAATTAATTATGGCAAGCGCACAAGCATTAGGAATGATCGAAACACGTGGTTTAGTAGCATCGGTAGAGGCAGCAGACGCAATGGTTAAGGCAGCAAACGTTACACTTATTGGTAAAGAACATGTTGGTGGTGGATTAGTAACAGTGATGGTACGCGGAGATGTTGGAGCGGTTAAAGCAGCAACAGACGCAGGTGCAGCAGCTGCTGAAGCAGTTGGAGAATTAGTATCTGTACACGTAATTCCACGTCCACATACAGAAGTAGATGCTATTTTACCAGAATACAATAGTGGTGAGTAATAATAGAATAATATTCACTCAGTCCATTATGCGGACTAAAATATTCAAAAGACTGAGACAAAACAAGTGTTTCAGTCTTTTTTTATAGGAAGTGTGCCAATATGAAACTTCTTACCGAATTAAAAATAAGAAAGTTAATGAAAGAGACAGATTTAAAGAAATGTAAACGACTAGAGATTCAGGCTGATACAATCATTACACCTGCTGCACGTTCTTTTCTCAATGAACATAAGATTCAGTTGAGCACTGAAAGTGAAACGAGTGTCAGTGTTGTACAGGAATCAACGTTACCTAATGTTGAAGAAGGTCATTCGACACTCTTTAAGGTCAGTCAAGATAATAGGTCCCAGTTAGGTATTGAGTTAGACAGAAGCATTCTAGACATTATCTTGCTTCAAAAAGACAATCTAAAGCACCAAACATTTGTCTTAGAGTTAGAAGCATTAAAGCAGATATTAAAAGAAGTGAAACTCAATCTACAGAATAAAGAGAGCCAAACTGATTTGTCTAAAAAAAGACATGAATTTTATATCGGCAACTCAAAATTTGTCAAACAATATTCTGATGGTACCGAACCTAGCTATACTGACTCAACGCAGTCTTTACAGTTATTTAAAATTTATCTAGATTTAAAGTCAGGTGTTTATAAAGTAATCAATGATCAAGAAATGACTCTGAGTAGTGATTGTATACACTTAATTGTTTGGTTATTAGATTTTACAGTGACTTTAATTGAGAAATACAAAAATTATGTGTTATAAATTACTAGGAAACAAAAGGAGCAAATGCATATGAAAATGAATGAGCTCATCGACAAAGTTGCAGAACGTGTGAATAGCGAACTGAGCAATACTTTTGAAATTGAAGCAAGTGGTAGACATATTCATCTATCACAAGAAGCTGTTGACGTATTGTTTGGCGAAGGGTATAAACTCACTCCAATGAAATACTTATCCCAGCCAGGTCAATTTGCTTCGCAAGAACGAGTTACAATTGTAGGGCCTAAAGGTGTTCTGCATAATGTGAGTATTTTAGGTCCAGTTAGAAAAGAAACCCAAGTTGAAATATCATTTACAGATGCACGCCCATTAGGAGTAAGAGCACCTCTAAAATTAAGTGGCGATATTGATGGATCTCCCGGAATAGTGTTAATGAATGGGTCTCGCACATACTCTATCAATGAAGGCGTCATCGTGGCGAAAAGACATATTCATGTAAATGATAAAGACGCTGAACAGTTAGGTGTAGTGGATCAAGAAGTTGTGAAAGTTAAAGTACTAAGTGGTAGACCCTTAATATTCGATGATGTTGTAGTCAGAATAAGCCCGAAATTTAGAACGTTTATGCATATTGACTATGATGAAGCGAATGCCTGTGGTTTTACGAAAGGTACGCGAGGTAAAATTATAAGATAGGATGATGGTATTATGAATCAATTTGATGATTTAGTTGATGAGATTGCAAAAAGAGTGATGTCGTCTTTAAAAGAAAAAAATGTAAACGATTCAAATACACTTAAACAAACGAATACGATTCAATTAAAAAGTTACGCAATGATAGGTGAGAATACAATTGTTGAGGAATATTATAAGAAACAAAACTTTAAATCAACTAAAGAATATTCCAATGCTTTGGTCGATGTATTAGTCATTTCTGAAGTGAATTTATATTCTATTCCAAGATTAGCTAATCTTCTATCGGTTACTAAAGAAGAAGAAGCCATATTAAACCACATATTGAATAATAAGAAAGTTATTCTTTTAGCAGAGGCAGTACAAGGAATTGAAAAGACAGAAAATAAACCATTTAAAGCTTTATTCCAAAAGCATTTAAATGAGGTTTCAAAAATGGGCATTGAAATAGTTCATTTATCTCATTTCAATGAGGAACCTAAAAAGGCAGACGTACAATCACAAAAATCAATTAAAAAGAAATTAATTACCTTAAAATCTGTCCAAGAACTTGAATTGGACCGAGGCGAAGTATTCGTTATTGAACCCAATGCAATCATCACAGCATTAGCTAAAGATTATTTGAATGATTTATCTATTGTTGTTGAGAGAAGAGGGATGTCATGATAATTGGTAGGGTTGTAGGAAATCTTTGGGCGACGAGAAAAGATGAAAAGCTAAATGGCTTAAAGTTTTTAATCGTTGAAAAGCAGATCAACAAAGATGTGTTTAGTGAGGAATTAATTGTAGCGGCAGATAACGCAGGTGCCGGTATAGGTGATGAAGTTTTGATAACAACTGGTAGTTCTGCACGACTATCTATTGAGAATAAAGTAGTTCCAGTAGATATGGTTATTGTTGGGATTATCGATAAAATCGATTATAACTCAAATTGAAAGGACTGAAACCGAAATGAGCTTAAATGAAATAATTGTGTGGATTATGGTTATCATCATGATCCTCGGTGGCATTGATAAAATATTGGAGAACAAATTTGGTTTAGGTGAGCAGTTTGATGAAGGTATAATGGCAATGGGTTCATTAGCTTTATCAATGGCAGGTATTATTGTATTAGCACCTAAATTATCTGACTGGTTGAGTCCAGTTATTGTTCCATTGTTTGAACTCTTTGGGGCGGATCCTGCGATGTTTGCAGGTACCATTCTAGCGAACGATATGGGAGGTTACTTCTTAGCGCAACAATTATCTAATGACCCAGCTATTGTAGGGTTTTCTGGGTTAATTCTTGGAGCGATGTTAGGACCAACACTCGTATTCTCAATTCCTGTTGGACTTGGAATTATTGAAGCTGAAGACAGACCAGCCTTAGCACAAGGTATCTTATACGGCGTCATTACAATTCCACTGGGAGCTATCGTAGGTGGGTTAATGACTGGCTTAAGTATTGGAGTTATTTTAACTAACTTAATACCTATTATTATTATTGCTTTACTGATTGTGATCGGATTATGGGTTATCCCAAATCAACTAATCAAAGGTTTTATTGTATTTGGTAAGATCATTGTAGCAGTTGCAACAATTGGGTTAGCCATTGGAACGCTTGAGTTACTAGTCGGCGTAAAAGTGTTTGAAAATCAAGATTCACTAAGTGTCGCTTTTGAAACAGTTGGAGGTATTGCTGTGACATTAGCCGGAGCTTACGGACTTGTTTATATTATTACTAGATTATTTGAAAAGCCATTACTTAAAGTCGGGAATTTATTAGGGATGAATGATATTGCTGCAGCAGGTTTAATTGCTACTTTAGCTAACAACATCGCTATGTTTAACAATTTAAAGAACATGGATGAGCGTGGTAAAGTGATCAACGTTGCCTTTGCAGTTTCGGCATCATTCACAATCGGAGACCACCTTGGCTTTACTGCTGGTGTTGCACCAGAATTTATTACACCGATGATTGTTGGAAAATTAGTTGGTGGGGTAACGGCTGTATTAGTGGCATTATTCTTTGTTAACCGTGTATCTAAACCAGAAGTAAGCACACAACAAGAAATGTAAGGTGGCTGAAATGGGTGAAGTCAACAATCCTTTTATTTTTAAACAAAATTTTCAATTGAATAATAGACTAGTTATGGCACCCATGACAACGAGCAGTGCAGAAGGAAATGGTGCAATATCCCAAGAAGATCTCGATTTTTTTGACAGAACATCGAAAGATTTCGGCGCTATTATAGTCGGTTCTCAGGCAGTGTCTATCTTAGGCACTGGCTTTGAACGTGGATGGAAGATATATGATAAAGCTGTAGATAGTTCATTAAAGACACTTGCTGACGTCATCCATGGGAATGGTTCCAAAGCCATTCTACAGTTGTACCATGCTGGTCGAATGGCAGAACCCTTCTTAATTCGTCATCACCAGCCTGTTTCACCAAGTGAAATACCGACACCGAGAAGCTTTGCGTCGTTTCCAAGGCAATTAGCGCATCTTGAAATTGAACAAATTATTGATGACTTCTGTATGGCTACGAAAAAGGCAATCGACTTAGGTTTTGACGGTGTTGAGATACATGGTGCCAATACATATCTTGTACAACAGTTTTTCTCGCAACACTCGAATCGTCGAACCGATCAATGGGGCGGTACGAGAGAAAAACGTATGAGATTCGCCACCGAGCTAATTAAAAGAATGGCAGCAGTCATTGATAAACATACAAATGATGACTTTATTCTAGGTTACCGCTTCTCGCCAGAAGAGTACGAAATACCTGGTATTCGGCTAAGAGATACGAAGAAACTATTAGACGTGTTGGATGAGTTACCGGTAGATTATTTTCACTTGTCTGTATCAAGTTATAAGAAGAAATCACTTGATGGAGAAGATATCCTAGATGAATTATTGAATCAAAACTATAAGGCGCCTTTGATTGCTTGTGGTGGCGTTAGAAATCATGAAGATATCAAAGAAGTGTTGGCTAAAGCGCCATTCGTTTCTGTAGCGAATGCACCGGTGATTGACCCGAATTGGGCTAGTAAAATTCTGAATAATGATGCGACTATCAATGAAAAGATATTAATTAGTGACTTAGACAAATTGAAATTGCCTAGTGGGTTAAAGAAATTAGTCACTTCGTACCCAACAGTGTATTTAACCGCTGATTAAATGGTATGATATGTAGAAATAAAGAATGGACAATGGAGTGAAGTTATAGTGAAAGTTAAACAATTAACCTTGGTGAGTCTGATGATTGCTTTGAGTGTGTTAGGTGGTTACTTTAAAATATTTGGATCGATTGCCTTAGATACAGCGCCAGCAATTTTAGGGACGATATTACTGTCTCCGACTTATGGAATTGTCTTAGCCTTTCTTGGTCATATGAGTTCGGCTTTGTTATCTGGATTCCCTTTATCTTTGCCAATCCACTTAATTATTGGGGTGATGATGAGTCTGACATTATTTGTCTTTGGTAAAGTGCGAGGGAAACGTACAAATAAGAAGACTATGATTATGAGTGATATTGTATTATTTATTTTTAATGTATTTGTGGCTCAAATTCCTTTGATTCCAATTTTAGGCTTTGGTGTTTTGTCCACTCTCTTAGTACCGCTTTCTCTAGCGACAGTAATTAATATTGTTGCAGCAGAGGTCATTTACTACGCCTTGCCTGATCGATTAATTATGGATTTTCAACCAGAATGAAAATATACTTTTTAAGACATGGTGAAACGGAGTTGAATGTTCTCCGTAAATATTACGGTGTGACCGATGTGTCGCTAACTGAGCATGGGCGCTTGCAGATGCGAGAAGTCGCTCGAGACATTCAGGGGTTAGAGATAACGCGTGTTATTGTATCCAGTCTGAAGCGTACTACTGAAAGTGCCGAGATTATTATGAAAAAGAACAACTTGAAGAGTTTAAAGAAAGAGAGTTGTTCTTTTTTTAATGAAAGAGACTTTGGCGCATGGGAAACCTTGGACGCCAATGAAGTGGAAGCAGCCTTTCCAAGTGACTGGCGAGCCTTTATTGAGGATCCATTCTCTGTGACGCCCAGTGGCGGTGAAACGTATCTTGCCTTTCAAAGGCGAGTATTAGACGGTTTCGAACAGCTGTTGAAAGCGTCCGTTGATACTGACCATATCTTGTTCATCGGACATGGTGGCGTCATTCGAGAGCTTGTGGCTAATTTCTTTGAGCCGGATAAAAGTTATTGGGATATCGTAATTAATAATGGCCAGTTGTATGAGTATGAAGTGAAAAAAATATGTGAGTGTAGAGTGTTTGGTTATAAAATGTGATTAATATATATTCGCTTAACAGCCGATGTAAATCGAGGGAATCAGATGCAAATTCTGAACTAACCCAGTAACCGTGACGTTGACGAACGAATCAAACAGCCACTGTAGAGATACGGGAAGGCGATTCAAGTAGGATGAGACTAAGTCGGGAGACCTGAATATATAAGAAAGCAATCGTAAAATTTATATTTTACCGCTGGGGATAGGTGTAAAATTAATCAATTAAATATTAACATCTATTCCTTCTATATTAAGAGGAGGAAGAATTATGAAACAAAGTAGAGCATTTTTTTCTAAAAGTGTATGGGTGTTTTTAACACTATTAACGGGGTGCATTCTGTCTGGTTTTTCGAGTGGTTTGAGTGTTCTGGCTGAAGAGGCGAGTGAGATTGTTGTTACAGATATGGCTGATCGGGAGATTGAACTGAATGGACCTGCTGAGCGAATCGTTGTTTTGCAACCATCCAATGCAGAAATCCTTTTTGCCATAGAATCTGGAGACATCATTGTTGGACGTGGTGAGTATGTTGACTACCCGTTTGAGGAAGTTAAAGATATTCCTCAAGTATCAACAGGTGAAAGTATTAACATCGAAGAAATCATCGCACTAAATCCTGATGTCGTCATAATGACAACAATGAGTCAAACAGAAGACCAAATCAATCAGATCGAAGCAGCAGGTATTAAAGTTGTTGCCACTGATGCTTCAAATATTGAAGAAGTTTATGAATCAATTGATTTAATTGGAGCAGTTGTTGGACACAAAGAACAAGCAGAGCAATTAATTGCTGATATGGAAGAAACCTTTGCTGACTATAGTCAACAAGCAGATGAAGCAGGAGAAGAGGGTCAAAGTATTTACTTTGAAATCTCACCTCTTGAGTATGGTATTTGGACAGGTGGACAGTCTACCTTTATGAATGAGATTGCTGAAATGCTTAACTTAGAGAATATCTTTGCCGATGTCGAAGGATGGGGCGAAGTGTCTGAAGAACAAGTTCTTGAAAGAAATCCAGATTATATCATTACAAGTACAATGCCAATTGATGGCTTTAAACCAGTTGAAGAGATATTAGGACGTGATGGCTGGGACACTGTGTCCGCTGTTAAAAATGAGCACGTGTTTTTAGCAAATTCGGATGAATTTACTCGACCTAGTCCAAGATTAACTGATGCAATTAAAACGTTATATGACATTGTTTATGGCGATTAAATAACGAATTGGCCTGTTTTTCGACAGGTCTTTTTGTATAGAAGAAGGTTTATATGATATGAAAAAAGTAATTATAGCAGGTAGCATTTTTATCATCGCTTTTATACTGTGTGTCAGTATAGGAAGTGTAAATGTACCAATTATTGATATATTAAATTCTTTTAAATCCCTCATCCTTAATCAGCCATTAAATAATCAATATGATCGTATTATATATTATGTCCGGATTCCACGAGTGATTGTATCGGCATTAGTCGGAGCTGCATTGTCTCTATCTGGAGCGATTATGCAAGGCTTGTTAAAGAATCCGCTAGCGGATGGATCGACACTAGGGATATCAAGCGGTGCGTCGTTAGGAGCAGTTGTAGCGATTGTAAGTGGGCTTAGTTTACCCTTCTTACCATTCGATGGGACCGTTGTATTAGCGGTTCTGTTTGCGTTTGGTTCGTTAGTGTTAATTTTAACTTTAGCGCATCGCATTGATAAGGCCATCTCAAATAATACGGTGATTTTGATCGGGGTTATTTTCTCAATGACGACGAGTAGCTTGATTAGTTTATTGATTGCGATATTTAATGAAAATATGCAACAAATTATCTTTTGGACAATGGGTTCACTTTCCGGTTCAAACTATCATAATGCGTTGTTGCTGTTTGTTTCAGTCTTAGTATTTGGTGGTCTGGCAATGACGAAAGTGAATGAAATGAATGCTTTTTCTTTAGGGGAAGAGCAAGCGAGAAACTTAGGTGTGAATGTGCGCCGAACGAAGTTGTTATTATTCTTATGCTCATCAGCGCTGATTGGAACGGCTGTGTCAGTAGGAGGAAATATTGGCTTTGTTGGCTTGATTATCCCACATACGACGCGAATCTTATTTGGTTCGAATCATAAAGTTGTCTTACCCATGACAGTATTTATTGGGGCTATCTTTCTGATGGTGATGGACTTAATTTCACGTACAATTATAAGTCCAGCCGAAATACCAATTGGTGTTATTACAGCATTATTGGGGTCTGTTTTGTTTATTATGATTTTTTCAAGAAGGAGAGTCTAACATGTTTCAAGTGAAAAATTTGACATTAAACTACGGGAGTAAACTCATTCTTGATGATGTAAACTTTGAAGTTAATCAAAATGATTGGTACATGGTTGTTGGGCCAAACGGTGCTGGTAAAACGTCGATTGTTCGAGCGATTTCAGGTGCGGTTCCTTATAGCGGAATGATTGAGTATCAAGGGAAAGATATTCAGACATTATCTTCAAAGGAAAAGGCTAAGAGAATTGGTGTGCTGACTCAACATCATAATCCGATATATCATTATTCTGTTGAGGAGATTGTTGAGCTTGGGCGTTATGCTCATAAGAAGGGTTTGTTTGGTCATATGACTAAAGAGGATATAGAGAAGGTGGATGAGGCGATTCAAATAACGGGCTTGGAGAAGCATCGGTATTCGTCAATTTTGTCACTTTCTGGTGGGGAATTGCAACGAGTCTTTCTAGCGCAAATTATTGCTCAGGATCCCAATATCATTATATTAGACGAGCCAGCGAATCATCTTGATTTGGCGTATCAAGAGCAGATTTTTAAGACGATTCAGGAGTGGGTCAAGGAGCCTGGTAGGTGTGTCATTAGCATTATTCATGATTTGTCGGTTGCTAAGTTTTTTGGTAATCGTGGGTTGTTGTTGAATAATACGCGGGTGATTTCTGAGGGTGAAATTGATTGTGTGTTGAACACGAAGAGTTTGGAGAAGGCGTATGGTGTGGATGTGGAGAAGCTGATGCATGATCGGTATGCGTTGTGGGTGTAGATTCTGTTATTTGGCATTAGCGTATTGTAGTGAAAACGGTTCGGTTAAGTACCAATTATAAAACTTTCTATTGATGTATTAATAGGAACTTACCGAGAAACATATAGGCAGTTAGACGACATAGTAATTGGATAGAAAGAAATAATCTCTCACTAGACTTGACATACCAAAGTTAAATGAGGGATTATTTTTATACCTTGCCTGCCTTAAAACCAACGACATTTATGATTCTTCTGTTGAGTTCTATCGGCGCGATGAAAGAATTTGCACTTGTTCAGTCATTAACCAATGGTGGGCCGGGAACGGATAATGTCTTTATTGTCCAATATATTTATCAGACAGGATTTGAACGAAATCGAGTCGGTTATGCAAGTGCAGCGTCGATGGTTTTATTTGTCGTTTTATTACTTTTCGGGCTATTACAATTAAGATTAGGGGGACAAAGAAATGAAGAATAAAAAAACATATAATCTTTCCAAGTTACATGACAAAACAGCGACCACTTTATTGACCATTGCTTTAATCATTGTCTGTTTACTGTGGTTGTTTCCTCTTTTATGGTTTATTCTGAGTTCATTTAAACCCGGATCAGAGTTATTTACCTATCCATTAAGTATATTGCCTGAGAATCCAACGTTTTCAAATTATGTTGACGCATGGAATACGTTAGAGTTTCCGCGTTTATTTATGAATACTATGATTACGACGGTAGTTACCACTATCTTAACAATCATAGCCAGTGCAACAGCGGGTTATGCATTTGCGAAGTATGACATCAAATGGCTGAACTTTTTCTTTATTTGTATTATAGCCACAACCATGTTGCCAACAGAAGTGATTATGAATCCAATTTTTATTGTCATTCGCGAGCTTGGACTTTACGATAATTTAGCGGGAATTATTATCCCATCCATTAATACGGCGACTGGGATTTTTATGTTTCGGACGTTTTTTGTTTCGGTACCGGATGAGTTGATTGAATCTGCTCGAGTAGATGGGGCATCGGACGGTCAAATTTTCTTTGATATCATGTTACCTATTGCTAAGCCAGTTATTTTTACATTAGCTATCTTTTCGGTGCAATGGAGATGGAATGATTATATCTGGCCATTAATTGTCTTAAACAAACCGAAAAACTATACTTTGCAGGTAGCTATAAGGGGATTAGTAGGAAGTGAAAACATTAATTGGACAGTGATGCTTGGAGCCTCTGTGATTTCGATCATTCCTTTGGTTATTGTTTTTATTGTTTTCCAACGCTATATTATTGACTCTAACGTATCTGTTGGGATAAAAGGGTAGGGGAATCGATACTTGTTAGTGGATAAAAAGTGTTTGATTTAAATGAAGCTAAATAATGAAGGGGCTAGGTAATCTAGTCTCTTTTTTGATGAGGATATTCATGATCAATGTGATAATATGAATCTAAAGAAATACTCAACACGAACAACAGGAGGAATCACATGACCAGAATAGAAAGAGACTCAATGGGAGATATCGATGTGCCGTCTAGTGCACTTTGGGGTGCTCAAACGCAAAGAAGTTTGGAGAATTTTGAGATAGGTTCAGAGAAGATGCCATTGGAATTAATAGAGGCTTTGATTCAGATTAAGCGCGCTTGTTCGGTAGTCAACCAAGAAGAGAGTAAGTTGAATCAAGAACAGGGCCAACAGATTCGTGAGGCCTGTGATTTACTCTTATCGGATCTATCTGAGTATGCTTCGCATTTCCCGTTGAGCTTATGGCAGACGGGGAGTGGAACGCAAACGAATATGAATGTGAATGAAGTGATTGCGCGTTTGGCTTCTCCTGAAGGGTTGGTTCATCCTAATGACCATGTGAATCGTTCGCAAAGTTCAAATGATGTGTTTCCAACGGCGATGCATTTGGCTGCTTATCGTCAAGTTCATCAGGATTTATTGCCTGAATTAGAGCGATGGCTTGCTGAGTTGAGTCAGCTTATGGAAAGCAATGGACAAATTATTAAGATTGGGCGCACGCACTTACAAGATGCGACGCCGATTACTTTGGCTCAAGAAGTGAGCGGGTGGAAGAGTATGATTGAACAGAGTTTAGTAGCGGTTAGACAAAGTAGTGAGTCTTTACTGAAGCTTGCGATTGGTGGAACGGCTGTTGGAACTGGGTTGAATGCTTCTGAGGATTTTGGTGAGAAAGTGTCTCAAGTTTTGGCTGAGGTAGTTGGTTTTCCTTTTGTATCCGATTCGAATAAGTATTTTGCTCTAACGAGTCATCAGCCTTTATCTTTTGTGCATGGATCGGTTCGCGCTTTAGCTGGGGATGTGATGAAGATCGCCAATGATATTCGTTGGTTGGCGAGTGGACCGCGAAGTGGTTTGGGCGAGTTGACATTGCCAAGTAATGAGCCTGGGAGCTCGATCATGCCTGGTAAAGTGAATCCGACTCAAGCAGAAGCTTTAACGATGGTTGTCACGCAAGTGATGGGCAATGACACAACCATTCAAATGGCTGCGAGTCAGGGGAACTTTGAGTTGAATGTGTTTAAGCCAGTCATCATTTATAATTTTATGCAAAGTGTTGGCTTGTTAACGGATGCGATGCGTTCCTTTAGAAGGAAATGCTTGTCGGGGCTAGCGGTTAATGAAGCTCGAATGAAAGAGTTGCTGGATTCGTCGTTGATGTTGGTGACGGCTTTAACGCCCCATATTGGCTATGACAAAAGTGCTGAGATTGCGAAGAAGGCGTTGGAGGATAACACGACCTTGGAAGTTGCGGCATTGGCGTTGGGTTATGCGACGAAGGATGAATTGAAGGAATGGATGGATCCACGGGGGATGGTTTAGTTGAATCTGTTCAGATTAGAACGTTCGATTTGAATGCGAGAAATTATAAAAAAGTGGATACGTTGGAGGGGTTAGTTACTCAATCGGTCAAAAAAGTTGTGTTCGCATTAGTTAGTGGGGAATTATAGTAGAGAAATCATCATGTAAAGGCTTTACAATCAACATCTCCGTCTAAGGTCTGATTGTAATTTGAATGATATTTTTATATGATGTCCTAGTTGAATAATACTAGGAGGAAACCAAAATGAATCAAGATAAAGATATACAACGTAGCGATGGGTTTTGGGCTGGGTTTATGCGAGTTTTGTCGAAGTTGTTTAAGGGTGTTGGTCTGATTGTTTTGACTTTATTCGTTCTAATGACAGTCGGTGTGGTGTTCTTATTTAGTGGTTTTCAAACCGAAGCAGAACCGACGATTAATAGTGATTTAATTGAACATCAAATTCAAGAAGCGCAAGAATTAACGACGACAAAATATCATTATACCAATGCGGGTGCGTTTGAGAATCAAAATACGTACCATGGTTGGAACGTGCCTTTTACTAAGAAGAATTTTATTGTGAGTTATTCGGGGTTAATCCATGCCGGGATTAACTTGGAAGACGTTCAAGTGGATGTAGAGAATTTAGATATTATCGTTTCTTTACCTGAACCATCTATTCTTTCGCATGAAATTGATGAAGAATCGATCAATGTATTGGATGAGGATAGTTCAATCTTTAACCCGATTAAGGTTGATGATTATAAAGAGTTCTCGATTGATCAAGAGGGGATTGTGGAATCTCAAGCAATTGAAAGAGGATTGTTGGAGACCGCGGCGGGACAGGCTCGCGATGCGATTACGACAGTGCTCGAATTAAATCCGGAAGTGGAGAGTCAAGGATATAGTGTAGTGTTTAAATGATAATTAGAATTGAATTGAATAATGATGATGCGAAAAAGCCTTGGCTACTTGAATGAGAAGTGGTTGAGGTTTTTTTGAAACTATTAAAAAATGGGAATAAGAAATTAGAAATAATGATAAGGGCATTATTTAGTAGTGAATTTAGTATTTGATGTTAAATTAAATAAAAAAATTAATTACAACATTTAACAATCATATACATAAATAAATAAATATATATATATATATATAATTAGCTAAGTAACACCTTCAGATACAACGATACTTTAACATATAGGGTGAAAAATTAGTGAATTTTAATTAAATTATTATAATCATATTCATGGATTAATTTGCCTCAATTTAATTTGAAAAGGGTATAAACCTTGCTCTAACAGACCTAGTGTCTATTGCAAAATCATTTTTTTTGATGTATATTTACTATGTGAACATTTATTCCTCATAAATGTATCAGTTTTTAATTTCTTTCACCACATTACAATTAGCTCTCACTATTGCTTACTAGAACTTCTCTAGTATTTATTTTATGTTACTACTCTCGCCAATTAATTTCTCTAAAATTTCAATCCATTCTTAATACTTTTAGCATGCCCTGAATATGGAAAAAATTAGTGTATCAGAGGCGTTTTTGGCTTACATAAATGTAAGCCCTTACAAACAAGAAAGCAGGTGATATTATCACACAAATTGAAAATCAGTGTGACAATTGTATGATGTTACTGCTTGGTAATTCTTTTAGTTAACTGACAGGATTATCTTCCCTCCATGAAAGGAGAGAAATCATGAATAAGAAAGAAGTAGAAAATAGAGATGAATCAAGCACTCATTGGCTTAGGCGAATGAAACAGTTTGTCTCGTTATGGAGTACTATATTTATCTTGTTGCAGACGACGTTGCCAGTAATTATTGCAGCAGAGTCTTTGAATGACAATGATGTTTCGATGACAGAAACGATTGACACTCCTATTATTTCAACCGAAGAGTTAGAGGAAGCTCAAGTCGTTGAAGAGTCCGTTGATAATAATCAATCTAGTGAGCCTATTGCAGAATCAGAGATGCCTGAGGAAGCATCTACTGAAGAGGAATCGGTAGAGCCTACATATATGGACTTTAAAGTGTCAATAGTATGGCAAGATCAAGATGATATTGATGGGGTACGGCCAGATTCGCTGACTGTCTATCGTTTAGACAATCAAATTAATCAGGGCAATTCAGTCACCTTATCGAATGACAATAATTGGACACATACGTGGTATGAAATTCGAGATGATGTAGGATATTCGGTTGAAGCATTAAAGCTTCCGAGCGGTTATTCATCTACGATAGATAATAGTCATCCTGCTCATATTATTATTACTAATTATTATACACCTAAGCCAAAAGATTCGTCTTCCGAAGTATCTAAAACTGAAGAGAACGCGTCAGAAGAGAGTTCTGATGAATCAGATGGAGGAGAATCAGATGAAGAGCCTGACTCCGATTCTGAAACAAATACAGAATCAACGGACACTTCCGATGATTCATTAGAAGAAGCTCCCGATGAAGAGCTAAGCGAAGATGAGACCGAATTAGAACCTTCGATGGTTGGCCCGTTTAATATTACGCCTCCTAATGAGGATCGAGCGATTACATATAATTTCTATCTTGATGGCAGTAATTCAACTATCTTTCAGACACAAATTATATTAGATCAAGAATCGTTGGTTATGCCAGAAGTTCCAAGTGGTCAAGGTAATTTTATAGGTTGGTATGTACTTGAGAATGGTCAAGAAACATCTATTGCCTTTGGTTTACCGATTACAGTGACAGAGGAGAGTCCAGAGACAGTTGATGTGTTTGCTAAGTTTGAGAATAAGCATCATGTTCAGTTTTTACAACAGAATATTGTGATTATGACAAAGGTAGTGGATGACGGAGCAATAGTAGATACGAGTGATGTGCCTGTGATTGAGGATATTGAAGATGGTCTTGTATTCTCACATTGGTCGACAACACCAGGCGGGCCTGAATATGATTTATCACAACCTGTCCATGATGACTTAATATTACATGCTGTCGCTACGGCACGTTATAAGATAGAATTTAATTCAGATGGTGGTACATCGCAGTTGCCGATATTTGTTCCAGAAGGGGATACCATTGATTTTTCAAGCGTGAACGTGATTAAAGAAGGGTATACGTTTGATCATTGGGCGTTGCCAAATGGAGATCCATTTGATTCACAAACAGCTATTATGCATAACTATCAATTAAAAGCTGTTTGGGTTCCTACGCTTCAAGAATATACAGTAGTATATTGGCACGAGAATGCGAATGATACGGGGTATAGCTTTAAAGAAGCGTTAACGGAAACGGGTAACACGGGGAGCGTCGCTACATTTGAGCAAAGAACGTACACTCACTATACCTATTCACATGCGGATCAAAATGTGTTGGTCAAAGGGGATAGTAGTACACAATTAAATGTATTCTATAGTCGTGATACGTATCGGTTAAGATTTAGAACTGGTAACAATAATAATACTTCAATTGTGGACGTTCAAGTTAAACATGGAGCATCCACACAAGTACATTGGGACAATGCTGTAGTTCAACAACCAAATGTTAACTGGTATGACATTTCGAATAATTTTACACAAATTGAAGCACCGATTATGCCACAAAGGAATTTAACTCTTCAGTCAACAACGACAGGAAATAGAGTAGCAACAGTTAATTTTGTTGAAACGGGTGTTAATCAAATCGTTAAAACGGTGACGTTTAGAGTAGGGAATAACACGTCGTTCAATGGTGGACGAGAAGTTGTTGGGTTTACTTGGCAGTATGTAACATCGCCAGGACAAGATTCTGATATATTTACAAATAGTAATAACTATACCATTCGCACCTATTATGACCGTAACAACTATAATATTGAGTTTATTACGAATAATCCCTATGATGTTGGGGTTATTAATGTCAACGATATTCCATATGAACAGAACTTGACTGGAGTAAATCCTCAAAGTTATGTTCTTGACGAGACTACAATTACTGTCGATGGCATTCGTTACGTTTTTAAAGGTTGGTGGAACAATGAATCTTTAGGTGGCCCGATATATCCTTTCACAGGGAATTCAATGCCAGCGCATAACTTAATTATGTATGCGAAATGGGAACCTGAGAATTTCACAGTAATCAATCACTTTGGTGATGGTGTTAATTCTAAAGGGATTACAGTTGAACCCGGCGAAGCTGTTGATCAGACTCAACTTGAGATGATTGACAATGAAAATGAGTTTGTAGGTTGGTATTGGTTTGTAAACGGGCGTTACGTAACCTTCGATTTATCGATGCCAATCAATCAAGATGGTATTGAAATATACCCTGAGTGGATCGATAATGAGGTATCCATTCTTTATGATGCGAATGGTGGATCAAATCCTCCAGTTGACAACAATACGTATAAGGTAGGCGTGAAGGCAACTACTAAATCAAAAGAATCAATGACTCATGATTCACGTCAATTTATTGGATGGAATACAAAAGCGGATGGCAGTGGTACAAGTTATATACCGAGCCAAATTATCGAGTTAACGGCAAATGAGATACAAAGTGGTTTCTTAACGCTTTACGCACAATGGAGCGAGTTGAATGAAACGACGTTAACTTATGATCCGAATGGGGCGGCAGGTAATCCATTTATCTTTGATTCGTTACCGAATAATTCGGTGCAAACAGTACTAGGGTCAACGAATGCTGATTTTAGTTTTGTGTACGATGGTTATACTTTTGCAGGATGGATGACAGGCGACGGTGATTCTTATGCACCGGGTGAGACTATTCGAGTGAATAATGCGGATCCGGCGGGTAATGTGTTATACGCACAATGGATTCAGCAAACGGAAGTCACTGCTCAAAAAGTATGGGTAAATGGCCCTCAAACACGACCAACTATTTGGTTCCAACTATATCGTCAACTAAGTTCAGGGGCTCGAGAAGTCGTTCCTAATGCAGAAATTCTTGCATTAGAAAGTGGGACAACAGAAGTTAGTTGGACGAACATTGATGCCAATCATTGGTTAGACGGACCGTATACATTCTCGGTCGAAGAGGTTGATGCTCAAGGTAATCTCTTTACACCTGAGAATTATACAAGTGAAGTATCTGGGTTAACGGTGACGAACACTTACTTTAATGATGAGACAATGACTCTGCAAGGAGAGAAGGCTTGGGTCGATTATGACAATCGACTAGGTACAAGACCGATAGAGATACAAGTTTCATTGCTCCAAAACGGAGATGTTATAGAAACGCGGACTGTCTCGGGCGTGTCCAACTTATGGACATTTAACTTTGAGAATTTGTTAAGGTATGACCTTAATGGAGAGGAATATAGTTATACGCTTGAGGAAGTAGCGGTTCCGGATTATACGACAGTTATTGAAGGAACGAGAATCACTAATACATATGAGAATACAGAAACAAGAACGATTGAAGGAAGTAAAACGTGGAACGATGGTGATAATCAAGATGGCGAGCGACCAGATACAATTATTGTTAACTTATTAGCAAATAATGTTCCGGTGGATAGCCAAGAAGTAACGGCAGCAAATGATTGGAGCTATAGTTTCTCTGATTTACCTGTCTATGCTGATGGCTTTGCTATTACATATACCATTGCAGAAAATTATGTTCCAGGTTATTCTTCAATGGTGAATGGGTTCGATATTACAAACAACCGGACCCCGGATGAAGTAAGTATTAGTGTCTTTAAATCATGGATTGATGGAAACAATCAAGATGGTACGCGACCAGAAAGTATTCAGGTTCAATTAACAGCTGATGGTGAACCGACTGGCGCACCAGTTATTTTAACGGGAAGTGATAGTTGGTCATATACTTGGTCAAACTTACCGGAAAATAATGCTGGAAATCCAATCGATTACTCGGTGGTCGAATTGAATGTGCCTGCAGGGTATATCTCAACTGTCGAAGATAATGATGTTGGTAATTTACTAATTACCAATAGTTATACACCAGAAATAGTAACAATTAATGGTGTCAAAAGTTGGGATGATGCAGATGATCAAGATGGAATGCGACCTGATAGTGTCATTATTCGCTTGTATGCGGATAACTTAGAAGTAGATAGTCAGATAGCAAATGAATTGACCGATTGGGCTTATAGCTTTGAGGACTTACCTGTCTTTGCTGCCGGTCAGCGAATAAATTATTCAGTGACAGAGGATAATGTGCCTGGATACTCTACTAATATAAGCGGATTCAACGTGATTAATACGCGTACACCTGATCAGACGAGTGTAAGTGTATTCAAGTCCTGGGTAGATGGTAACAACCAAGATGGTCTTCGTCCAGAAAACATTCAAGTTCAATTGGTTGCTAATGGTGAAGATACTGGAGAGCCTGTTACATTAGTGGCTACCGGAGACTGGTCATATACGTGGCTTGGTTTGCCAGAGAATGATGGAGGAGCTCCGATTGATTATACTGTAAGAGAATTAAATGTCCCGGCAAATTATGTATCACTTGTTGTAGATAACAACGACGGGAATCTACAGATTATTAACACATATACACCTGAGACTATAGCGATTGAAGGTGTGAAAAGCTGGAATGATGCAGATGATCAAGATGGCGAGCGACCAGAAACGGTTATGATACGCCTATTTGCTAATAATGTAGAGGTAGCGAGTCAAGAAGTTTCTGGAACAGATGGTTGGGCATATAGTTTTAATAACTTACCGGTCTTTGAAACAGGTCAACGCATTACTTATCGTGTGACAGAAGACCATGTTCCTGGTTATTCTTCAGTGGTTAGTGGGTTCAATATCACCAATAACCGCACACCAGACGAAGTAAGTATTAGCGTCTTCAAGTCATGGTTAGATCAAGGTGACCAAGATGGTATGCGTCCAGAAAGTGTTCAAGTTCAGTTATTGGCTGACGGGGAAGCTTCGGGAGACGTAGTTACATTGACGTCAACGGGCGGTTGGATGCATACTTGGGCTGGTTTACCAGAAAATCAAGACGGCAATCCAATTGGTTACTCTGTTGAAGAGTTAAACGTTCCGGCAGGTTATACATCGATGGTCACAGATAATAATGATGGTAATTTACTCATTACGAACAGTCATACCCCGGAAACACGCAATATTTCTGGTATGAAGTACTGGGACGATGTAGACGATCAAGATGGCCTTCGTCCAGAGTCTGTAATAATTAGACTTTTTGCGGACAATGTTGAAGTATCAAGCCAGAATGTTACGGAAACAGATGATTGGATCTATAATTTTAATAATTTACCTGTCTTTGCGAATGGTCAAGCAATTAATTACTCAGTGACAGAAGATTCTGTTCCTGGATATTCTAGCTCTGTAGACGGCTTTGATGTATTCAATCAAAGAACGCCAGGGGAAGTAAGTATCAATGTCTTTAAGTCATGGTTAGATAATAATAACCAAGACGGCTTGCGTCCAGAAAGTATTCAAGTTCAGTTATTGGCTGACGGCGAAGCTTCAGGAGACGTGGTTACACTGACGTCAACGGGCGATTGGATGCATACTTGGGCTGGTTTACCAGAGAATAATAATGGTACAGCTATTGACTACTCCGTTGAAGAGTTAAACGTTCCGACAGGTTACACATCGATCGTCACAGACAACAACGATGGAAACTTGTTGATAACGAATAGCTTTACACCAGAAATCACAGAAATTAGTGGAACGAAAACATGGAATGACAACGAGGATCAAGATGGTCTGCGTCCAGAGTCTGTAATAATTAGACTGTTTGCGGACAATGTTGAAGTATCAAGTCAAACTGCGATGGAATCCGACGGTTGGTCTTATAGCTTTACGAACATGCCAGTCTTTAATAACGGTGCTCGTATTGCTTATACAATCACTGAGGATTACATTCCAGGTTACTCACCTGTCGTGAATGGTTTCGATATTACCAACAACCATACACCAGATGAAGTAAGTATTAGCGTCTTCAAGTCATGGTTAGATAGTGATAATCAAGATGGCTTGCGTCCAGAAAGTATTCAAGTTCAGTTATTGGCTGACGGCGAAGCTTCAGGCGACGTGATTACATTAACTTCAGCAGGAGGATGGATGCATACTTGGGCTGGTTTACCAGAAAATCAAGACGGCAATCCAATTGATTACTCTGTTGAAGAGTTAAACGTTCCGGCAGGCTATACATCGATTGTCACAGACAACAACGATGGAAACTTGTTGATAACGAATAGCTTTACACCAGAGATCACAGAAATTAGTGGAACGAAAACATGGAATGACAATGAGGATCAAGATGGTCTGCGTCCAGAGTCTGTCGTTATTAAATTATTTGGAAACAATGTAGAGGTAGCACGTCAAGTCGTTACTGAAGCCGGCGGTTGGAGTTATAACTTTAACAACTTGCCCGTGTTTGCGAATGGCCAACCAATCAATTACACGATTACGGAAGATTATGTTCCGGGTTATTCAAGTCTGATTGATGGTTTCGATGTCTTTAATAACCGCACCCCAGACGAAGTAAGTATTAGTGTTTTCAAGTCATGGTTAGATAGTGATAATCAAGATGGTCTTCGTCCAGAAAGTATTCAAGTTCAGTTATTAGCCGATGGTGAAGCAACTGGGGAACCAGTAACAATATCATCAGCCGACGGTTGGACATATACTTGGGCTGGTTTACCAGAAAATAATAATGGTACAGCTATTGACTACTCCGTTGAAGAGTTAAACGTTCCGGCAGGTTATACCTCAATTGTTCAAGATGATGATGATGGTAACTTAATGATAATTAACAGTTACATCCCGGAAACTTCAACAATTGAAGGTACGAAGACTTGGAACGATCAAGACAATCAAGATGATATCCGACCAGATTCAATTAGAGTTAATTTATTCGCCAATAATGTCGAAGTGGCGAGTCAAGTAGTGACCGAATCAGATGGTTGGACGTATAGCTTTACGAATATGCCAGTCTTCATAAATGGTCAACGAATCACATACACTATTGCGGAAGATTACGTTCCAGGCTATTCTCCGGTAGTAGAAGGCTTTGATATTACCAACAATCACACGCCAGACGAAGTAAGCATTAGTGTCTTCAAGTCTTGGCTAGATCAAGGTGACCAAGACGGAAGACGTCCAGAAAGTGTTCAGATTCAATTGTTAGCTAACGGTGAAGCCATAGGTGATCCAGTCACGTTAACATTAGCTGGCAACTGGGCATACACTTGGGCTGGTTTACCAGAAAATCAAGATGGTAGTGCGATTGATTATTCAGCGATTGAACTAGATGTTCCAGAAGGTTATACATCTATCGTACGCGATAATGATGATGGTAACTTAATGATTACAAATAGTTACATACCTGAGACACTAGTGATTAACGGTACGAAATCATGGAACGACGCAGATAATCAAGATGGTCTGCGACCAGATCAAGTAACGATTAATCTATTAGCGAATAATATTGAAGTAGCGAGTCAGATTGTTACAGAAGCAGATGATTGGAGCTATAGCTTTACGAATATGCCAGCATTTGCAGAAGGTGAGCGAATTACTTATAGCGTGACGGAAGATTATGTTGCTGGTTACTCGTCTGAGATGGATGGTTATGACGTAATAAATAGCCGAACACCAGATCAAGTAAGTATTAGCGTCTTCAAGTCTTGGTTGGATCAAAACAACCAAGATGGCCTGCGACCTGAAAGTATTCAAGTTCAATTATTAGCGGATGGCGAAGCTATTGGGGAACCAGTGACTTTAACATCAGCAGAGGGCTGGGCTCATACTTGGACAGGGTTAGCAGAGAATAATAATGGTACACCAATTGAGTACTCAATACTTGAGTTAGATGTACCAGAAGGTTACACATCCATCGTTCACGATGACAGTGAAGGGAACTTGATGATTACCAATAGTCATACACCAGAGACCACTCAAGTTGAAGGAAGTAAGACATGGAATGATCAAGAGAACCAAGATGGAGCACGACCTGAAGCAATTACGATTCATCTACTTGCCGATGGTATTATCGTTGATACGATTGTTGTAACGGAAGCGGATGATTGGCACTATGTATTTGATAACTTACCAACTCATAAAGATGGTGAGCGAATTGTCTACACAATTACTGAGAATGCGGTGGATGGTTACTCGAATTCCATTGATGGATTCGATATCATTAATACGCGTACTCCAGACGAAACAAGCGTTACCGTAACTAAATCATGGTTAGATCGAGGCAATGCAGAAGGTCATCGACCAGATAGTATTGACGTACAGCTCTTAGCCAATGGTGAGGTAGTAGGTGACCCTGTAACAATCACTGAAGCAGATAACTGGACTTACGTTTGGTCTAATTTACCTCAGCGATTTGACGGTGAGACGATTATTTACTCAGTGTCTGAGTTGAATCTTCCAGTAGGATACACATCAACAATTAATGATTCGAATCATGGTAATATTATTTTGACCAATAATTACACGATTCAATCTACTACGATAAGTGGAGAGAAAATTTGGCGAGATGACTTTGATAATCACTTCGAGACACGACCAGAATCGATTACGGTTCACTTAATACGTGATGGTGAAGTGGTTGATACCCAAGTTGTTACACCGGATTCATCTGGTAGATGGCTGTATAGATTCGAAAATGTTGATAGGTTTGATAATGATGGTAATCGATATGAATACACAGTAGGTGAAGTAGCGGTTCCTGAATACACGACAACGTACAACGGAACAACGATTATTAATACTTACAATGTATCTCATACGGTAACAATCGCAGGTGATAAAATCTGGGAAGATGATAACGATAAGTTAAATAAACGACCAGATTCAATTACAGTTAACTTAATTGCATATGGTCAAATTATTGACACTCAAATAGTGACAGCAGATGCATCAAGCAACTGGAAATACTACTTTGCAGACTTACCAATGTACAATAACAATGGCGAAGGAATTCAATATACAGTCGCTGAAGTTAGTGTGACAGGTTATAGTACAACTTATGTAGATGGTAATATTATTAATACGCTAATCCCAGACGCACCGGTAGCACCTGAAGAAGAACCTCCAGGTGAAGAAATTCCACCGGCTGAAGGATCAAGCGACTTACCAGCAACAGGTGATGTTGAAGTGAGTTGGCTGTTGGGTATGAGTGTGTTACTTACTGGATTAATTGTTGTATTCAGTGAAGGGAAATGGCGTCGGAAAGAAGATGGAGAGTAAGGTTTGAAATGAGGAAATATAAGAGCTGAAGCGACAGTTTAGTCGCTTCGGCTTTTTTGAATGCGATCAAACATATTACATCATTCTATACTAGATAAGAGTTTTGAAGTTTACACAGATATTCAAAAGCGTTAAGTTAAATTTTATTGTTCAGAGTTTAAAAGTGAAAATGATTAAAATAATGATAATAAGATTAAAATGTGTTAAAGTATATTTTATGTAAAAAATCTATTTAGAGGTGATGTTATGGAATCTGTTTTAATTTTGATAGGGATTATTCTAGCAGTATATTTAGGGAATAAATTTGCGGTAAACACAGGAATACTCGCTTTAGGTTTTGCTTATCTGATTGGGGCGTTTGTAGTAGGAATGTCGCCTAGCGATTTATTAGGAATTTTCCCAACGAAGTTATTCATGGTTATTTTTGGGTTGTCTATGTTCTTTAATTTCGCAGTCGTGAATGGAACTTTAGATAAGTTAGCCAAGCTCCTTTTATATTATGCACGTAACTTTACGAAATACTTACCGATTTTGATTTATTTAATCTCGGCTTTAGTATCTGGATTAGGGGCGGGCTTCTTTGCAACGGTTGCGGTTATGACAACCATTGCGATGGCGATATCCAATGAAGCAGGCTTGAATAGATTATTAGCTGCGATATCCATTTCACTTGGTGCTTTGAGTGGGGCAAACTTTATGGTTAGCTCTCATGGTGTTATATTTAGTTCATTATTAAGTGAAACAGCTCTAGTTGGCGATTCACAACTGATTACACACAACATCTTCTGGGTAACGTTCCTTTATCCTTTTTTTGTTTTATTATTCTTAATCTTTATGTCTTCCAGAAGCAACCAAGCAGAAACAATTCAAGCAGTGTTTAAAAAACCAGAAGCTTTTACGCCTAAACAAAAACTAAACCTTCTATTGATTGGGTTATTCATGGCAATTATCTTATTTGTACCGATTCTTTCGAGAGTCTTTTCTGGAAATACTGTATTAGAATTTGTGAATTCAAGAATTGATATTAGTTTCTTAGCGATTGTCTTTGCGATTGTCGGATATTTGACTCATTTAGCTGAGGATTCAAAAGCAGTTACAGCGAATGTGCCTTGGAATACGATATGGTTGGTAACGGGGATGAGTATGTTAATTTCGGTTGCGGCTGAAGCGGGGACGATTGAATTATTAGCCTCAGCGATTGCTCAAATGCCAGATGCTATTATACCAATTGCGATTACAATTATTGCTGGAATCATGTCGATGTTCAGTAGTACGATCGGTGTTGTTGCGCCATTGATGTTCCCGATGGTGGCAGAAATATCTGGAGCATCTGGGCATAGTGCAACGTTGTTAATTATTGCGGTGATTGTCGGTGCACAATCAACTGCCATCTCACCCTTCTCAAGTGGAGGCAGCTTAGCATTAGGCAATAGTATGTTGGTTGGGGAAGAGCAGGATCAATTTTTCAAAGATCTGTTATTTAAAGCAACGCCTTTAGGGCTGATCTGTTCGACGTTGACGATTATTATCTTGATGTTCTTTATATAAAGGGAAGGTGTAGTGTATGCAGAAAATATTTGATAGTCACTTTCATATTATTGATCCTAAGTTTAAGCTGATTGAAAATAATGGGTTTGTACCTGATTATTATACTGTCTATGATTATAAGAAGGAATTAGAAGAGTTAGGGCTTGTTGCTGTTGGTGGGGCGGTTGTTTCGGGGTCGTTTCAAGGGTATGAACAGGATTACTTTGATGATGCATTACAGCAGTTAGGTAATCAATTTGTTGGGATTACTCAGTTGCCACTTGATACAACAGATAATGAATTGAAACGATTGAATGATATTGGTATTCGTGGGATTCGCTTTAACTTGTACCGAGGACTGAATCAATCGTTGAAAGATATTAAAGAATTGTCTCTTCGCTGCTTCAAATTATATGGCTGGAAGACGGAGTTTTACGTGGATTTGGCGGCAATTTCAAGTGAGTTAAAGGCACTGATATTGGAGTTACCAGCGGCGTCGATTGACCACCTTGGAATGACTCGGGTGTCTGAAGAAGCGTTATTTGAATTTATTCAACAAGGTGTACCTATTCGATTAACAGGTTTTGGTCGTGTTGAGTATAGTCGAGATGAAGTGAAAGGCTTGATTCGTTCTTTATATGACGCTAACCCTAGGGGGTTAATATTTGGAACTGACTTGCCATCGACACGAGCAGAGTATCGATTTTCAAAAGATGATATTCAACTGATTCAAGACGTTCTGACTGAGGAAGAGTGTGAGCGAGTATTTTGGCAGAATGGTGTTGATTGGTATTTGGGTGGGCAGTAGTTTTTTCCTGAAAGTACATAAAAAGCTCGGAGTCTAGAAAGTTAGGCTCCGAGCTTTTTATCTGCAGTTCAAATTACTTAAGTAATCTGATACATCGACAGAAACCATATCCTTTCGTAATCAATCCCCTGAGTAGTAAAGCAATGGCTCGAACGATGATGAAGTTGTTTGAAAATCCAGAGATTGTTCAGCAGGCTAAGGAAGAGCTAGCGGACAGATTGGTAGCGGAAGCGAAGTTATAGTAATGAGGAGAACACTCTGAGGGGTGTTCTTTTTTTGCAATTATATAGGTAAATTTTTTGATTACTAGGAAAATTAACAAAAACTTTATCAAATATATTTCATTCTTAGTTTAAATATTAGAGTATTCCCTTTTTTTCTAATCTTGAGTGTGTTTGTATCGATTTTATATTATCTATTTTATATGAAATCAGGTCTGTTTACTATTCTGATAAGAATAAAATGACACTTAATTGCTTAGGTAATTAAGTTGTTTGAATGAAGTTGTTAACGTTTTCTAATACGAGTATTATTCATTCATGATAGGTGAATTAGCGTAGGGTATCTTGTATTGTTGCTATCAAGTTTATTTAAAATGACTATATTTTATTGTGAAATTTACTTTATTCCTCTATACTATCGTTATATGATTTTTTGGTAAGTTAAATGATAAGGGGATTAAAATGGTGATTATAGATAAAATTAAAAAGTGGTTTTTAGCGACAATACTGATTGTAACAGCTGTTATGGGTGGTTTAAGTTTCGGGATGCCGGCGGTGCATGCTCAAGATGAGGGTGAGACTTATGTTATCGCAACAGATGCGACATTCGCACCTTTCTCGTTTGTTGATGTAGATGGGGAATTGGCCGGAATTGATATTGATGTGTTTAAAGCGGCGATGGAAGTAGAAGGGCTGAACTATGAGTTTATGCCAATGTCATTTAGTGCAGCGCTTCAAGCTTTAGAGACTAAACAAGTGGATGGGATGATTGCAGGGATGGCCATTACGCCAGCTCGTCAAGAGACCTTTGATTTCTCAGCGCCGTATTATATTAGTGGGAATAGTTTTGCGGTACGTCCTGATAGTGATGTTGAAACTTATGAGGATTTAGAAGGCCGTAATGTTGCTGTCAAGACAGGTACGACTGGTTTTGCGATTGCTGAGGATATGGCTGATGAGTACGGGTTCGATATTACAATTTTTGAGGATTCGGCTAATATGTATGAAGATGTTATGGTTGGAAATGCCGATGCTGCGATTGAAATCTTCGCTGTCATGGCTCACTCAATCAATACGGGGCAAGTTGATTTGAAATTCATAGGAGAAGAATTGTCACCAAGTGAGATGGGCTTTGCGGTTCATAAGGATTTGAATGGTGAATTATTAGATGCATTTAACCGAGGTCTTGTAACGATCCAAGAAAACGGAACGTATGATGAGATTATTGAAAGTTATTTAGGTGAGGAAGCGCAACAAGAACAGGCTTCAGAAGGCTTCTTAGCTCAGCTACAACAAAATGCACCAGCTTTAATGAGAGGTTTATGGACGACGATTGTTGTATCTGTTCTATCTATTGTCTTCGCAACGGTGATTGGTGTGATTTTAGGACTGATGCGTGTATCTCATAGTAAGCTATTGAAAGGTTTAGCTATCTTCTATATTGATGTCATGCGTGGAATGCCGATGATTGTGTTTGTATTCTTTGTTTACTTTGGAGTGGCTCAATGGATGAATATTAACTTTACGCCTGGAACGGCGGGGGTACTTGCTTTAAGTATTAACACAGCAGCTTATGTGGCAGAAATTGTTCGTGGTGGTATTCAAGCTGTGGATACAGGGCAGAGTGAGGCGAGTCGAAGTTTAGGGTTAGATTACTCACAAACGATGAGGAGAATTGTCTTACCACAAGCGATCCGAATTATGACACCGTCGTTTATTAATCAGTTTATTATGACGTTAAAAAATACGTCGATTCTGTCGGTGATTGGTTTAGTGGAACTGACGCAAACAGGTCGTATTATTATTTCTCGTACTTACCAATCGGGTAATATGTGGTTAATCGTGGGGTTAATCTACATTGTCATTATTACGATCCTGACGTATATCTCACATTACGTTGATAGACGTTTGAACTCAGGTCAATAGAAAGGAAAGGCATATGGCAACAGTAAAAGTTAGAGAATTAAAGAAAAGTTTTGACGATAATGAAGTCTTAAAATCAATTGATATGAACGTCGCATCAGGAGAAG
The DNA here is from genome assembly GCA_020112395.1 of Aerococcaceae bacterium DSM 111021. NCBI lineage: Bacteria > Bacillati > Bacillota > Bacilli > Lactobacillales > Aerococcaceae > Aerococcaceae bacterium DSM 111021. Next base: position 197,244 of record JACCEK010000002.1, on the reverse strand, counting down.
TTGTTTGTATTATCGGTCCATCAGGATCGGGTAAATCAACTTTACTAAGATGTTTAAATCGTCTTGAAGATATTAATGGTGGTAGTGTGAATATTAATGGTATCGATGTGAGCCAACAAGAAACGAATATCAACAAGGTTCGTGAGAATATCGGGATGGTGTTCCAGCATTTTAACTTGTTCCCGCATTTGACTGTTAAAGGAAACATTACATTAGCGCCAGTTGAGACAGGTAAATTATCAAAAGCAGAAGCGGATGAAAAAGCACTTGCGCTACTGGATCAAGTAGGTCTATCAGACAAAGCAGATGCATATCCAAGTTCGTTATCAGGTGGGCAAAAGCAGCGTGTCGCAATTGCACGTGCATTAGCGATGGATCCAGATATTATGTTATTCGATGAGCCCACGTCTGCGCTTGATCCAGAGATGGTTGGAGATGTGTTGAATGTTATGAAGGACTTAGCAGCTCAAGGTATGACTATGGTTGTTGTGACGCATGAGATGGGCTTCGCCCGTGAAGTTGGAGACCGCGTTATCTTTATGGATGGTGGGTATATTGTGGAAGAAGACGACCCAGATGTGCTATTCACAAATCCAAAAGAAAGTCGTACGAAAGAGTTTTTAGATAAGGTGCTTTAATATAGATAGTAGAAGAGAGCTGAGGCTCTCTTTTTTTGTGGGTTTGAATAGGTTTGAGCCCAACTTGCGCCAAATGGAGTGCGATAAGTCGTGAGTTGATTGAACTATAGAAGAATCGAAGAGCGATAATTCCCGAGTTGCCCCAACTAGCGCCAAACCAAGAGCGATAAGTCGCGAGTGTGACTCGAACTCATACTTTCTCGGCGAAATAGAGTAAACTGCTACTCAACTTATTTTTGTTCTTGATTATTCCCCCAAAAAAAGACCCAACCTCAGCAAAAGCCGTGGCAAGGTCTCAAACAAATATTAATTTCAGCCTCAACAATCAGTCGTAACAAGAACTAATACCTAAAATACTTAGTAAATTAAGTATTGATTATTTATTCAATTCTTCTACTTCTTGGATCGCACTAATTACCATCTCGCGTGTGATTTCGTAGGGAGATACAGTGATGTCATCCATTGTCATGCATTTGTCTAACATTTTATTGAAGTCTTCTTCGGTTGTTAATTCAAGCTGCTCTAAGTTGGTTGATAAGTTAATGCTCTTCATAAATTCGAATAGCGTATCGCGTTCTTCGTATTGCTTGTCCATTGTTAAAAGAACGAGGGCACCGTAACATGTCCACTCGCCGTGCAAGTGAGTTTCGCCTGATTCAGTTGCGGTCGCGCCGTAGTAAAGAGCGTGGGCTAAGTTCGAGTTGTAGTCATTATCTACTAACACTGAAGTTAGGGCCGTTGTCCCGATAATTTCTTGTAGGACTTTATCGATAGCTGGACTCGCTTTATGCTCATGCGCCGCATCCATAGCTGCTTTTCCGTTTGCGATTAAGCGTTCGTTACAGCCTTGAACAATCTTAACCCCTAAGTCATTTTCGAATGACAAATCACGTCCTCGTGCTGAGAAAGTTGATTCGATTTCTTTTGTAATCGCATCGCCAATTCCGGCCCATAAGTATTCTGTTGGAGCTTCCGCAATGACTACGCTATCCGCAAAAGAATGCACAGGTGGCTGTGGAATTAGCTGCACGCCGTGCATCTCGCCGTTATCTTCATATAAGACACAGACTGCTGAAGTTGGGGCACACGTTGAAGCAATCGTTGGGAAAGAGAAAACGGGCTTATCTAACTTATATCCCGCTGATTTTACAGCGTCAATTGCCCGCCCGCCGCCGACTGCGAACAACATATCCGCTTCTTGAACTGACTCAATGCTAGCGATGCGATCAATATTCGATAAGTTTGCATTTTCGCCGTACCAAACAGTATCTACAACTTCTAGATCGGTTGATGTAATAGCATCTAAGATTCGGTCTTGACTTGCTTTCAAAGCTTTTTTACCACCGATAATTGCTACTTTATTTCCAAAAGGCGTACAGTAAGTTGCGATTTCGTCGTAGGCATTTTCGCCGATTGTAAAATTAGGTAAGTTAACAGTTAAAGTCATTCAATTCACTCTTTCGTTTATTAGAATTTTTTAATCTTAATTATAGAGTAATTTAATAAATAGGGCAAGTCAAGAAAGTCGTAAAAAAAAGCTTAGAAATGGGGGAGGGCCACTTCTAAGCTAATATGTTATTTGTTACGTAAAACTGACAGGGCATCGCTCCACTCTTTGACTTCGCCAATTAAAGTGTGAAGACGTTTTGTATTGAATTCTTGTGGGTTGAAACCCTCTTTCGTGAATTCGGTGAAGATATTCATTGTGACATGTGCGCGAACCGTTGGCATACGTAGTTCAGCCGCGATTAATCGAACGTGCTCCGCTGCTCGAACACCGCCATCTAAACCATATGATACGAGACCGGCTGCTTTATTATTAAATTCTGTGTAGTAATATTCAAAAACATTTTTCAGTGAGGCTGAAATACCATGGTTATATTCTGATACGACAAAGATGTAGCCGTCTGCGTCCGATAAGCGCTGGTGTAATGCGTTTAAACGGTCATATTCAGGCTCGGATCCACCGTAACTAGAGAAATTCTTTTTGAATAGAGGTAAGTCGTAATCTTGGATATCGATCAAGTCGAATTCGATATCTGGATAATCGCTGCTATGCTTCATGATGGCTTCTCCCACAAGAGGTGATTTACGACCTTCACGCGTGCTTCCAAGTACAATGGCTAATTTCATATTAATAAGCTCCTTTTAAGTTTAAATGTATTGTCTCGTATTCGAGATGTCCGTACTTAAAGTATAGCATAGGTTTTAAAATAATCAAGTGTTCGTTTGAGTGTTTGGGGAATCATTAAATATCTGCTATCGGACTCAACACTTAATCAGGTAGCCGCTGAATTGGGCGATGAGTATTCTTTATCCAACTTATAACCAAACTGAAGTTGGACCAAGTCAAGGTGTGAATTTATCTATACTAACAAGTAGTCTAGTACCACCTAATCCATCTGTATTACTTTCATCAAATCAGATGAGTAAATTAATGACAGATCTGACAGACAAATTTGATCTTATTATCTTTGACACACCACCATTAGCTTTAGTGACGGATGCAAAACAACTAGCAAGACAGACGCTGTCTTGCTAGTTGTTCGAGAGAATTATACGAAAAAGAAAGGCTTAATTTTGCTAAAAAAGAACTGGATGCTGTAGAAACGATTATACCCGGTCAAGTTCTCAATGATACGCATAAAAATAAAAAATGCTATTACTACAATCAATATAGTAAATAATATACAAATTAAACAGACCTCTAAATCAAAAATGCTTTAAGCATCATTGAGATAGAGGTCTTTTTGGCTTTAAATAAATTGTTCCCGTGCGGGTTTACCTAAACCGAAAGCCGTAAATGATAAGATAGCTTGCATGATGACGAATAATAGATTTCCTGGAAGTAAGATAAGCGCAATTGTATAAAAAAGTGCGCCTGTGAGAATAAACCAACGTGAATTAAACACTAAGCCAACCCCATTCATGAGAAGTGCTAAGCCGGTTAAGACTACATGCGGTGTGAATTGTTTCGGTAAAGCGGCTGAATCAGGTGACGATTCATAAATAACTATATAAAGGTAAACAAGATACATAATACTTAGAACAACAGCAATAGTGGCAAGGATACGACCGGTTTGTCTCATAATATTGCTCCTAACTTTGAAGGTTGATAGTGAGTTGATAAATGAAAGCGAATATAGACATAGTAAGTAGCTGTTTATTAATTTAAGATTGAGTTTTTACTACTAGAATACGGTTATTGGAGGTTGTATCCTATATCTATATTCAGCTTCATACATATTATACTACATAAAATTAGATTATGAACATAAATTAATAATTAATCTCATAGAATTTTAATTAATCACGTAATTATTTGCAACAGTGACTGGACTCTTATCATTAACACAAGGTGCAAGGCTACTTGCATTTAATAAGAAACGAAAAAACGCACGAAAGAACAACTAATAAAACTTAATTAGTTGCTGGCTTAAATCAGAGCTCTCTATATGATGTGTGCAAATCCACACATCATATAGAAGGCTTTTTTGATTTTAGAGTAACTCAACTTTATCGGACCGGATTCAATTCAAGTTTGCCCAATTCAAACTTTATCGGTGCGAATAGAATTCAAGTTTCACGTAACTTTACACCCATCCAATCAACCAGAACAAACGTTTGGTTTGGTGTCTATGTTATGCTATAATCGTGGCGTATAGTTTTTAAAAAGGGAGTGTATTTAATGGCGGTGAAAGTTAGACGTAAAGATGCAGACAATATCATTAAAGCTTTGGAGGCTGGTGTTGTTCCAACGAGAGGAATTGAACATCTACTAGTGGGCCGACGCAACGAAGTTGAGGAAGTTATTCGCATCTTAGAATCTGTTTCAGAGGGAAATAGTGATTTGCGAATTTGGGTTGGGGATTTTGGTAGTGGAAAAAGTTTCATGCTACAAACGATTGAAAATTTAGCCCAACAAAAAAACTTTGTTAGTTCGACTGTTGATTTAACACCAAACCGTCGTCTTTATGCAAGTGACGGTAGTGCGGTTGCTTTGTATAAAGAGATTATGGATAATTTAGTAACCAAATCAGCTCAAGCTGGGAATGTACTCAACACCATTATTGAAGAATGGATTATGACGGTGCTTCAAAAAGTAGGAGCAAAGCGTGGAGTCACTCAAACTGAGATGATGGATGTCGCTTACGCGAGTGATGTTGAGAATGAGATATTAGACATTACGACGTCATTTCATTCAGTTGGTTTATCTTACGAAGTTGGACAAGCGCTTATCCAGTATTATCATGGCTTGATCAATAACCAGCGCCAATTGACGGTTCAAGCGATTCGGTGGTTGCGAGGAGATATTCGCACTGTAACTGAAAGTAAGAAAGAGCTTGGCATTAACCGAGTGATTAAAGATGATAATTGGTATGATGCTCTCAAGACAATGGCTGAATTATTCTTAGATATTGGCTACAGTGGCTTTGTTGTGAACTTTGATGAGGCAGTCAATATGTACAAGTTGGCGAATGGTATTTCGCGTGAACGTAATTATGAACGTGTCTTAAATATATATAATGAATGTAAATCAGATATAGCTCGTGGTTTATTTGTAAACTTTGGTGCAACGCGTAAAACGGTTTACGACCAGCGACGTGGAATGGCGAGTTACGGGGCTCTTCAAGGAAGACTAGGCTTAGAGGAAAGTTTGGATTCAGAGTATGTGAATACAGACCGCACTGCTTTAGCATTAAAACCTTTAACAAATGAGGAGATTTATACTTTACTAGCCAACTTATTGAATGTTTATCAAGTGAATTACGGGATTGACATTGATTTTTCAGAAGAGGCTATTATCCGTTATATGGAAGCTCAATTGAATCGTCCCGGAGCAGCAGAGTTTTTAACACCTAGAGCGGTGATTAAAGACTTTATCGAGCTTTTAGCCATTATGCGTCAAAACCCAGGTGTCAGTGCAGAAATGGCACTCAATAATAAGTTTGGCGAAATCGCCACGCCGGTTGAAAAAGATGAAGATGACGATGATGATTTGATCGAGGTTATTTAATATGGATGCTTTTTCACATTTGAACCGGTCGCTTAGGGAATATATTTATCAAAGTGGGTGGCAAGAGTTGCGTCCAATGCAGAAGAAGGCGATTATGTTTGCCCAACAAAGTGAGAATAATTTTGTGATCGCAGCGCCAACTGCGTCGGGTAAAACGGAGGCTGCATTTCTTCCGGCTATGAATAGTATTCAAGATTTTGATAGCGGTGTGCGGATTTTGTATATTTCGCCACTGATTGCTTTGATTAATGACCAGTTCAAGCGGTTAATGTCTTTATGTAGTGATATGGATATTACTGTGACAAGCTGGCATGGGGAAGCGAGTTCGACAAAGAAAAAGAAATTGCTTAAACAACCTAATGGTGTGATGTTGATTACGCCGGAATCGATTGAAGCGATGTTAGTCGGGCGTCCTCACGAGGCGCGCGTTTTATTTGCGCAGACAGATTGGATTATTATCGATGAGATCCATAGTTTTCTAGGGGAGAACCGAGGTATTCAATTGATGTCACTATTAAACCGACTCAATCAATATACTGAACGCGACCCGCGGTGTATTGGGCTTTCAGCGACATTGAATCAAGAAGACTATATCTCTTTGAAAAGCTTCTTTCAAAATGGACGGGACACGAGTATTATCGTTGACCGAGGCACCAATCAGAAGGAACATCAGGTTTACTACTATCCTAAAGCACAAGGTGAGCCCTATTCATTTAGACAAGAGATGGACGTGATTTACCAGGCTTCGTTGAATGAATCGATGTTAGTCTTTCCTAATAGTCGTAACAAAGTCGAGCGAATTGGTTCTACCTTGAATCAACGAGCTGAGACTGATACGCAAAATTTTACATCGTATTTCGTTCACCATGCCTCTTTACCTAAGGAAACTCGCTTGTTTGCGGAGCAATTTGCGAAGGAAAGTCGGGGGCGAAAATTTACCATTACGTGTACGTCGACATTGGAATTAGGTATTGATATTGGATCCGTTGACAGTGTGGTTCAATACGGTGCTCCGCCGAATGTGTCGACGTTGTCTCAACGGATTGGGCGTAGTGGTCGCCGGACCGGTGTCAATAAACTGCGCTTTATTGCCAATGACCCGTGGAGTCTCTTGCAAGGTTTAGCGACGATTGAACTGTTAGAAGAAGGCCAGTTGGATAATACACCTGCCGTCAACAAACCATATGACGTTTTGGCGCATCAAATTATTTCGATTTTAATTGAACATAATGGCTTAATCCGCTCTAACTTATTAACAGAGCTTCGTCGAGGGCATATATGGGCAAATGTAACAGATGAAGAAATTAATCAATTAATCGATAGTATGCTTCAAGAAGAATACCTCGAATTACTCGACAATTTTGAGCTGATTGCCGGTCACGAAGCTCAACCGCTTCTTCGCATGGCTGAGTTTTATACTCAGTTTTTTACTGAGCCGGAATTAAGGGTGTACCATCAACTCCAACATTTAGGGACGATTGCTTTAGAACCGGGACTAAGGCCGGGAGATAACATTCTATTGAGCGGGAACGTTTGGCGAATTTTAGGCATTGAGTTTGATCAAAAACAAGTCCATGTGATGCCAGCCAAAGTTGGGGATGCGTATTTTGAATCCCGTGGGCGTCAAGATGTATCGAATATTGTACGTGAGCGGATGCAAGAAATACTGTACCGGGATGATCAGTCTCATTACAAGCCAGAAGTTCGTGCTGCTTTAAACCAATTAGCAGATAAGATTGTTCGACGAGACGGCTTTTATTATCAGTTAACGGATCAAGGTGATCCGTGGTTAGTGACGTTTCTAGGATCTAAAGCGAACCGTACTTTAGCTTATATGATTGAATTATATACCGGGCAACGAGTGCGTGTAAACGACAGTTCGACTTACCTGATGGGGAAAGATTTGGATTTAACTATCCAAGAAATTAGAGATATGCTTGTGACTTACCAGCAGTTTTATGATTTCTTTGAGCGTGAAGATATTTTACTGTTGAGTGAAACCGCGCATCTCAAATACCAAAACCTTGTTCCGCGGTCATTAATGATTGATTATGTTATTGAAAATCAACTGGACTTATTGACAGTTTTTGATTATCTTAGTAGTACTTAAAAGGCGAATGGTTGAAAGGTAGGTGTTCTATGAAATTCATTAGCTATGAATCGATTAAAAATTGGAAGAGTAATAATATAGAAGATATTATTGATGTCACGGATGAAGTGCCGGAAAAGATTCAATTTGCGAAACCAATTGATAAAGAAATCGATTGGTTACAGTTTGTTGAGGTAGATCGGTATTACGATGAGATGGTAAATTCTGGTGAATTTCAAGAACTTACGACTACTTTTTATTTGAACGTTATGGATGCTTTAGAACAACATTTTAAAAATAAACAAGCGAACTTGAGAAAGTTTATGCGTCGTTCAACGGGTTATACATTTGATAATAATTATCTTTTTCAAGCTTTATTCAAGCATCTTCGAACTCAGATTATTCATCATTACCGACCAAGTTACGAAACATATTCAAGTTATGACACATACTTACTGGAACAAGCTTTTGGTAAAGATGATGTGAATGTTATTATTGGAGTTATTGAAACATTTCTAGCTAAATTACCACCCGCTAGCCCAGAATTTCAAGCAATATTTGGCCTGACTCAATACGGGACGGAGCAAGTTTGGTGGGATATGGACGGTGAGTACCGCAAGCAGCATAAGATGACAGAGGCTCAAGTGAATATTATGCAATCAACCACACCTCGTTCGACCAAACCTTGGACGGGTGAGTATAAAGGAGATATCATTGCCCTTTACTTAAGTTATTGGAAGATTATTACGTCAAATAAGTGGGTGGATGGGCCAACAAAAAGCGAGAAGCGTAATCGATTCATCGCAAGAATTGTGAAACGTCCACTGAACCCTTCTTCTGAAAATAAATACCACCGCTTTATCACATCGCTTTTGAAACTAGCGGAAAATACGATTAGACAAAAACATAAAATACGTGCGATCAAGATTGAAGGCGATGAAGATAATATTCGTCGACGCTTTCGTAAAGATGTGTATGAGGAGATTATGACTGCTAATAGGTTGATACTTGAAGAAGAGAATAAGCTACAACCAAAAGTCATCCGGTTGAATCGAGAAAAAATCACCGATTCGCAAGCTGATCTAACAACAATTGTGGACCTAATTGGTGAGTTTGTTGGAGAAGAAGAGGATTCGGATGAGGAAGCTATGGAAGTTGTTTCGGAAATAGTTGAAGTAATGACTGAATCAACAGACGAAAACAGCTTGTATACTGAATTTATCCGTCGTCTGGTTGCTGAGACCTCTATTGACGCGAGCGATGCTGCTAATTATTGTCGTCAAAACGGTTTATTATTGAATGCATTTATAAACGATGTCAACCAGTTCTTATATGACTTTATTGATGACCAAGTAGTCATTAATGAAGGCGATAAGATTGTGATTGATGAATTTTATGTTGAAGAGTTGCAAGAAATTGTTGAGAATAATTTTAAGGAAAAATAAATCACTTCCCTTTACTTTTTATAATCCAATGGTGGAATTATAGAGTAAGGGGATTTTTTGGCAGGAAATTTTTATTAAAATCTAAGTAAAAATATAATTAGCTATTCAATAAGCGTGTAGTGTATATTAATAAAAGAGAACTTAGTAAAAAAGTCATGAATGTTAGAGGTTAATAGCAACAGATTAAAGTGAGGGTTAAAATACATGGTTAAGAGTTTACTTGCGAACATTGGAATTATTTTACTGAATGTTTATTTTGTTTGGAAACTGGGGATTGGGTTCACCGAATCCAAGCGATTTACATTTAAGCAAGTGATTCAATTTATTACTTTAGAATCCTTGATGGGGATTAGCTTGATTGTCAATTCATTTCCGGTTCTAGAAACACGCTTTGATTTTCGATCCATTTTATTTGCGTTTTCTATGAAGTATCTTGGTCCTAAAGTAACGCTGCCGACTATTATGATTGTAGCTTTATCCCGTTTTTTCTTTCAAGGAGCGCTAAGTTCTTCATTGAACATGGTGGTTTCAGTAATTTTTGTTCTAACAATTGTTCCAATATTTGAATGGTCGAAAAAACACTTCAAAGGTAGAGGCCAGTTATTGACGATAGGGTACTATTTTATGTTTCTTACTTTGCCTATCATTTTTTATACTGTGGGAGGGGTAAGACATTCTGTTATTTTGTATTCGATTGTTATTGCCATTGGGACGTTACTCATGTTAATCGTCAATGGGGTGATGCGTGATTTAGAACGCTTGTCTAATCTTTCCGTCATTGATGGGTTAACGAACTTATATAATTCTAGGAAGCTACATCAAGACTTGGAACAATTATCTAAACATCGCCGCCGTTACTCTTTAGTTGTTTTAGATATTGATAACTTCAAGCAGTACAATGATTATTATGGGCATTTAATTGGGGATAAAGTCATCCTTGAAGTCAGTAAGAGGTTGGAGAAAATCTCAGAGAATGACTCTCGATTTTATCGCTATGGTGGGGAAGAGTTCGTCACAATTATTGAAACCGAAGATGATGGAAAAGAAGCGTATAAAATCGCCACGCAGGTGCAAAAAGAAGTTCAAGCCATACAGATTATTCTTGAAAACGGTGAAAAGTTGACCGCCACAGTTTCTATAGGCATAGCATATCAATGGCATGAAGAGCCTTTATTATCAACATTCGATCGAGCGGATCAAGCGCTCTATGTTGCGAAATTAAATGGAAAAGATCAAATTATTATTGGATAAGATAGCTACGAACATTATTAAGAGTAAATTGTTATTGTTGTATTTATATTGTAATTACAATTATAGTATACTATAATTGTACAGCACAAAAAACTTTAAGGGGGCAAGACGTTGGAAAATCGAACCCAGCCGTTAAAGAATGAGTTATACCTTGTATTTCAGCCGATTATGCATATTATATCTGATGATAAACAAGAAATGTCTGAGTTTGAAGTACTATTGCGTTCAAAAAAAACTCACCGTTATCCAATGGATATGATGGATGAGTTTATATTATTCGAAGAAAAAAACAAGGAATTACTGGATTGGTATGAAGAAGAGTTAATTTATTTTTGTCAAAAATATCCAACATATACGTTTAATTTTAATATTCATCCCCAACAATTTTTTCATCAGTCAACCTGGAATTTTTTAATCCGACTAAAGAAATTTTCCAAGCAAATAAATATTGAACTCACTGAGAAACCAATTGTCACTGAGGCATCCCAAACAAGTATTCAATATTATATGGAGCGCTATACTAGTCAAATTAGATCACTAGGCTACAAGATTTGTTTTGATGATATAGGATCTGGACAAAACACTTTGGAACTTATTTCAAGAAATATCGAAGCGATTACTTGTTTGAAGTTTTCGTTACAAGCATTTAAACAAACGGATATGAAAATATTACGTCAATTTTTAATTGCCTGGCAGCAGTTAGCCTGTAAGTACCACATTCGTTTAGTTGTTGAAGGAATTGAAGATAGAGAAGTCTCTAAAGAGCTTTTTAATCAAGGTATACATTGGCAACAAGGCTACTACTGGGCTAAGGCAGTTGACTTATAATTGAATACTCAAAGAATCTCACCTACTTCTCTAAGTGGGTGATTTTTTTCATAGAATTTTGTTGACTCACTAATACCAACTAAAAACCTCTGCTACACTGTCGTTCCCATGGCCTAAAAATGTAGATATTAACTTAGCTTTTATACAAAAAAACTTCACAATAAAGTGAAGTTTCGGGTGTTTGACTATCATTCTTTTTCAATGCCTACTAGTCCAATTGCACCAGGGCCACCATGACTGGAGATAACAGCACCTGTTTCATGCCATCGATTCGTTGTTGCTCCATGATTCTTTAATAGATCATAAGCCAATTCTTTGTGTTCAGCATCAACACCGGGTGAACCACCGATTAGAACAGTGGACGGATCAATGTTGTAGTTATTAAAGAAGTCAGTGATCGTTTTCTTAATACAGCGGTCAAAGTTTCCACGGTATTTCTTCCCTGAAACTAAGTAACCATTATCCAAAACAATCGTTGGATGGATATTCAATAAGGTAGCGCCATGAAAAGCTAAGTTAGATACACGTCCACCTGCTTTAAGGTATAGAAGCGTCTGAGGCAGAAAGATAAAGCGTGTACGTTCACGGATATTTTCAACAAAAGCAATAATATCTTCAGGAGTTGTATCTGGGTTGTTTTCAATATATTCGGCCGTTGCTTTCAAAATAGCAGTTTGTCCAATTGACACATTCTTACTATCGACAAGATGAATGTTATCAAATTCTTCCGCTGCAATTCTTGCGGCATTGAAAGAAACAGTTGTTACTGCAGAGTAAGCAATATGAATAATCTGTGCATCTGGGTTTGCGTCCCTAATTTGACGAAAGGCATTCGCATTATCATCGGGCGTTGTGCCAGCTGTTTTTGGTAAAGTGCCCGTCTTATCATAGAAATCAAAGACTTCTTCGACTGGAAAGCTACCATCAGGGCGCGTCTTATCCCCCATGGTTACGTGCATTGGAATAATGTGTATATTATAGCGGTCAGCAATATCTTGGGGTAGATCTGAACCACTTTCAGTTGTAATGATAAATTTTGTCATAATAGCCTCCAAAGTTTAGTTGAATTGTGAGTGAACTTGAGTTCATAATAACACAATTAGAAGGCTTAAGGAATTCTTGCAGTGATTAGATATTATAATATCTCAACAATTTTTTTGATTCGATGATCAATAAGTTTATAGTATATCTTCGTACCATCACGGCGAGTTGATACAGCATTAACTTGTTTTAGTTTCATCAGCTGTTGTGAAACGGTTGTTTGAGGTAAGTTCAATGTATTTTGAATTCCACTTACACACATCTCTTCACAATCCGAAAGTAATTTCACAAGGGAAAGTCTAACAGGATGACTGATAGATTTTAGTAAAATAGCATTTTCTTTATAATTCATACTATATCCTCCTTATATGTCATATAGTATATCATAATAATATTGTTATAGATGAAATTTTATGTATTTATTATGATAAAAAATATGTATTAGGAATAACTAATATCTATCAATTTGAAAACTGAACTCCGAGGCTTCAGTTAGTAAATCTAAATCAGTGGCAAGAATTTCCATTGCTCTGTCTTTAATTTCGTCATTCACTAATCCCGCTGTATTCTCTAATTCAAGTTCTATGTGACCAGAAAAGTTGATCGTTACTTTAGCATTTCTCATAAGTAAATCCTCCAAGTTCTTGTAATTTATTATAACTTAATAATACGTTAGCAGAGGGGAGATAGCTATGGAATTATACTATTAAATGTTAAATTGTATCAAAGCGTTTTGATAACCATGTTTGGTTGAGGATAATAAAAGAATCAAGGCATCTCAATGCATGGTTTCAGTCATTTGTACTCCTCCACTCCTAACAATTTTGGGTAAAAAAAGTGTAAATATTTCCACTGCATTAACGTGTATTTCGGGTGTTTTTTTAAAAAAGAGTTGGTAATAGTAATGAAATAGGATCAGCTGGGATAATGAGTTAAATATCGTATATATAATGGGGTAGCAATATACATTGAGTTCATTTATGTAATTCATATACAAAGTACTTATTATTGTTGTTAGTATAAGGTTAAACGCGATTATTAATGCATTATCATATTGTGTTTATTTGATGAATAAAGTATACTTTATTCACTATATTAGTATGGTTATGAGTAAGATTCAATAAAAAAGTAATAGGAAGGGAAAGTTTCTAATGAATTCAAAACGTAGATTATTGGTTGCGCTTACGATAATGTCTTCCACCGTGTATATTATTTGGCGAACTGTTCGAACGTTACCGTTTGAATATGGCTGGCTTTCGATCGTGTGTGGTTTAATATTACTGGCTGTCGAAGGTATGGGCTTTTTTGAAATGATCGTCCATTTCCACCAATTGTCTGATCCTTTAGAACTAGAAGAAGTACCTGAGATTGAATCGGAAGAGTATCCTCACGTCGATATTTTTATCTCAACTTATAATGAGCCGGCTGAGTTATTATTTAAGACGATTAATGGGTGCTTGAATATGGAGTATCCTGATAAGAGTAAGGTCCATATCTATTTATGTGATGATGGAAATCGTGAAGAGATGGGTGTATTGGCCCGGGAATTGGGTGTGACCCATTTAGTTCGTGATACGCATCGCCATGCCAAGGCAGGGAATTTGAATCATGCGATGAGCGTAACAAATTCGCCTTATATTGTCACTTTTGATGCCGATATGATTCCTAGAAGACACTTTTTACTCCATACTATTCCGTATTTTGTTCGGGATGAGTCGATCGGATTTATCCAAACGCCTCAAACTTTTTATAATCCAGATTTGTTCCAATACAATCTTTATTCTGAGAAACGGACACCGAGTGAACAAGATTATTTCTACCGTGATGTTCAAGTCATGCGAAATCGCAGTAATTCTGTGATTTATGGTGGGACGAATACCATTCTTTCTCGTAAAGCATTAGAGGATGCTGGCGGTTTTTTTGTTGGGGTTATCACTGAGGATTTTGCTACTGGAATGATGATTCAAAGTAAAGGGTATCAATGTTACGCCATTGATGAAGCGTTAGCTGTTGGAATGGCTCCAGAAGATTTAAAGAGTTTAATCAACCAAAGGCGTCGTTGGGCGCGTGGGTGTATCCAAACCGGTCGGAAAGTCAATTTATTCAAGGTTGAAGGATTAAATCTGGCACAAAAAGTGAGTTATTTTACATCGATTACCTATTGGTTGGGGCCTATTAAGCAGTTATCGTATGTGGCTGCTCCATTGTTGTATGCTTTGATGAATGTCATTGTCGTGCGAACATCATTCATTGAAGTATTGATTTTTTGGTTACCGATGTATTTATTCAATAACTATACGTTAAAGAAATTATCTGACAACATTCGTAACACACGTTTGACGAATATTTATGACATGATTCTTTTTCCAGTCTTATTACCCGCAGTCATTCTTGAGATGTTTGGAGTCACTCAAACACAGTTTAAAGTGACTCGTAAAGATAGTGGACAGAAATTAGAGGGAGATGATTGGGGATACAAATTCAAAGTTGCCTTACCGCATTTAATTTTTGCACTGTTGAGTGTTTTAGGTATTTTAGTGAGTGTCAGACAGACATTTGTGACTGAAACACCTGCTTATATTATTATTATATTCTGGCTATGTGTGAATTTATATAATTTGACGATGTCAATTTTCTTTATGACGGGTCGTAAAGCCCATCGTCAACATGAACGATTCTTGGCAGAGATAGATTGTGTCATTCGATTCAATCAACGGATTATTAGAACAACGACTTATGATATTTCTGAAGGTGGTTTATCTGTACAATTACCGTTTCCTGAATGGTTACCGCCAAATGAGGTAATCGATATTGAGTTAATTACACCATATTACTATGCTAAATTTACTGGGACGCTTGCGAATGTATTCCAGACGAATGTAGAAGGTCGAGATGTGTGGCGTTATGGTTTAATCATTACGCCTAAAACCTTAGACGACAAGCAAGAATTCTTACAAATTATCTATGATCGTGAACATTCACTACCTAAATATATGGTGGACAATTATAGTAGCACGCAAGATTGGATAACCAACTTACAGTCACGATTAAGTAAAAAAACGATGTTTAGCCGGAAATTACCTCGGGTAAGTTTACATCAGCTCGTTCGAACTGATCAAGGTTATTATGTGACGTTGCGTGACTTTAATTACCAATTCATTACGATTTGGTTTGATAGCAATCAAGAGCCACCAAACCATTTGGTTCTTCATGAAGGTGGGTTTGATATTGAATGCGAGCGAGTTGAAAGTTTAGCGACACGTGATTCAATTGCATATGAAGTGACCAATTATGAAAAATTGGTTAGTCATGAACTGTTCCGAACGTTACTGGCGTCTTGGATTCGCTTCTATGAAGAGAACCGAGAAGAGAGTTTTGAGTTGGAATCAGAAGTAAAAGACTATATTGAGCACTCTTATTTATAGTCTATCTAATAATGCAGCAATGGGCTAAGAAATTAGGGATGGAAGGTAAATGAGATGTATAAGTCGAACTGGGTTTTAAGGGGCGGACTTTGTTATTTAATATGTATGATGTGCCTGCTAAGTTTCACTTCTGTTAGGGCCGTGGCTCAAAGTGAAGAAGATAATGAGACAGAAGAGCGTGTTCTTGTTGGAACCAGTGACGTTAACCAAGGGATCATTGATATTCAAAGAGCGGCTCAATGGGATGATGGCGTCGTATTGAATAAGACTGATTTAGAAAATGGACATATTGACATGAGTGTTTCGCCTGATGAAGCGAGTCAAACGGATTGGAATACATTGTTTATGTATGATTATACTGAACGTGACATTGAGGATTATGATGGTGTCAGATTTTATATTAAAAATACAAGCCATCAACTTCTATATATTAGCGTTGTTTTAAATTCTACAGGCAGTCAACAATATGAAATTGATCTTGGTAAAAGTGCTTGGTTGCAAGCGGAGAATCAAGATGATTTGGAAGTTGTTTATTATGAAGATGGTGGCTTTGGAATTCCAACGGGTTTTTCAGGTGAGTTTTATTTGCCTTTAAGCGCGTTTAGCGATTCTGGGAGGAATCCTTTTACAGAAGTAGAGACGATAGGTGTTACTTTCTACGTTCCTTCAGAGTCAGATGTCTTAAGTTTTGAGATGGGGGATATTCATCTATTGGAGGATAGTGTGGAAGGTTATGGTGATACACTCCAGCAGCTGTCTATCTCAGGGGAAGAAGCGATAACGATTCCTAATACGGGTGCTGTCATGACTTTTTATGATGCGACCATTGAAGAGGCAGAGCTAGAGGCGGAGCCAATAATGTTCTATCTGGCTGAGGAATATGACGGTATAAGTATCAGCCCAGCTGGAAAGTTAGAGGTTTCTTCGAGTGAAGCGATGCTTAACTCAATAGTTATATATGCTCAAGAACCGACGACCGGTACATCAGTGCGTCAAACCATTCAGTTGACTCCAATGCATCCAAGGACCGCTGAAGTCTGGGTGCCTCAGCCGAGTGAAGTCGAATCATACAGCAGTGAGTGGTTTATGAAACTGGTCGATATCTCACCCATGTTAAGTATTGTGATTGGATCAATCGCATTCCTCTTTGGAGGGCTTGTATGGTATTGGTGGGGAACGTATAAACAGTATCAGTCAGTTAATTACCAACTACTTAAACATCAAATAACTCAGAGAAAGAGGTTAAGATAATGGCATTTTCAAGTATTGAGTTTTTATTTTATTTTTTGCCGTTAAGTATCGTTTTATATCACCTTTTCTTTTTCTCTCGAGCAATGCAAAATATCCTTCTCGTTCTATTAGGCTTTGTCTTTTATGCTTGGGGCGAGCCGTATTATGTGCTGCTTTTTATTGTGACCATTGTCTTTAATTATGTATGCGGCTTGTTGATTTCAGCCTTGCAAAAGCATCAACGGCTTAGAAAAATGGCCGCAACCCTTGGTGTTGTCGTAAATGTGTCTATATTAGTATGGATGAAGTATATCCCGTTTCTCTCTGGGAGTTTAAATACTGCGACGAGTGGCTTAACGCCGGTGGTCCATTGGGCTTTGCCGATTGGTATTTCGTTTTATATCTTTTCTGGGATTTCATATCTCGTGGATGTGTATAAAGGGGAAGCTCCAGTTGAGAAAAATATATTGAATTTAGCCCTTTTCTTTAATTTCTTTCCTAAGATGAATCAGGGACCTATTATGCGTTATGTTGATTTTAAACCACAAGTGACTACACGCGGGGTGAATGTTGTAAAGTTTTCGGATGGTGCAACGCGCTTTATTACGGGTTTAAGTAAAAAGGTGCTGATCGCTAACCAAATGGGAATTGTGACAGATCGAATCTTTGCATTGAACCAGATGGATACGATGTCACTGACATTAGCGTGGCTAGGTATCATTGCTTATACTTTACAAATTTACTATGATTTTTCTGGTTATTCTGATATGGCGATTGGAGTGGCTCAGTTGTTTGGTTTTGAGTTGCCGGAAAACTTTAATTACCCTTATATATCACAATCAATCTCAGAGTTTTGGCGCCGTTGGCATATGACTTTGGCGGAGTGGTTTAAGCACTATGTCTATTTCCCGCTTGGCGGGTCGCGGGTGAGAAATCAAGATATTTTAATTCGAAATATGAGTGTTGTTTGGTTGGTAACAGGCTTGTGGCATGGTGCTAACTGGACCTTCTTAATTTGGGGGTTATGGAATTTTATATTTATTGCGTTTGAGAGAATCATCGAATTCGATGAATTGAAGTTGAGTCGGCGAATGAGACATATTTATGCCATGTTTGTTGTTATGATTGGCTGGGTGATTTTCCGCTCAGGTTCTTTAATGGAAGCTGGAAGTTATTTGATGAGTATGTTTAATTTTATTACGCAACCAATCGTCAATGATTATGTGTGGATGTTTTTACGGGAGTATGGCATTTTTTATCTTGTTGGCATCATCTTTACGATGCCGATTGCCCACCGTGTCAATGATTGGTTTGTTAATGGAATCACTATTCGCCAACGTTTTTCGTCTCACGGTGGTATCTCAAATCATCGATTAAGTGAGTCCGTTCAATTCAAGACTTTGATTAATATTCTGTATCCAGCCGTCATGTTCATTCTTCTCCTTGTATCCGTCTCGTATCTCGTTAAAGGGACTTACAATTCCTTTATCTATTTCCAATTTTAGGAGGATGAAAGATGATACCATTAAGAATTAAAAAAATAGTCACAGCGTGTTTATTTTTTGCTTTTATCTTTTATTCTGCCTGGGCAAATATTAAGGAAAACCATGAGGTTATATTGAATCATGTGGAAGCATTTTTCAATCAAACTGAAGATGAAGTTGATGAGCTTCCGAATTTTGTCAATGATATGAGCGCTTTGTTAAATGATCAAGTCTCTGATCGATACCTTTATGTAGAAGGCTATGGTTATATTCAAAAGTTGCTTTTAAAACACGAGGTGAGTAATTTTTCTTCTGTTCGTGATGATGAGGGGAATATGCATTATACTTACTTTACGACGGGGCCGAACGAAACGATTGAATTAGCCTCTCGGATGGGTCGATTGAATAGTGTTGCTAAAGACTTAGGCGCTGAAGTCATTTACTTAATGACACCAGATAAGTTTGAAGTCGGAGTGACAAATTTTGATACGGGTATTCCTTATAATTACGCGAATGAGACAGCAGATCAATTTTTAAGTTATTTGGATGATTTTCAAATTACCTATATTGATTACCGTTCTTTGATGAAAGAGCAAAATATAAGTATAGCAGACAGTTTCTATAAGACAGATCATCACTGGAAGACGGATGTAACTTTTTGGGCGTTTACACAGTTAGTGAATGAATTAGAAGAGCGGTATGGGTTTGAATTCAATAATAAAGAGATAACAACAGACTTAACTAATTATAACCAAATTGTTTATGAAGACGCGTATCTCGGTTCAATGGGGCGAAGTGTAGGACAGTTGTATACTGGCATTGATGATTTTACTTTAATCTATCCAAAATTCGAAACCAACTTTCATGTTTACGAACAGTCCTCGACTCTAGACATAACCCGACAAGGTCGTTTTGAAGAATCATTATTGAATACGAGTATTTTAAGATCGGGCAAAAATAAATATGACCCGACGAGTGATAAATTCTTTACCTATATGGATGGGAATCCTGGCATTGTTCAAGTCACTAATTTACAAGATGACAGTGAAGAGATGCCTAAAGTCTTGTTTATTAAAGATTCGATGATTGTTCCTGTTGCGTCCTTTTTAAGTGTTGGTACTCAACAAACAACGATGGTTGATCCTCGTTACTATGGCGGAAGTATTGAAGAAATTATTGAGGATGGGGATTATGATTATATATTTGTGACTTATACGCCTCAGAACTTAACTGAAGAATTTTTCCCGTTTTATCGAAGCGAATAACTAAAGAGGTAGATATTATGAATGAAACAATGCAATTAAAACGTGCTTGGATCGGTGGATATAATCGACAAGATGTTCAAGAGTATATCGATGACTTATATATAGATATGGAGAAAAAGCACCGTGAAATCGCTGAGCGTGCTGAGAGTGTCAGCCAAGAAAATCAATTACTCTTACAATATATTAATGAGTCCGAAGCGATGAGTGATGTGGTTGAAGAATTGAATTTAACGACCGATATAACGGATGACAAGTCTTTATTTAACTTGCCAGAAGGTGTTTATCAAGTGGAGGACCAGCAAAAAATTGTCCAATTAGCGACACCTCATGCAGATGTGAAAGCACATTATCACAGCGATGTGATTAATTTATCGGATATCAAGCAAAAGACTGAGACGGCGAATAAGGCTTCTCAGTCAATTTATCAAAAAACACAACCGGTAGTCGAAGAGAAAGCGAGTCTGCGACCTGAACCTCAAGTGTCTCGCGAACCGATTGAGCAAAGTTATGTTGAAGAGCCACCTCGACAAGAACCAGTAGTTGAAAGAGTTAAGCTGCCACGGACAGTCGAGGAGCAAAGAAATGTTACTACCAATACTCGAAAACAAACAGATTCTGAACTTGAACATAGACTTGTAGCTTTAGAAGAGGAAAACATGCAATTGAAAGCGAAGCTGGCTTTTGCGAATGAATTGTTGAAAGATTTGTATAAGCAGTAAATTCGGCCTCTAGGTGCTAATGAGTTCGTCCATCGCACCGCTTCAACGGCTTGCTGGCGGTACATTTTCGATGAATAAGGTGTTGGCGAATGGTGGATTGAATAAAGGAGTCAATTGGATATGATGAATATACTCAAACTTGTTGTTTTGCTAAGTATGATAGTCCAGCAACAAACCAATATATCAGGGGAGTCAGTCTCAATGACATACGTGAATAATTTAGGCAGTGGTTGGAACTTAGGGAATACGTTTGATAGTCACGATATTGAGGCTGATTTGGGTGAACAAACGTGGGATAATCCCAAGGTGTCGCGCGAATTAATTCAAGCGATTAAAGCAGAAGGCTTCCAAAGTATTCGCATACCCCTGACTTTGCATTACCGAATGGATTCAGAGTATATGATTGATTCTGATTATTTGGATAGATATGAAGACGTAGTCAGATGGGCGTTAGAAGAGGATTTATACGTTCTGATTAACCTTCATCATGATTCGACAGAATGGCTGAATCAATGGGACGGACAGGAAACAAGTGATGAATACAAACGTTTTGTAGCTATTTGGACACAGTTAGCTGACCGATTTAGCGAATATAATCACCACTTATTTTTTGAGTCGATTAACGAACCTTCCTTTGAAGCGGAAGAATCTGAACAATATACTCGCTTAGCAAAGATTAACCGTGCATTTCATTCGGTAGTTCGTGAATCTGGCGGCTTGAATACACAACGGATGCTTGTCTTGCCGACCTTACTATCGAAAAGTCGACAGGCAGATTTAGATGCTTTATTGAGTGAGATCCAACAGCTAAATGACCCCTATTTAATAGCATCGATTCACTATTACGGGGAATGGGAATTTAGTAATAATATCGGTGTGACCATGTTGGATGACCCCTTTAGAGATGGAAAGACTCAACGAGAGTTGAATGAGGAATTAATTGGCCAATTAGAGAGAACCTTTACGGATCAACAGATTGGTGTGCTGATTGGGGAATATGGTTTACTCGGTTTTGACCGTCATCCTGAAGTGAATAATGTCGGCGAAACGTATAAGTTTATTGAACAAATGAATGGTCTGACTCGCGATAAACCGATTGCTTTAATGTTGTGGGATAATGGCCAGCATTTCAATCGCGTTACCTTCGGTTGGGGACCAGAAAAACTTGGCGATATCGTTGTTCAATCAATGTTTAGTAGTTCTGCATATGGTTCTTATATAGATATGACTTTTATTAAAGACATTCAAGGCGAATTGTTTGTTAACTTAGAATTTAACGAAACTGAATTACAAGAGGTTTTGTTTAATGGTGAGAGAATGCTAGAGGGACAAGACTATGAAAAAAACGAGGACGGTGTTTATTTCTTTCCGCAAGTTATAGAGAGGTTGTTGGGAGAGGTTGAAGCGATGGGTAATGTAGGTACGCTAACCTTTCGCTTTAATACGGGAGCGACTTGGAACCAGGATGTATATTTATTTGACCAGATGATTCTTGGCGAGAGTCAAGACACTGAAGTCGGGCAAGCGGTGTTGATTCCAGTGGATTACGCTGGCAATCAAATCAAGCGAGTATCCATTGTAAGTCAAACGGGTGAGATGGTGACAACATTAGACAATTGGCCATATTTAGTTTACTTGGAAGACTTTATACCCGATTATCAGAAGGGACAGCTCATTCTAGCAGAGCACGTGACATCCTTACTGAACGAGGGGGATTATACAGTGACAATTGAAACACATTCTAACGATACGTATCAGTATGTCTTGACTATTCAAGATAGTGTCATAGCGGGCCATTCTGTAGTAGGTTTGGATGATGACTGATTCAAAAAGGCAATACTATAGCAATTTATTGGAGGTATAGAAATGATTGTTAGTTTGTTAGCTAACATCGGGATTATATTACTAAACATTTATATTTTATGGAAATTAAATGTAGATTATTTCAATGTAGAAAGGCAAACTAGAAAACAAACGGTCATCTATATCGCATTAGAAACCTTAGTAGGTGTTTTACTACTCAATTTCTCGGTCGTTATTTTAGATGTCCATTTTGATTTTCGATTGGTTCTTTTCGCTTTAATGATGAAATACTTAGGTGACAAAGTTGCCTTGCCAACTATTTTTTTATTAGGGATGTTTCGTTTTCTTCTTGAAGGTTTTTTACCAGCGTCATTAAACTTAGTTATTGTGATCATTTTATTATTAACTTACACGCGTGTATTTGAATGGTCCAAGAAACATTTTTCAGGTATAGGTCAAATGTTAACGTTAGTTTATTATTATATAGCAATCGCATTCCCATTAAGTATTATATTACTTAATGAAATCATGCAGTCCGTGATTATCCATTCAATTGTTCTGGTTACTGCCACAGTTACCATTATTATTGTTCACAATGTGATGAAAGATATTCAATATTTATTCAATTTAGCTGAAATTGATAATTTAACCAATTTATATAATTCGCGAAAGTTTCGTGAGGATTTAGAAAGGTTATCATTTATAGACGGAAGCTTTGCTTTACTGGTCATTGATATTGATGACTTCAAGTGCTTCAATGATATTCATGGTCATTTAGTGGGTGATGCTGTCATCCGAGAGATTGCGATGGTTTTATCAAGCATGCCACAGGAAAAACAATTTTTCTATCGTTACGGCGGTGAAGAGTTTGTCGCTTTGATAGAAGACTGTAGTGATGGAAAAGTAACACAGCTAGCTCAAAATATTCACAAACGAATTAGAGATTTGCGTATTCCTACTGCTGAAGGGGAATTATTAGAAGTGACTGTATCCATTGGTGTTGCGCACCGATCGAGCAAAGAAGAACTTACCTCAACTTTTAAAAGAGCGGATAGTGCACTTTATACGGCCAAGGAAAATGGAAAAGATCAAATCGTCATTGGATAAACTAAACTGAATAGAGGTGTGTATGATTGATAATTCAATATGAGACACAAAAAAATGATTTTTACTTAGAATTTCAACCCATCATTCATGTTTTGCCAGAAGGCAAATATGACATGACTCACTTTGAGGTATTATTACGTTCTCGCCAGAACCACCGCTATCCAGAAGACTTACTAGATTTTTATATTTCATGTGAAGAGAGAAATCACTTATTAGTTGATTGGTACGCTGGGCAGCTCATGGTCTTGTGTGAGAAGTACCCTCAATATACCTTTAACTATAACATTCATCCGCAACAATTTATTTACGAATCAACATGGAGGTATTTGGATCAGTTAAAAGACTATTCTAAGCAAATCCATATTGAGATTACAGAAAAACTCGTTCCCGTTGATTTTGCTGTTGAAGGTGTCTCATTTAAAATGGAGACATTTATTCAAAAAATCCATGGTCTAAGTTATAAAGTGAGTATTGATGACGTAGCGACTGGTCAAAACACTTTGGAACTCGTCATGAATAATATTGACTGTATATCAAGTTTAAAATTATCATTGCTGTCGTTTAATAATTTAGATGTCGAGACTCTGGGCTTGTTTTTAGATGCCTGGCAAAGTCTCGCCCAAAAACACGGTATAAAATTTATAGTCGAAGGCGTTGAGAGCCAAGAAGCTTCAGAGAAACTCTTCGAGCGTGGCATCGTTTGGCAACAAGGTTACTATTGGGCTAAGTCAGTCGAATTATAATATGAATTTACTGGTCACTTTTGTGGTGGCCTTTTTTATTTGCAGTTTTTTAGAAATAAATTAATGGAAATGAGCATTTTTCTTGTATCTATATATGGAGGTGCTGAATGAAAAAAAGTAAAGTATTACAACAGTTAGACATATGCAAAATCCGTGAGGCGATTTTAGATAAAAAAATGGAAAGAGAACACTATAATTTGAATGAAGGGCATGTTGGTGAGGCGGAGAATTATCAGAGGTTTAAACAGTTTGGTAGTGAGTACTGGCGCTATGATTTAAATTACTGGTTCAACCACGGCAAGCGGATGGAGGTTGATATGCTTGTAATCGCCGAGAATCAGTGGCTAGTTATTGAAGTAAAAAATTATAAAGGCCTCTTTGAATATAAAGATAACGAATGTTTTATCAATGGACGCTTGATGAGTGACAATCAAGTCACAAAGATGAATCACCGAGTCAACCGAATTCGCCATATGGCGGCTGAAGTGAGTTCTGAGATTGAAGTGATTGGAGCGATGGTGTTTATAAATGAACATAGTGATGTGAAGTTGGAAAGTGGTAACGAATTTGATATTGTGATGCGGAATCAATTACAACGGTATATTCGCAAGTTCCGCGAGAACAATCATTTCGCAATGTATGACCAAACGCTAAATCGTGTTTATCAAGTTTTAGAAAGGCACCGCGACCAGACCCCATTTGTACCTAAGTCGCTATCGTTGGAAGTATTCGAGCAGTTACGAAAAGGGATAACATGTAAAAGCTGTGATAGTTTTGATGTGCAAATGAGTTACAAATATGTCGAGTGTAAAGGGTGTTGGACCAATGAGTTAAAGTCTGAAGCCATACTTAGAACCGCTTATCAGTTGCGATACTTGTACTATGATCATCCGGAGATGGTGACCCGTCGAAATGTGTATGAGTTTTGTGGGGGAATGGTGAGTGAAAGAACGATAAATAGAACACTTGCCAAGAATTATGAGAAAATCGGTGCAACTAATAATTTGTACTATGAAATACAACTACCACAATAACAACTCACGCCAAACGGGGTGTGATAAGTCGCAAGTTGGCTCAACTCACGCCAAACGGGTATGTGATAAGTCGCAAGTTGGCTCAACTCACGCCAAACGGGCATGGGATAAGTCGCAAGTTGGCTCAACTCACGCCAAACGGGTATGCGATAAGTCGCGAGTTGGTTTCAACTTGCTTCACCAGTCGATTGCTAACTCAAACTTTAGTATAATAGGCGTACTGGTTGGTTTTAAAACAGGAGGAATATAAATGAATGAAATTAAGTGTCCACATTGCGGGACGTTGTTTACAATTGATGAGGCAGGGTACGCAGATATCTTGGCTCAAGTTCGAACAAAGGAATTCAATGAAGAGATTCATGAGAAACTGGAACAAATTAATGCTCAACACGAAAGTAACCTTGCGCTGGTTGAGGAGAAGACGAAGAATACGTTTGATAAGCAAGTGTCGGAAAAAGATAAAGAGATTGCGGAATTAAAAAATAAAACAACTGCGCTTGAAAAGGATAAAGAATTAGAATTACAACAAGCTTTAGCCGCGAAAGACAAAGAGTTGACGGAACTCAACGCGCGCGTACAAGCGATTGAGAACGAGAAGAAATTAGAACTTTCAGAAATTAATTCGGCAAAAGAGAAAGCACTTATGGAATTAAATTCGAGAATTTCACTTCAAGAAAAAGAACGCGAGTTAGAGCTTAATTCGCTTAAAGAGAAATTTGATACGGAAATCAAAATGAAAGACGAGACGATTGCTTTTTACAAAGATTTTAAAGCAAAACAGTCCACGAAGATGGTAGGGGAGACGCTCGAACAACACTGTGAGATTGAGTTTAACCGCCTAAGAATGACAGCTTTCAAAAATGCTCAGTTCGGCAAAGATAATGATATTAAATCAGGAAGCAAGGGAGACTACATCTATCGTGAGCATGATGAGTACGGAAATGAGATTATCTCCATTATGTTTGAGATGAAAAATGAAGGCGATGAAACGGCAACGAAGAAAAAGAATGAGCATTTTTTTAAGCAACTAGATAAAAACCGAAATGACAAAAAATGTGAATATGCGATTCTTGTCTCAATGTTAGAATCTGATAATGAACTCTATAATAATGGAATTGTTGATGTGTCGTATGAATATGAGAAGATGTATGTGATTCGTCCACAATTTTTTATCCCGATTATTACACTCCTTCGAAACGCAGCGATGAATTCGCTAGAGTACAAGCAAGAAGTAGCTTTGATGCGTGAACAAAATATCGATATAACAAATTTTGAAGAGGATCTCGATACATTCAAGTCGGCATTCGCTAGAAATTATGACCTGGCAAGTCGGAAATTTAAAACAGCGATTGATGAAATTGATAAGACGATTACGCATCTACAAAAAACAAAAGATGCCTTAGTCTCTTCCGAAAACAACTTGCGATTAGCCAATAATAAAGCGGATGACTTAACGGTTAAGAAATTAGTTCGAAAGAACCCAACAATGAAAGCGAAATTTGATGCATTAAATTAAAAAAGAAGCGCTTGGAGTATATCCAGGCGCTTCTATTTTTTTAAATTTTAATTCCATTTAAAAATAAATCGATAATATTTTCAGTTGAGACGAATTTATGAGTTTGCATATCCGGACTGATGTAGGGGGCAATCACTAGAAAATAATGTGAAGCGATTTGTTCAGCAACAAGATCCGAACGTAGTTTTGTAATATTTTCCTCAAATAAATCTATAAAAGGTTGTTGGTAGCCTTTCAAGAAGATGGTATACAATTTGCTCTTGCTCTCAGCAGAAAGATCGGAATCCATATCTTTCATCATCGTATAAATATCGATGGGATCGTTATTTTGGAGGTAGTTGGTCATAAGGTTGAGGCTTTCTTGTAGAGATAAGTCACTGTTATGAGCAATATAACTCAATTGATTATTTACTTCGTTTCCAACTTGTTCTAGGACCGAGATGTACAAAGTTTCTTTATTTTGAAAATGATAATAGAGATTCGGCTGGGTAATCCCTACTTCTTTTGCGATGTGACGCGTTGAAGTTGCCTTGTAACCGTCGGTCATAAATTTTTTACGGGCAGTATCTATAATCATTTGTCTCGTTGAAATCTCTTTAGAGGTCAATATACTCGCTCCTTCCTTCTTTAGTATTATACATCGAATTGTTGAATTTACTAGGTGAATACCCAAAAATATCTTGCATATGAAAAAATTGACTGATATACTTATCAGGTGATAAGTATAATATAAAATTAGAGGTGAAGATATGTTTTTAGCTTGGAAAGAAATTAAATACGCCAAGACGCGTTTTTCATTAATCGTCGGTGTATTAGTATTAGTGAGTTATTTAGTTTATTTTTTAACTGGCTTAGCCTTCGGTTTGGCTCAAGATAACCGAACAAGTGTGGATAAATGGGAAGCACAAGCAATTGTATTGGCAGACGAAGCCAATTCAAATATTAATATGTCAATGATGCCACAAGGTTTAATCAATGATATTGAAGCTGACGAGATAGCCGTTCTAGGACAAACTGCAAGTGTTGTGAGTCGCGACGATCAGACTGAAGCTGAACAAGAAGAGAATAAAATTTCAGTGACATTCTTCGGAATTGATTCAGAGCAATTTATTGCACCAAATATCGTTGAAGGTGAGATGTTTCAAGAAGACTTTCAAGTTGTGGCAGATATTAGTATCCACGAAGAGTTTGGTATTGAAATTGGTGACGTTTTAAATCTTGCGGGAAATGATGAGCAAGTTGAAGTCGTTGGTTTTACCGACAACGCGAAATTCAATGTCGCTCCAGTACTATACACAACTGTTTCAACATATCAAGACGTGCGGTTCGAAGCAATCGATGATTCGGATGAAGGGCGTGTGAGTGCCTTTATTATTCGTGATGATGATTTAGATAGTGTCGAGTTGGATAATGAAGACTTAGAGCTGTCAACAATCTCTGAATATATTGAAGAAATCCCTGGATACACAGCCCAAGTATTGACGTTTGGTTTAATGATTATTTTCTTAATTATTATTGCGGCTGTTGTGATTGGGATATTCATGTATGTGTTAACTGTACAAAAATCAAGCATGTTTGGGGTGATGAAAGCCCAGGGTATTTCTACGAAGTACATTGCGACATCTGTTGTGAGCCAGACATTTATCTTATCAGTCATTGGTGTAGCCATTGGCTTGGTGCTTACAATGGGGACAGCGATGGTGTTACCGAGTACGGTGCCATTTGCCTTTAATATGTACTTTATCTTAATTATAACCGTATTAATTGTCTTGTTTGCCTTATTAGGCGCGTTCTTCTCAGTAAGAACGGTAGCCAAAATTGATCCGCTAGAAGCGATTGGATAGGAGGGGTTCTATGAAGAAAGCAATTGAAGTAAAAAATGTGTCCAAAACATTCGATGATGGACGTAAAGAGATTACAGCCTTAAAAGATACGAACTTTTCGGTTGAAGAGGGAGAATTTGTAGCGATTATCGGACCAAGTGGTTCAGGTAAGAGTACATTTCTAACGATTATTGGAGGCCTTCAAGCGCCTAGTAAAGGGGAAGTCTTGATTAATGGCAACAAGTTCAGTGAAGAGAATGATAAGAAACGAACGAAGCTACGCTTTAAAGAAATCGGCTTTATCCTACAAGCATCTAACTTAATACCTTTCCTAACAGTTGAGGATCAGTTGCGTCTTGTGAATAAAATCGAAAAAAAGGCATTCGAAAAAGATCGAGTGGATTCCTTATTAGAACAATTAGATATTACGGACTTACGGGATAAATATCCGAGCGACCTTTCAGGTGGAGAACGCCAACGTGTAGCGATTGCGCGTGCCTTGTTCCATGATCCGTCAGTGATTTTAGCCGATGAGCCAACAGCTAGTTTGGACTCGAGTCGTGCGTTTGAAGTGGTTGAAATATTGGCCAAACAAACAAAGGAACAGAAAAAAGCAACGATTATGGTTACCCATGATGAGCGTTTAATCAAGCATTGTGATAAAGTTTATTACATGGAAGACGGCGAGTTGCGCTTAGATACAGATAATAACAAATAGGTTAAATCGAAAGAAAGAGAGCATTTTATGCAATCTTTCTTTTTATTTTTAGTATGATAAATCAAAAGACAAAGGAGTCGCTTATGAATCAAGATGTAAGAATCGGCTACGCGTGTTTGAATCCCGATATTAGCCAAGGATTCAAGACGTGTCGTTTTGATAATTTAACACATGACAAATGGATTGAATTGATTGAGTGGAATCTGGCGACATTGGAAGAGATGATTGCTTATACAGTCGATCACGGAATCGGTTTACTACGTTTATCGAGTGACCTCATTCCTTTTGCGACGAAGCCTAAAGAGGGTGTGGACCTGGATTGGAAAGAGTATTTTGAATCAACGTTCAATCGTATTAAAGACAAAATACAATCAACTCAGTTACGTATATCAATGCATCCAGGGCAATATACGGTCTTGAATTCCATGGATATGAATGTAGTCGATCGAGCGATTGACGATTTGGAGTACCATGCTGAGGTTCTTGAACTACTTGGAGGCAATCAGGCAAACAAAATCATTATCCATATTGGTGGGGTGTATGGTGATAAAGAAGCCGCCATGGCACGCTTTATTGATCAAGCTAATCAGTTGTCAAAACGCGTACGCGCGCACTTAGTCATTGAAAACGATGAGCGTTTATATAGTATTCATGATGTTTTGACTATTAGTGAACAAACTGGATTGCCCGTCATTTTCGATAATTTGCATCATGAAGTTCGCCGGCCCGACGACCCAACACCCATGGCTGAGTATATTCAAGTAGCAGGGCAAACATTTCA
Source organism: Aerococcaceae bacterium DSM 111021 (assembly GCA_020112395.1). NCBI lineage: Bacteria > Bacillati > Bacillota > Bacilli > Lactobacillales > Aerococcaceae > Aerococcaceae bacterium DSM 111021. The sequence continues at coordinate 167,287 of JACCEK010000002.1, read as the reverse complement.
AGAAGCAGATGGTCGTCAGAAAATTCACTATAGCCAACAAGCCCCGGTAAAAAAAGCTGGAGCTCATTCCCAAACGATAGCGATCCAACCTTTTATCGCTTTTCTAAAGCAGCTTCCTGATATGTATCCTCTCGATATTATGTTAGAAGTTAAAGACAAGAATCGGTCTGCTGAAAAGATTCAAGTATACTTGGACCAAGATGTGGCTGCTGCGGAGAAACTGTGGGCGAAGCGGAAGTATTCCGTTCTGGCTAAGTCTGCTGGGATCTATCAGAAGATACGGGATGTTTTAAAAGATAAGCAACATGTTAATTTTCTGCTGTTCATTCAACTGCTGGAAGAGGCTGAGGTGATGTCAGAGAATGTGGGCGCAGAAGTGAATGCAGCACAACATATTTGGGGTTACTTCAATAAGCAGGCAACGAGCAAAGAGACAGCGACGTATCAAAAAAATATCGCAAGGTATCAAGCAAATGAAATAACTTCGCGTCAATTACGTCAGTTCTTTAAGCGGTTGTTGAAGAAATATCCTAATGATTATTTGGAGAAGAGTTTGTATTTTAATGAATAAAAAATGTGGAATTAAGAGAGGGGAGATATTACCGATTTTTAGCCGACGCGCATAAAATAACTGCTTCTCAACATAAAGAAATTAAAGATCTCATTGGCGAAAGTGTCGAAGCGGGTAAGAGTTTGTTCATTTATACTTCATTCGATATTGATTATTAATAACGCAAACACACACCCGTGAAATGATTCATGGGTGTGTTTGACTTTTAAAAGTAATCTTTTTTCTTTAAGAAGATAGCCATTGAAGCAGTTGAGATAACAACCAAAATGAGGACTCCAAGTGTTCCGTAATCAGAATTTTCTCCTGGTAAGCCTCCGGCGTTAATTCCCCAAAACTCGGAAATTAAACTGGCTGAAGCGAGAACAAGTGAGAGCGAGTTTAAGAATTTCATTAATTTATTTAAGTTGTCGCTGACAAGATCTGAAAATAAACTGCTGACACTATCTAATAAGTCACGGTAAACGTGGACAAGCTTCATGACTTGACGGTTATACCACTTAAGGTCGTACTCAAGTGCTGAGTTGTTAAGTTTGTTAGTGAATGTTTCAGTTGCTAATAACTCTGTTACCGTCTCATCCAAGGTTTCAATAGTATGTTCTAAAATAACGAGATTCCGTTCTGTATCAGCTACTTTTCGAAGGACATCTCCACTCGTAGAATTTTTGGCTTTGTTATTTAAATCATCGATGGCTGCTTTTTGCTGTTGCAATTCATCGTGTAAATTAGAATACATCAAAATTCCCGCATAGACTAAGATACTTGCAAGGCTATCAAACTTTTCCTTGTATTAATGTAATAAATTTTGGTCGAATGTCGATCCTTCCTTTAAAAAAAGGAGTAGCATATCATCTTGCAAAATAAAGGTCAGTGTTTCGAGTCGGTCTTCGACAGGTATATCTTTGTTGCGGCTCGTGACGTTGGATAAAACAACAATTAATGAATTGTCCGCATCTTGTTAAGGGATTTCTTCAAACCTTGGCGCGACGGAAGAAATATCATCGAGAGCAAATACATCATTAGGTAAGTTGAATTGATTGACATAGTCCTGTTCATCTTGATGGGAGTCGGAATGGAAGATGAGAAATTTTGCTTGCTCACTATCATCTAATTTAAATGTTTGAACCATTTTAATACCCCTTTCTTTGTTAGTTTGATTTTAAACCTTAAAGTAAGTTGTAGCAACAAAAGCGTTTATTAGTATTAAATATATAGAAATATTAATGAAAATATTTTATATGAAATATTGTCTTAATAGGTAAGCTAGTGGTTTCTATAAAAATGTTTTCTTTTCTGAGTTCAATTATTTTACATATAGAGAGCGTTTTTATATAATAGGGTTATGTCAGACGAAATGTTTCAAAGGTCATTCCTGAGGAGGATTAATTATGAAAAAATCATTACGTCAAATGTTATTAGTTAGTTTAAGTGCTTCGTTATTAGTAAGTGTTGCACCTCTTGCCTATGCTGAGGATGTAAGTAGCGAAGAAGAAACTAGTGAAGTCGTTGAGACAACTGAAGAAGAAACATCTGAAGTTGCTGAAGAGTCTGCTATGGAAGAAGAAGCAGCAGATGTTGAAGCAAGTGATGTACAAATGGGTCTTGAAGAAGCTGTAACGATGTTAGAGGCAGAGTATCCAGACGCAGAGATTGAAGAAATTGATGTAGCATACGACCGTGACGAGCAACGTTACGATATTACGGTAAATGCATTCAATGCTGAAGAAGATATTGAATTAGAAGTTGTATGGCAAGACGGTGAAGTTACAGAAAGTGGCTTCAACGAAGGTTTATTCGGCTTCTTAGATGGTGACGATGCAGCTGATGAAGCAACAAACGAATCAGCTGCCGATGATATGATGGACGGCGATGTGGCTGATGAAGCGGATATCGTTGAAAATGAAGGCGAAGCTGAATTATCAGACGACTCTGTTGTCGAATCAGCTCCTGCCGATGAATCAGTTGCAGATGATGCTGAAATGGATGATGCTGCAACTCAAGAAGCAACACCATCAGAAGAAGAACGTCCAACATTAGATATGGATAGTGTCATTACAATTGATGAAGCGACTGAATTAGCTTTAGCAGAAGTTGAAAATGGCGAAGCTGTAAGTTGGAACTTAAATGCTGATACATCTGAATTCTGGGACTTCTTACAATCTGAAGAAGAGCAAGAAGATGGTCCAATTTGGACAGTTGAAGTTGAAGAAGCAGATGCTATGATGAGTGAAGAAGTAACGATCGACGCTCTAGCAGGAACGGTTATCGACAGCCCAGCTCAAGAAGAATCAGAAGAGTCTGCTGAAGATGCAGCTGATGAAGCAGAAACGACAGAAGAAACAACTGATGCTCCAGCTGAAGACGCTGCTGAGACAGAAGAATCAAGTGTAGAATAATAGTTTAAACTAAATAACCAGAGATAATGGGTTATAGTTATAAAATAGGTAAACGAGCCTGGATACTGAAGAGACTCAGTGTCTAGGCTCGTTTTTTTATGAGAGTTGTAATTACCTGAACTCGCGCCAAACGGCCCTGCGATAGGTCTCAAGTTTGCCGAACTCACGCCGAACGGAGAGCGATAAGTCGCAAGTTGGTCTAACTCACGCCAAATGGGTATGCGATAAGTCGCAAGTTGGCCCAACTCACGCCAAATGGAGCGCGATAAGTCTCAAGTTGCCCTAACTCACGCCAAATGGGTATGCGATAAGTCTCAAGTTGCCCTAACTCACGCCAAATGGGTATGCGATAAGTCTCAAGTTGCCCTAACTCACGCCAAATGGGTATGCGATAAGTCGCAAGTTGGCCCAACTCACGCCAAACGGCCCTGCGATAGGTCTCAAGATCCTTACCAACTCACACCAAAAACCCTTCAAGCTAGCATTGCTTCTGCTAGCTTGAAGGGCTTTCATTATTAACTTACAAGGCATCGAGCCTGTTTAATAAATCTTTTTGTTCTGACCCATTTCCTACTGCGAGTGGTTTGAATTGGAGTTTGTAATTGCCACCTTGTGTGTTGATGACAGCTTTTTTAATCATCGTTCCTGATACTTTTACTGAATTGACTTGTGATAAGGGGATGGCGGTAACATCTTTTTCTTTGAGGCCAAGAGTCATTTCAACCAGCGTTAAGTTTTCTTCATCCAATATAACGACGTAATACTTCGGCAGACCGATGAATTTAGGCTCTTCGGCAAAACCAGCGGCAGCTGATGCGTTCGAGTACTTTTCTTTGTATCCATTAATGTCGTCGATACTTAATCTTAGTTTCATATTTATCCCTCTTCTCTTGTTTAAAATTATAGAACAGGTCAGCTCGCAAGTCCAAAGATATGAAGTTTAAGAGCAAGGAATACTCAAACGATTGCATTAAGCAAATATATCGATAGTCTGTTGGAAGGCTATTAAAAGCAGTTGATTTTACTCTTTAAACTAATTTTTGTATGAATATATTGTAATAATGTTCATTATTCTATATAATTTAGTAAAACGTTTGCAGAAAACGATTTCAATACAAATAGGAGGCAGATGAATGGTTAGTAGTCGTAACAAGAAACTGTTGATGGAGAAGAGCGGGCAGAAGGTTCAAAAGTTTGGGATTAAGCGCTTGAAGGTTGGTGTGGTATCCGTTGCTATTACAGCAGGATTATTGGTGAGCCACAATACCTTACAACAAGTTCATGCTGAGGAAGTTGCTGATGAGCATGTCGTAGAGCTTGTTGAAGAACCGGTTGAATTAGCCGAGACAGATGAAGTAGTAGAAGAAACGATTCCCGACGAAACGTCTGAGGAAATAATTGAAGCCGAGCCACCAGCTGAAGAAAGTGACGTCTTAGACGAAGAGACACCTTCCCAGGAGCTTCAAACGGCTTCTACATTCAACACAATGGCTACTTTACCAGAAATTGCGGAAGGTGACTTCCGTTTACATTTTGATGAATTACCTGAAGGTGACCCGAGCTCAATGGGGCTTTGGATGTGGGGCGATGTTGAAACACCGAGTGATCAATTAGGTGGTTGGCCCAACGGGGCGACGAATTTATCTGAGTTGCTTGAATCGGAATATGGCTATTACTTAGATGTTGCGGTAAAAGACAACGCGCAAATTATTAACTACTTAATCAATACAGTGACGGGTAACAATGTGACTGAAGACCAAGCGGTTCAGATAGCTCATTCGGATATGAACCAAGTTTGGATTGATGAAGCGTATGAACAACATCTGTACGAACCTTTAGAAAATGACAGTCTAATCCGCATTAACTATGAGAGAGAAGACGGCGACTACGAAGGTTGGGGCTTATGGATTTGGGGTGAGGTTGACGAAGCGAGTGAAGATCTTGCTGGTTGGCCAGACGGTGCGTTTGATTTTGTGAACGAAGGGCCGTTTGGTCGCTACGTTGATGTCGCTTTATCAAATGGACTCGACAGTGATATTCAATTCCTCTTAGTGAATAAATTAACCGGAGAACAGGCTGGTGATATGTCTTTTGCGGACCGTGCTGAAGACAGTCAATTATTCTTAAGAGATTTGGATGCGACTGTTTACACATCACCTTATACAGCTGGAGAAGAACGACTGACTGATGCGGAAATGGTCGCAACAGACCAAATTATTGTTTCGCTTTCTTCTGTAAGTGCCATTATGGATGGAAATCCTTCGGAGCTATTTACATTAACAGATAGTGACGGAAATGTCATTCCACTGGAAAATATTGAGATTGATGAAGAAACGAATCAGGTTATTATATCTGGAGATTTTAGTGGCACATCTGGTCAATATACGGTTTCATATGGTGAGAATTCAACAACGGTTCGTTCATCATGGCGTTTAATGGACGATCTTTATGCCTATGATGGTGATTTAGGTTCACAACTGTATGAAGATGGAACCGTTGAGATGAACTTATGGGCACCAACAGCTGAAGCGATCCGGGTTGTGTTATACGACAAGAACAATCAAGATGAAGTTCTTGGAACATACGATATGGCAAGAAATGATACTGGCGTGTGGAATTTATTATTAGATGAAGACGCGACAGGGTTAGGCAGCCATCAAGGTTACTACTATCACTACGAAATCACGCGTGATGGCGAGTCGGTATTAGCATTGGATCCTTATGCGAAATCCTTGGCAGCTTGGAATAATTTAGAACCTGGTGCACATGTTGCTAAAGCAGCGATTGTTGATCCATCAACGATTGGGCCAGAGTTGGATTATGCAAATATCCCTGGTTATACGAAGCGTGAAGATGCGATTATTTATGAGGCGCATGTTCGTGACTTTACATCGGATCCAAGTATTTCGGATGAGTTAACAAGTCAATTTGGAACCTTTAGTTCTTTTGCTGAGCGTTTAGATTACTTGCAGGATCTAGGTGTGACACACATCCAGTTATTGCCGGTGATGAGCTATTTCTATGCGAATGAATTTGAAAACGGGAAGCGCGAATTAGATTGGTCGGCTTCGGAAAATAACTATAACTGGGGTTACGACCCGCAAAGTTACTTTGCTTTAACGGGGATGTATTCCGAAAATCCAGAGAATCCAGAACAACGCATCGCTGAGTTTAAAAACTTAGTCAATGAGATTCATAAGCGTGATATGGGTGTTATTTTAGATGTGGTCTTCAATCATACGGCGAGAACTTTCTTGTTTGAAGATTTGGAGCCAAATTATTATCACTTTATGGATAAAGACGGAACGCCACGTGAATCCTTTGGTGGTGGGCGTTTAGGAACAACTCATCATATGTCACGTCGGGTTTTAGTTGATTCGATAAAATATTGGGTGGATGAATTTAAAGTGGATGGGTTCCGCTTTGATATGATGGGAGACCACGACGCTGAAGCGATTCAAATGGCCTATGATGAAGGGGCTAAATTGAATCCAAATATATTGATGTTAGGGGAAGGATGGATTACCTTTGCTGGAGACGAGGGCAACCCGTTACAACCGGCCGATCAATCGTGGATGAACCAAACGGATGGGGTAGCGGTATTCTCAGATGAGATTCGTAATATGCTGAAGTCAGGTTTCGGAAGTGAAGGGCAACCCAAGTTCTTAACAGGTGGGGCGCAAGTTCTGGAAGACATTTTCAATAATATTATTGGGCTGCCAAGCAATGTAAATGCGGATGACCCAGGAGATATTATTCAGTATATTGCGGCGCACGATAATTTAACTTTACACGATGTGATTGCGCAATCGATTAAGAAAGATCCTGCCAAATTTGCCGAAGAGATTCACCAAAGAATCCGTTTAGGTAACTTGATGATTTTAACATCTCAAGGCACACCGTTTATCCATTCAGGGCAAGAGTTTGGTAGAACCAAGCAATTCCGTCACGAAGATTATATAACGACGGTCGATGAGGCGCCATACAAGACAACCTACCTTGTAGATGAAAATGGAGATCCATTTGAGTATCCGTATTTTGTCCATGATTCGTATGATGCGACGGATGCTGTGAATAAATTTGATTGGAACATGGCCTTGAATGAGGAAATGTATCCAATTCATACACAAACGCAACAATATACAAAAGGCTTGATTCACTTACGCCGTTCAGTCGATGGATTCCGCTGGGGGACGCAAGAAAAAGTGGAGGAAAATGTTCGCTTTATTGCATCACCTGAAATGGGAGAAACCGACTTAGTAGTTGCTTATGAAGTGACGGATTCAGATGGAAATCGTTATGCTGTCTTTATTAACTCAGACGAGACAGACCGTGAGTTTACTTTCCCAGATGGTTTTGAAGTGATTGGAACTGGAGAGGTGATAGTTGATGCGCTTCGTGCTGGAACAGACGCGATTCTTAATCCAGAAGGTGTCGTGTTAGGTGATGGATCAATTACACTTTCACCATTAACTGCCACAATTATTCGTTACGCTGCAGATGGAGGACCGGTTGAAAGCGGAGATGACAGCGAAACACCTGGTGTACCGGGAGAAACGGAAACGCCAGACACACCAGAAACGCCAAGTGAACCGGGAGAATCAGAAGGCGAAGAAGGTTCAGAGGAACCAGGTGACACTGAAACACCAGATGAAGGATCGGATGATTCAGGTGAAACGGGCGAAGAATCTGAAGAGGTTGAAGATGAAGAAAGTTCAATCCAAGTCGACAACACTGACGTTGACCAAAGTAGTGTCGGATTATTACCAGCTACCGGTGAAGAGAAACAATATGCAATCTTCTCAGCAGCCGCTTTAGCAGTGCTTTCAGGAGTAGGACTAATCGCAAGTTCAAGAAAGAAATCAGAAGAAGTATAGAAAATTAAATAAAAAAAGAGTAGCCATGTTTGTTAAACAAGCATGGTTATTTTTTATGATGAAAGTTATCCGAACTCGGGAAGAATGGGTGTCGATAAGTCTCGAGTTATCCGAACTCGGGAAGAATGGGGTGTCGATAAGTCTCGAGTTATGCGAACTCGGGAAGAATGGGGTGTCGATAAGTCTCGAGTTATGCGAACTCGGGAAGAATGGGGTGTCGATAAGTCTCGAGTTATGCGAACTCGGGAAGAATGGGGTGTCGATAAGTCTCGAGTTATTCAAACTCGGGAAGAATGGGGTGTCGATAAGTCTCGAGTTATGCGAACTCGGGAAGAATGGGGTGTCGATAAGTCGCAAGTTGGCCCAACTCACGCCAAACGGGTATGCGATAAGTCGCAAGTTGGCCCAACTCACGCCAAATGGAGCGCCGTTTGGCCTAAGTCACCACCCAAATCAACTACATACAAAAAAGCATCTGGAATCTAACTTTCCGGATGCTTTTCTTATGCCTTAAGCTACTTTAACTTTTGACTTAACAACAGGGTAACCCATGTCTTGAATTGCTTTTTCGATATCTTCAATTGCAAGTACGTTTTCATCAAACTGAACTTTAACTTTGCTTGAGTTGAATAGAACTTTGATGCTGTCTTGATCAACACCGTTCAATGATTTAACGGCACCTTCGATTTTTTGCATACATGATGGACATGAAAGAGTTTCTAAAGTAATAATTCCTTGTGACATATTATATTCTCCTTTTCTTTTGCTTGTTACTCGACTTTATATATATAGTTTAACGAATAATGAGTGACTTGTAATTGATGGCAATCAAGTTTTAAGATAGATAGATTGAATTCGCTTCTTTTAACATATTATAGACAGCCGCAAAAGTTTCGCAGACGTCCCCAGGGATTGTGTAGTTGTCTGTAATTTCACGAAGTTCAGTGAATTCTGAATTTAAATCCGGTTGATTTGGCTTCGCAGCGTCGGTTTTTTCTTTTAAATCAACGTACATGTCGCGAACATCAAAGGCTTCAGGATGATTTTTTCCATGAGCGCGTGTGATGGCTGTTGTGTATAAGTCTAATTTCTCTGCATGTGTATCGATATATTGAGTGAACGTATTCATTTTTATACCTCTTTCTTTAATTGGTTGATTCAACTATTTGTTTACTTGTTACGACTTGGCTTGTTGTTTGTTTAATTCTGTATCTTAATAACCGCATCCCATTGAAAATAACGACTAGAATACTCGCTTCGTGGACTAACATTCCAATTGACATATTCATCCAGTCACTCAAGAATAGACTTGTGACTAGGACGGCAACGACGCCAATAGCGATGATAATATTTTGCTTCATATTACGAGCAGTTGCACGTGTTAAACCTAAAGCGTGTGGCAGGCGGCTGAAGTCAGAGTTCATTAGGACAACATCCGAAGTTTCAATCGCAACGTCTGTTCCACTTCCCATAGCAATTCCGATATTAGCTAAGGCAAGTGACGGGCTATCGTTGACACCATCTCCGACGAAAGCAACGATTTGACCTTGTTCTTGTAGCTTCTTGATAAAGGCTGATTTATCTTCAGGTAACATATGACCGTGTGCTTGAGTTAAACCAAGTTGTTTCGCTACTAAATCAACGGTACCTTGGTTGTCACCAGATAACATCACTAAGTTTTTTACGCCGAAGTCTTTGAGTTTTTGTAGATCTTGTTTGACGCCGGGACGGATTTGGTCACGAATTCCCATGATATATTTCACAACGCCATCAACAGCTGTAATCACAATTGAATTCCCATTTCTCTCAAGACGATTAATATCTGCTTGCATCTTGTCAGTTAAAGTAATCTGTTGTTTCACCATTAAAGCTGGGTTTCCGACTGCGACACGTTTTTGGTCTATGTGAGCGACAATCCCGCCACCTTTAACAACGTCAGTTTGGTCAACAGGTAGGAATGACACTGAGCCAATATCATTTAAAATCGCTTTAGCTAGCGGATGATCTGATTCGTTCTCAACACTTGCTAAGTAACTCAGGGTTAAATTATCGTCATCTGCGTAGCTTATTTGTTCAGCTACTTCTGGGTTTCCAATCGTTAGTGTTCCCGTTTTATCAAAGACAATTGTATCAACGCGACTAAAGTCGTGAATAACTTCACTCCCTTTGAGTAAAATTCCGTTACGTGCACCGTTCCCGATACCAGCAACGTTTGACACAGGTACACCGATGACTAAGGCACCTGGACAACCAAGCACTAGAATCGTGATGGCTAGTTCAACATTTTGTGAGAAAATCCAAACGACAAACGCCAGGAGTAATACAATGGGTGTGTAGTATTTTGAGAAGCGGTCAATAAAGCGCTCAGCTTCAGACTTAGAGTCTTGGGCTTCTTCCACCAGTTCGATAATTTTACCGAAAGTTGTATCTTCTCCAACTTTATCTGCGCGGATTTGTAGTGTCCCATTTTCTAAAATCGTTCCGGCAAAGACTTCTGAATCCAGTTGTTTTGTAACAGGAACAGCTTCACCAGTAATACTTGCTTCATTAATATGTCCTTCTCCACTTAATACGGTCCCATCAACGGGAATTTTTGCTCCAGTCTTAACGAGTAGAGTGTCGCCTTCATCGACTTCATCCACATCAACCATCTCAAACTCGCCGCTGTCTGTTAAAAGTAACGCACTCTCTGGCGCCATATTTGTTAATTCTTTAATTGCAGAACGCGTTTGATTTAAAGTTCTTTGTTCTAGATATGATCCGAATAGGAATAGAAAAGTTACAATCGCTGACTCTTCAAAATTTTGGATTAAGAAAGCTCCAACAACTGCAATCGTAACGAGCACATCAATACTAACGACTTTTACCTTCAAGGCTTGATAGGCCTGTATAGCAATCGGTAGAACACCAAGAATCGAAGCAATAATGAAAGTAACATTGAATAACATCACATTATTCAAGACAAAGTGACTAAAGAAACCAATCGCAATGAATATCCCACTTAACAAAGTGATCATCTTTTTCTGACTCAAAATATATCTTTGCATGTTTATTTACCTCCAAGTAATATTTGTTTGCTTTACAAATACTAGTATAGAGGGAGTGGCATTATTAAGAATTGACCAACGTCAAGATTTCAAAAAGAATTTGGTGGTATACTATCTATAAAGAAAAGAGTATATATAGGAGGAATTAATTTATGAGTCAACATCATCATCACCATCATGAACCAGGAAACCATGCAGCCTGTATTCGCCTAGTGCCGATTTTTAATCATTTAGAAGGTGAGGCTATGGATAAAATAGCGGAGCGAGCGACGACAAAAGAGTTTAAACGAAGTGATTACTTATTCCGAGCGCAAGAAAAAGATGATACATTATATATAGTCAATAGAGGTAAAGTCCGAATCTTTCTATTATCGGATTCAGGAAAAGAACAACTGATTCGGATTCTGCACCCCGGTGATTTTATGGGAGAGTGGACTATCTTTAACCCAGGCGGCGTCCACGAAGCCTATGCACAAGCAACCCAAGATACTGTTGTTTGTACGATTCACCAAGACGACATCCAAGCGTTCTTAACAGACTATCCAACCATTACGATGAAATTGCTCGTAGAAATGTCACAAAGACTTGAAAGTTCTGAAAGACAAACAGCTAAAGTGGCCGAAGACCAAGTGGGTACCCGACTGACGATGTTTTTAGCTGAAAATGTTGCGGGACAAGATCCTGAACAAGTGATTGACCTAGAGATGACGCGAAAAGATATTGCTTCATACTTAGGAACAACGCCTGAAACCATCAGTCGAAAATTTAAGGAACTTGAAGAAGCAGGTTTGATTCAACAAATGACCCCCAAAAAAATAAAAATATATGATTTAGACGACTTATTACTCTACAGCGAGTCGTAAAAATTATAGAACATTACCCCTTATTCCCATGGAATAGGGGGTAGTTTGGTGTATAATATCATTAAGGTATAAAAAATATATATAACTAAAAGGATGGGATGATAATGGTTAATTACATGTTAAAACACCGTGAAGGCCAGTTTCTGATGATTGGGACGGTGTTTTTACTTCTGGGGTTTATTTCATTCGCTAATCTTTTCCTAAGTCGCACATTCTTCTATATCGCGATTTTTTTCCTAGGCTTCTTTGCGACTAAGGATGCGATTATCGAAACGTTGAGAGAGCGCTCGCCCAATGTCGATTTGTTAATGGTCATGGCAGCTGTGGGTGCCATGCTTATCGGCTACGAATCAGAAGGTGCGATGTTACTATTCATCTTCGCTGGGGCTGAAGTTTTAGAAGACTTTGCGATGAATAAATCAACCAAAGCCATCGAAGAGCTCATGGGACAAGTACCTGATACAGCCCATTTATTAAAAGAAAACGGTGACGTCGTAGAAGTAGCCACGTCAGAATTGACGGTCGGTCAAGTTGTTGTGGTAGCCAAAGGGGATCAAGTGCCGATTGATGGAATTCTTGACCGGACAACGCTTGTCAACGAAGCCGCACTCACAGGTGAGTCGCTTCCCGTTGAAAAAAATAAAGACGACGAGGTTTTTGCTGGGACAATTAATGAAGGTAATTCTTTCTATCTAACAGTCAATAAAACCAGTCAAGAAACTGTTTTCTCGAATATTGTCCGGATGGTAGAAGAAGCCCAAAGCCGTCCTTCTCAGATTTCGCGAGTCATTGACCGCCTTGAAGCAAAATATGTGATAGGTGTCTTGACTGCCGTGCCTCTATTTATTATTGCATTAATGTTTATAACTTCAATGAGTTTTCAAGAGGCATTTTATCGTGGGATGGTTTTATTAACCGTTGCGAGCCCTTGTGCTCTAGTCGCATCGGCGACGCCAGCTACCTTGTCTGCCATTAGTAATGGAGCTAAGAATGGGATTCTGTTCAAAGGTGGGGCAGCTATGGAAGCATTGAGTACGATGGATGTCCTGCTTTCTGATAAAACGGGGACGCTAACTGTCGGTGAATTCAAAGTGGTAGATTTTCAAGTGTCAGAGGACGTTTTGAAAGAAGTTGTTTTTATGGAACAAACTTCCAGTCACCCGATCGCTGAAGCAATCAGTTCTTCCTTTAGTGAATTGAGTTTAAAGTCTGTTGATCAAACCGAAAGTGTTGAAGAAATCATTGCAGTCGGAATGCGTAAAGGCGATATTATTGTCGGGAAGCCGTCTTATTTTGAACAATATAATGATCCGCAGGCATTTAAAAACCTTGAAACAAAAGGTTATACCGTGATTTTTATAGGTCAAGCGAACGAATTGATTGGATACTTTTTCTTAGCTGACCAAGTTCGCGAGGAGGCAAAATATGCGGTTCAAAGTTTTCAAAACCAAGACGTCGATGTTCAACTCATTACCGGAGATAATGCAGAGGTGGCGAAGTTGGTGTCTAATGAAGTAGGGATTGAGATTTATCAAGCCTCTTGCTTACCTGAAGACAAGATTAACTATGTTCAAACAGAGCAAGCTGCCGGACATGTTGTCGGTGTGATTGGCGATGGGATTAATGATGCGCCCGCTCTAGCAAGTGCTGATATTGGAATTGCGATGGGTTCTGGATCATCCGTTGCTATGGAATCAGCTGATGTTGTTATTGTGAAAAATAATCTAGCCAAGTTATTCTATAGTTACCAACTGAGTGAGAAATTAAATCGGATTATTAAACAAAATATAGCCTTCTCAGTTTCAGTTATTGTTATCTTAGTCTTTTTGAATATTATTGGATGGCTTGATTTACCAATGGGCGTCGTCTTCCATGAAGGATCAACCATCTTAGTGATTCTTAATGGCCTGCGTTTATTGGCGGAGAAAGATCTTGATGAAGTTAGATAGGAGAAGAGAGTAGACCACAGTCGGATGGCTGTGGTTTTTTAATAGGTATTTATGCCTAACTCACCTAATAAAATTGAATAAAACGAGGAAATGTGAATAGCGGCCACTATGAATGTAAATAGAGTCCGGTAATGTGAATAGCGGCCACTATGAATGTAAATAGAGTCCGGTAATGCCGTTAGCGGCCACTATGAATGTAAATAGAGTCCGGTAATGCGAATAGCGGCCACTATGAATGTAAATAGAGTCCGGTAATGCGAATAGCGGCCACTATGAATGTAAATAGAGTCCGGTACTGCCGTTAGCGGCCACTATGAATGTAAATAGAGTCTGCTAATGCTGTTAGCGGCCACTATGAATGTAAATAGAGTCCGGTAATGCTGTTAGCGGCCACTATGAATGTAAATAGAGTCCGGTAATACGGATAGCGGCCACTATGAATGTAAATAGAGTCCGGTAATGCTGTTAGCGGCCACTATGAATGTAAATAGTGTCTACTAATTAATATTAAATTTAACTTTTGGCACGTTCACTAATTAGATGTATAATAAAGACGATTGAATTGAACGGAAACACAAACTATTTCATTGTAGAAAGGGTGTCACAATGAAAGATAATTATTATACAACGAACAAAATGTTTACTGATATTGAAAATACTGTGCTTAAGTATATCGATAATAATCAGACTTTGTTAAAAGACATGACGATTCAAAAGTTAGCGGATGAGACGTTTACTTCGAAGTCGACAATTTTTAGATTAGCTAAGAAACTCGGATTCGATGGGTTTACAGATATGATTTATCACTTGAGTCGTCAGCAAACCAAGACAGATGACGGCGAAGTTGATGCTTATGTTGGTAACTTATCGATGAGTATTCAGAAAATATTTATACAAAATGAAGTGAATTTACTAGCCTTTATCGAGCGGACAAAAAAAGATGACCGCTCACTTTACATTATTGGAACAGGCTATTCAGGAATTATCGGAGAGTACTTATATAAGAAAATATTAGGCCAAGGTGAGTTGGTTTATTACTCTAATGGGGCCGATACCAATGCATTATTTCTAAATAATGTGCATCGAATCTCAGATATTATTTGTATTTCCAAAAGTGGAGAAACGGAGCTCGTGAATAGTAAGGCAGAAATTGCAAAAGAAAAAGGTTTAGGTGTTATTTCATTTACACATTCGAATGATAATTCACTCGCAAAACTATCGGATATTGCTTTTACGATTGATGATAATCAGTTTTTAGATCGAAATAATATTAATTCCACACAATTTTATTCGATGTTATTACTCTATTTAGAGTATCTTATTGAAAAGTCTTTCTAGATTATAGAAAAACTTTTCTTTTTTTTGGAAAAAATTTCTAAGAAGCCCCTACCTATGTTCATGAAAGCGTTTTGATGTTAGAGTATATTTACAAAACAAAAGGAGGTTCATGTATGAACAATGGACAAAGTATTATGGATGTCATGCAAAAATTCTCGAAAGCCATGTTTATTCCAGTGTTAATTCTACCGATTGCTGGTTTACTAATTGCGATTGGAAATATATTTACGAATCCAAATTTACTAGAGGTGGTGCCATTTTTAGATAATCCGTATACAGTCGGTTTTGGAACAATTATATCAGGTTCACTTGTAACAATATTACAAAACTTAGGTATTATATTCTGTGTCGGAATTGCGGTTGGTTTAGCTGACAAGAAAAAAGGTGAAGCTGGTTTCACAGCTATGTTAGCTTTCCTTGTTTTTATTAATGCAATGAATAAATTCATGGAATTAAATGGCACGTTAGCTGATCCTGAAGCGTTAAGAGGAACTGGACAAAGTGTTGTTCTAGGTGTTCAAGTTTTAGATATGGGTGTATTCGCCGGAATTTTACTTGGAGTTATCATTGCATATGTATTCAATAAATATGCAGATATTGAATTTAATAACGCCTTTAATATTTATGGTGGAACACGTTTTGCATTTATTATCTTAATTCCAGTTGTTGTTATTTTTGCGATAGTGATGACTTATATCTGGCCATTCTTCCAAAGTGGTATCAATTCACTAGGTGGTTGGATTCAACATGCCGGGAACTTTGGTTTGTTCGTATATGGAGCGCTGGAGAGATTACTTATACCAACAGGTCTACATCACTTAGTTTATACACCATTCTTGTATTCATCACTTGGTGGGACGGAAGTTATTGGAGAAGCGGTATTCGAAGGGTCTCGTAATATTTATTACGCGGAGATGGTTGAACCGTCAATTCGTCAATTATCTGAAAGTGTTATCTGGGATGCGCGTGGTATTTCGAAGATGTTTGGTCTAATCGGAGCGTGTTTAGCAATGTACGTTACTGCAGATCCAGATAAGAAACAACGTGCGAAAGCTATTCTTATTCCGGCAGCCTTTACTTCATTTATCGCTGGAGTTACTGAGCCGATTGAATTTTCATTCATGTTCATCGCACCCATTTTATATGTTGTGCATGCGGCTTTAAGTGGTTTAAGTATGGTTGTATTGAACATATTCAATGTTCGCTCAATTGGTCCTAATGGTTTCATTGATTTTCTATTAATGAATGTGCCTTTAGGGATCGAAAAAACGGGTTGGCCAATGTACATTCTTGTAGGACTCGTGTTCTTCGTTATCTACTTTGTGGTCTTTAGACTTTTAATTAAAGTCATGGACTTGAAAACAATCGGACGCGAGACAGACGGAGCAGACACAAAATTATATTCGAAAAAAGATTACTTAGATAAAAAAGCAAACCTTAGCCATGAAGATGATGTTGACGTTGCGGCTAAAGAACGTGGAAGCATCGGAGTGACTGTGGTTGAGTTGTTAGGTGGAGCCGACAATATCGAATCCGTTACAAATTGTTATTCAAGACTTAGAACCGTATTAAAAGATCCCGAACTTGTTGATCAAGCGGGCTTAAAGAACGAAACTCAAGCGAGTGGTGTTGTTGTCAAAGGGAACAATGTCCAAGTGGTATACGGGGTTCAAGTTGGATCAATTAGAAAATCAGTCGATGAAGTATTAGGCTTCAGTTCAGAAGATTAGTCATTAGGAAAGGACGTCATTAAATTATGAAAAAATTCTCAGTTGTTATTGCAGGAGGCGGAAGTACGTTTACGCCAGGTATTGTTAAGATGTTACTTGAAAATATTGAAAGGTTTCCATTAGAAAGACTATACCTTTATGATAATGATGAAGCGCGTCAGGCGATTTTAGGTGAAGCGATTGAAATCATGTTAAAAGAAGAAGCGCCAGAAATCGAGTTCGCTTATACTACAGATCCAGAGAAAGCCTTCACAGGAATGGATTTTTGTATGGCACACATACGTGTTGGAAAGTATGCAATGCGTGAACAAGATGAAAAGATTCCATTAAAACATGATCTAATTGGACAAGAAACATGTGGACCCGGTGGTATGGCTTACGGTATGCGTAGTATTGGGGGAATGATTGAGTTAATAGACTTAATGGAAGATTATGCTCCAGATTGCTGGATGCTAAACTATTCAAACCCAGCATCAATCGTCGCAGAAGCTTGTCGCGTCTTAAAACCAGAATCTAAAGTATTAAATATCTGTGATATGCCAGTTGGTACGTTACGTCGTATGTCTCAAATCTTAGGTATGACACCGGATGAATTAGAAGTGGATTACTTTGGTTTAAATCACTTTGGTTGGTGGACGTCAATCCGTGGAAAAGACGGAACAGACTATACTGAACAAGTTAAAGCCTATGTAAAAGAAAATGGTTACTTGAACCAAGTAGAGATTGATACGCAACATACGGATCCAAGCTGGCAAGACACACATAAGAAAGCGAGAGATTTATTCGCTGTCGAACCGCGCTTTTTACCAAACACTTACTTACAATATTACTTATTCCCAGACGAAATGGTAGAACATTCTGATCCAGATTTCACTCGGGCTAATGAAGTCATGGCAGGCCGTGAGAAAGATGTATTCGATACTGCCAAGGGGATTATTGCGGCGGGGACTGCTAAAGAGAATGGTTTCCATATTGATAGTCATGCGTCATTTATAGTAGACTTAGCACGAGCTATTGCGTTTAATACACATGAACGAATGATCATGATTGTAGAAAATAATGGGGCGATTGCGAACTTCCCAGATGATGCGATGGTTGAAGTTCCATGTATTATCGGATCAAAAGGACCAGAACCTTTAGCACAAGGAAAGATACCAATGTTCGAACAAGCGTTAATGTTCCAACAAGTATCCTCTGAGAAATTATTAGTAGAAGGCTTTATTGAAGGTAGCTATCAAAAAGTTTGGCAAGCTTATACATTATCTAGAACAATTCCAAGTGCAACAAAAGCACGTGAAGTATTAGATGATTTAATTGTTGCCAATGGAGATTTCTGGCCAGAATTAAACTAAGGTGGTTTTTATGGAAATTACAATAATTGGATTAGGAAAGATGGGCTTATCGCTCGCAAAGCAATTGAATAAGCAAGGTCAGACCATTAACGGATTCGATATGAATCCGTTAATTTCTGATGATTATTCAGATAAACGTTTAAATTATTTGAGTAGTATTGATGAGTTAAGCTTGTTTCAAGATACGAAAAATCTCGTGTTTCTAGTTCTACCATCAGGTGAGCCAACTAAAGCAACGATTCATGAACTTTCAAGACTTTTGAAAAAAGATGATATGATTATTGATTTTTCAAATTCATTCTATAAAGATTCGATTGAAAATTTTGAAGCACTGCGTGATTTAGGTATTAAATACTATGATTGTGGCTTATCAGGTGGGGTTGAAGGGGCAATGTATGGAGCATGTATGATGTTAGGTGGACCGGCTGATACTGATGAAGCCTTGCTTGCATTGTTGGAATCGCTTTGTGTGCCAGATGGTTTTGATTTTTATCCTCAACCAGGTAGTGGACATTACTTGAAGATGGTTCACAACGGGATTGAATACGGGATGATGCAAGCTATTGCTGAAGGGTTAGAGTTATTGAAAGTACAAGGCCAATTTGAATTTGACTTGAGTAAAGTGACGCGTAATTGGAGCCATGGCTCGATCATTGAATCCGCGCTGTTGTCAAATATTCATGAAGAATTGGTTGGGGATAGTGAGTTGAGTCAATTTGGACATAAAGTTCATGCATCGGGAGAAGCAAAATGGATGATTAGTGAAGCCTTGCAGGAAGAAGTTCCTACACCTGTCATTTCACTTTCATTAATGAAGCGAAATGCATCACTGCGCGATGTAGCTTTCTCAAATCAAGTTATATCCGCAATGCGCTATAACTTTGGAGGACACAAAGAATATTGATGAATCATATAGCAAGTATCGATGTAGGAACAACGAATATAAAGATAAACTTGTTTAATGAAGCTCACGAAGTGATTGATACGGTCAAATACCCGCACTTAAAGATTTATAGTACGGATGACATATTTGAAATGAATTTAGATGAGATTTGGGAACATATTCTAGATGGTTTAAACATATTAATTAAACGTCATCAAGTGATCCAATTGGAAATCATTCTTACAACAGCAATGCATAGCGTTCAACTAATGGAAAAAGACTTTTCTTTAGTTGGTTCGATGATTGCTTGGGCTGACAAACGTGGCGCGAAGGCATTACAGGGCATGACAGCGAAACAATTGGAAGACCAATATGAACGAACGGGAACGCCCAATCATAGTATGAATCCTTACTTCAAGCTTATGGATTTACGTGCTTTACTTGAAGAAGATACCTTAGTTGGCTCGTTGAAAGATGTCCTATTCTATCGATTAACAGGGGAGTGGGTGGTTGATTTAAGTAATGCGTCAAGTAGTGGATTATTGAATTTAGATACATTAACTTGGGATAAAGAGTCGCTTGATGCTATTGGGTTGGCAGTAGGACAACTCCCACGCATTGAAGCAGTAAATTATAATGTACCAGCCTTGACTTCACTTTTAGATGTTGAGACCACTGTATCTATAGGGACATCAGATGGGATTTCATCGAATTATGTATTCGGTGATTTACCTAACTCAGCAGTCTTGTCCATCGGGACCAGCCACGCAGTGCGAGTTGTTCACAAGAAGCCTCAATTAAATAACGCGTATCAGAATTTTTCTTATGCGATTGACTCAGAGCATTATTTAATCGGTTTGCCTAGTAATAATGGAGCAGATGTCTTGTCATGGACAAACCGTGTGTTTAACAGTACATTCGAGGAATTGAACGATGTTGCGAGACTTAGGCCACCGACTGAATCCGTATTTGTTCCCTATCTAAATGGAGAGCGCGCGCCGATTTGGAATGAGTTTGCGACAGGAAAACTCTATGATTTAACGCGTGTGAGTACGCGCGAGTCCGTATTATTCTCGGTGATTCTTGGGATGGTATTCAACATCAAGCATAATGTTGAACTACTTGAGGAATTGGTTGAGTTTGAATCGATTGGTCTCGTTGGTGGCGTGACCGAGATGACTGCTGTTTCGCAATTAATTGCGGATGTGCTAGGCTACACGCTATACATTCCTGTCGTTGAAAATGCGGAAACACTTGGAAGTATTGCTGTGGTTAAAGGCATTACGTTCGAGAATGAGTATGAGATTGTGAAGCCGAATGATTCAGTTGATTATAGTGATTTATATGAGAAATATTTAGTAGTCGTTAAAGTTAATTAAAGAGGAGAACCATGTTCGTTGAACGGACATGGTTTTTTGCTGCGAAAAATTGAATAGCGGCCACTATTTTTTTAAATAGAGTCCGGTAATGCCGTTAGCGGCCACTATGAATGTAAGTAGAGTCTGGTAATGCCAATAGCGGCCACTATGAATGTAAATAGAGTCTGCTACTGCTGTTAGCGGCCACTATGAATGTAAATAGAGTCTGCTACTGCTGTTAGCGGCCACTATAACTGTAAATAGAGTCCGGTAATGCCAATAGCGGCCACTATGACTGTAAATAGAGTCCGGTACTGCCGATAGCGGCCACTATGAATGTAAATAGTGGCCGCTACCTCTGGCAATATATCTTAAACTTTGTTATCATGCATGGAACTTATTTTATGTTATGCTTGTTAGAAAGAGGTGATTTTGATGGATAATAAAAATTTACTGCTTAAAACGACGTTGTTGGCGGGGCGGATTATGATGGAATCTGGTTCGGAAGCGTACCGAGTTGAGGATACGATGCAGCGAATTGCACAAAATAGTAAGAAATTCGACACAGAAAGTTACGTGACTGCGACTGGGATCTTTATGAGTATTAATGATGAGTCGACGTCTCAAATGACTCAAGCTCGAAACCGGTCGATTAATTTAGAAAAAATTGATGCGACCAACCGCTACTCCAGAGAATATGCTGAGGGTAAAATTTCTTTGATATATCTTTATAAAGCGTTGCAATCAGTGGATTTGCAGACACCAGAATTCAATAAATATTACCGGATGTTAGCGGCTGGATTAGCGAGTTTTTCACTGATGCTTTTATTAGGTGGAACATATAGTGATGTGCTGACTGCTTTTATTATCGGATCATTAGGTTATTTTACCTCGAATCGTATCTATGTGCGAACGGAGATGAAGTTTATAAACGACTTGATTGCGTCGTTTATGATTTCACTCGCTTCAGTAATATGCTATCGGATGGGTTTTGTGGCTAATCTGGATAGTTTAATCATCGGCTGTATTATGCCATTAGTTCCTGGGCTGGCGATTACGTCAGGAATGCGAGATTTGTTTGAAGGGCATTTACTAACGGGAATTGTTCGAACGGTAGAAGCACTTCTAATCTCTGCTGTGATTGGGATTGGGATTGCGATGACTTTACAATGGTTTTCTTAAGGAGATAGTATATGACTGAATTTATTGAACAAATTATCTTTAGTTTCATTGCGAGTGTGTCGTTTGGTATTATTTTAAATGGGCCTCGAAGAGGTATTTTATTCGGAGGAATTGCTGGGACTTTGGGCTGGATGAGTTTTTGGGTGATTAATCAAGCAATCGGTGATTTAGCGATATCGAATTTTGTGGGCTCAGTTGTGATTGGTTTAATCTGTATTTTCCTATCCAGAAAATTAAGATTACCAGTCATCACGTTGAATACGCCTGCCATTGTACCCCTCGTACCCGGTGGAGCAGCTTATATGGCAGTCCGGTCAGTTGTGGAGGAGAATTATATCGACGGCGCAAACTACATGATGGATGTGGCGTGGACAGCGGGTGCGATAGTTTTAGGCTTTATGGTTGTAAAATTAATCGAAAACGAAATTAAAGCGAGACGATTGAAAAAAATGGAAAAATCAATAAACAGCTAATTAAAGTACCTCAAGTCCTAAAAAGATTTGGGGTCTTTTATTTTGCTAAATTGTACAAAATAAGTTGTTTTATTGGAGCAGGTACTGGAATTGGTAAAGGAATCGCATTTGGTTTAGCTAAACAAGGTAAAAAAGTCATCGCAGGCGTTGAGACTTTATCTGAGGTATCCGCAATAAAAAATGAAGCAGCAGAAAAAGAGCTGGAGCTTCGAGTTGAAAAGTTGGATATTACAAGCGAAGCAGATAGAGAAAGAGCAGGCGACTGGGAAATTGATGTCTTAGTAAATAACGCAGGTGTATCCATTGGAGGCTCTTTAGTAGATATTCCAGAAGAGCACTTGCGCCGTCAATACGAGGTCAATGTTTTTGGGACGATTTTTCTAACTCAACACATTGTCCGTAAAATGGTTAAGAAACAACAAGGTAAAGTAATCTTTGTGTCGTCAATTTCAGGATTGATGTCAGACCCACTTTCAGGTCCATATGGTAGCTCGAAGTTTGCTATCGAAGCGTTTGCGGAATCGTTGAGTGCTGAATTGCAAGAGTTTAAGATCCAAGTTGGAACGATTAATCCAGGACCTTACTTGACTGGTTTTAATGACCGTGAATTTGAAACTTGGAGATCATGGCGAGATAACCCTAACGAGCGTATCTTTGATTATGAACAACTCGCATTTCCATATGAACAGCTGGATCCAGAAGGTGTGATTGAAGAAGCGATTAAAGTTGTGACTGGTGAAGTGAAACAGTACCGTAACGTTATCTCAGCAGCGATGAGCGCTTTAGCGAAGAAGCGTGAGAAAGAGTTATGGGATAAGAAAATGGATGATAACTTAGGCGAACGACATGAATTGGTTCAAAAATCGATGGACATTGACCCAGAAACATCCGTAGGTAAGAGTGTCATTAATAAAATAAAAGATTTAATATAACGGTTTGCCTCAAGTCACCACATACCCCTTATCGAATCCAATCGATAAGGGGTATTTTTCGTGCAATTAAATCCTTTTTAAAGAGGCATTTAAGCAGCTATGATTAAAAGTTCCACTTCATAGTGGAAAATGACAGTTTATGAAAACCCTTACATCAATGATTGTGAGGCCTACAATTTACTTAACGCAAAAATAATATGACTTTATAAAAAATGCTTTATAAAGATTGTTAGAATGGTAGGTGGAGATTAAACTAAAGTTAAATAATGGAATAAGAGAGAGTCGAATGATATATGAATAACATACAACGCATACAATATTAAGAAAAACCAATACTTGATTGGCCTGCCAAGTAATAATGGAGCAGATGTATTATCTTGGACGAATAAAGTTTTCAATAGCAATTTTGATGAGTTGGACCTAGTTGCAGCAAAACGTCCACATACGGAAAGTATATTTGTGCCATATCTAAACGGGGAACGCGCACCGATTTGGAACGAAGCAGCGACAGGGAATTTGTTTGATTTAACTCGAGTCAGTTCTAGAGAGTCGGTTCTGTTCTCGATTATCCTTGGAATGATATTCAATATTAAGCACAATGTGAGTGTCCTAGAAGAACTCGCCGACTTTAAGGCGATTGGCTTAGTGGGTGGTGTGACGGAACTCGCAGCATTCCCACAATTAATTGCGGATATCTTAGGTTATAAATTATATATTCCAGTTATGAAACATGCAGAAACACTGGGCAGTATCGCAGTCGTTAAAGATATTGAATTACCGAGGGATTACCGTATTGTCGAACCTCGATTCGGTCAAAGTTATGATGCGTTGTTTAAGAAATACTTGGGGAAAGTGTAGAATTAATAGAGAGTCGGGCCCAACTCACGCCAAACGCGAGTTGATTTGACGCAAGTTAGCGCAATTCAACAAAAAACCATCTAGTCTAAACATCAGAGACTAGATGGTTTTTTATTATGATACTTTTGCGATAAGTTGCTTTAATTTAGCAGGTGAGACTTGGCCTCGCACGACTTCAATCACTTCGCCATCAGAATCTAACAAAGCTGTGAGGGGTAACATGTTCGCAGCGAATTCGATTTGATTGCTTGCGTTATTGTCGAAGTAGATTGGCATAGACAAGTTCATCTCATCAGCGAACTCTAAAGCTGCTTGTTTCGTTTCTGTTGGGCGACTTTCTAAGGCATTCAACATAACAAAATTAATATCTGATCCGTGTTCTTGATAAGACGATTCAAAGTAAGGCATCTCGTCACGGCACGGCGGACACCAAGAAGCCCAGATGTTTACAATAGTTGGTTTGCCAAGATTTTGTGAAAGTCGAATAATATCTCCATCACTATCAACGTAAGTTGTTGATGGACCTTGCCAGACTAGCTGGCTTTCACTCTCTGATTCAACAGACTCCTCAGAAACTTCAGAAACTTCAGAAACTGACGTAGAGTTGGTAGGTGCTTCCTCACTTTCGCTACTTGATTCAACTGATTCGACAGATTCGACAACTAAGTGTTCTTCGGTCAAATCCTCTGAGACAGCAGGACTGTCGAGGTTGCTTTGATAGATAATAAAAGCAACGGCAAACAGGGTAACAAACCCGATTAAATATAGATAGATTTTTTTCATAATTACTCCTAACTAAGATAGATTAAGGCCATTTCTAACCAACCGAACATCGTTGAAATCCCCATAACAATTAAAAATAAAGCGGACACAGTTTGAATGATTCGGTAATGTTGTTTGATCCACGTGAGTACGTGATTCATTTCGTTAAGTAATAGAGCACTCAAGACAAAAGGAATTCCTAAGCCAAAAGAAAAACTTAACAATAAGGTCACTGATTCAAGGTAAGAGCCAGAGGTTGCTGCATATGAGAGGGCACTGGCTAGAAAAGTCCCGACACACGGCGTCCAAGTAAGTGAGAAAATCATGCCGAAAACAAAAGAATTTGTTTGCTTTAAAGAACTGCCAGGCATAATATTCAATCGGTTCATAACTGGGTTCCCAAACAGATAATCAATTCCAAGGAGTATCATAAATGACCCCGCGATAAAATGAATCAGTGTGCGATTAATTAGTACAAACCGCCCGATTGTTGTGACGAATATTCCCATAAGTATAAAGACAAGCGTGAAACCTAGGACAAAAAATATGGCTTGTAAAAGGAGGGAGCTTTTTTGCTTGTCGGATTCTTTCTCCGATTGCCCAGTTAAGTAAGCAAAATATATTGGAAGCATCGGTAATAAACATGGTGAGATAAAGGTTAAAACCCCTTCAACTCCTAGTAATAAATGTTGCACTAACTCGAACTCCTTCCTAAAGTAACGATTACATTCATATAAATATTAGCACAGCTCTACGGGAAAATTAAGAAGAATACGTGTTTAATTGGTTAAGAATATAGGAAGATGATATATTTGTTTATTTATTTAATGCCTCTTTCAATCCCACAAAGCCATTAGAAATCTTACGGCTTTTTTCTTTACCTTTTTGATTGATAAAGGCTACTTTAAATTGAGTATAGCCATTCTCAATGACGCGAGAATTTTTCATCTGTTCGATTAACGCACCCTGTTTAGAATAAGTCTGTATATTTTTTCTGGGATTTTCTTTGAGATGATGAATAATGTCCTCTATAAAAGTGTCTTTATCATTAATGTAGCGTTGTGCTTGATTCGCTTTGTAATGTTTTCCTGGGGCATTGAATCGATTAATAAGGTTGGTTTCTTTGTGGATAGCATAATCAGCCAAACCTTGTAAAAATAACGACCATAAGACGCCATCCTCATCTAGTACATAGATTGAATCACTTTTGAAGTTATGAAGAAAGACAAAGATAGTGAGGGCAATGGCTAGAAAAAATAATACAATTACAAAAATAACGGCTGATACAGGTGTCGGCTGGAAATAAACAAAGAAAATAACGAGTAACGCAAAGATGACCATTGCAATGAAAAACGCCGCAATATATGGGTTCCAGTAAGTTTTATCTTTATTTTTGTGATGAAAAATTTGCATGTGATTTCTGCCTCCTTAAGTGAATGTATCATACCATTATTCTAATTTTTGTGAAAATACTTTCCAAGCAAAAAGATAATTAAAGCACTTGGTGCAACAGTTGTACTCGAAGTAAAAAACGGAGTACTAGCAAATTATGGTGGTAAGTTAGATTTATACAGTCAAGAAATAAATTAGATATTGGGTAATGATGAGTAGAAAAAAATTGTGAACAGATATATGGACAAACATTTGTTCATATAACCAGCTCAAGATCTTTGCACAAAATTATTCACTATCTGTTATAATAATCACGTATCTAAACAGAATTTAACTATATATAATCAACAAGGAGAACGAAACATGAATATAACAGTAGTGGGATTAGGTTACGTTGGACTTTCAAATGCGATTTTACTAGCACAACACAACAACGTTCGAGCATTAGAAATCGTCCAAGAAAAAGTCGACTTAATTAACCAAGGTAAATCACCGATAGCGGATAATGAAATTCAAAATTACTTAACAAGTAAAGACTTAACTCTGGAAGCAACCACAGATAAAGAGCATGGTTTCGGTCATAAACCAGAATTCGTTGTCGTAGCAGCACCGACGGATTATGATGACGTGAAGGATCACTTTAATACAGTTGCTTTAGAAAGCGTCATTGAAGATGCGTTAGAGTATGCACCCGACGCGACTATTATTATTAAATCAACCATACCAGTAGGTTATACTCGTCGAATCAATGAAAAATATAAGACGAATAATATTGTCTTCTCGCCCGAATTTCTTCGTGAAGGAAAAGCGTTATTGGATAATTTATATCCTTCAAGAATTATTGTTGGAGAAAAATCAGAGCGCGGTCAAGCTTTCGCAAATTTAATGTTGGAAGGTGCGATTGCGAATAATGTTCAAGTTTTATTAATGGACTCCACAGAAGCAGAAGCAGTGAAATTATTCTCAAATACCTACTTAGCATTACGTGTATCTTACTTTAACGAGTTAGACACGTACGCTGAAACAAAAGGGCTTGATACGAAAGCGATTATTGATGGGGTGAGTTTAGATCCTCGAATTGGTGATTACTACAATAATCCATCTTTTGGTTACGGTGGATACTGCCTACCAAAAGATACGAAGCAATTGTTAGCTAACTACAAAGATGTACCGAATAATCTAATTCGCGCGATTGTAGAATCGAATGCAACACGTAAAGGTTTTGTGGCGGACCAAGTCCTATCACGTGACCCACAAGTTGTTGGGATTTACCGATTAGCGATGAAAACTGATTCGGATAATTTCCGTCAAGCTGCCATCTTCGATATTATGAAACAAATTCGTGCAGAAGGTATTGAAGTTGTCATCTATGAACCAAGCTTGAAAGCTGAGTCATTTGAAGGCTACCGAGTTTTAACTGACATTAATGAATTCAACTTAACGTCGGATGTGATTTTAGCCAACCGAATTTCAGATGAAATTAAAGAAGTCAGCGAGAAAGTTTATACTCGTGACGTCTACAACGAAAACTAATTAAAGACCACTCATTTCATTTAGAAGTGAGTGGTTTTTTACGTGAAATAGTGTTTGCGGATCATGGTAGAACTGACGACACCCCGCAAGTTCGATTGCGGATCATGGTAGAACTGACGACATCCCACAAGTTCGTTAGCGGATCATGGTAGAACTGACGACAACCCGCAAGTTCGTTTGCGGATTATGGTGGAACTGACGACAACCCGCAAGTTTGTTTGCGGATTATCGCAGAAAAGACGACAATCCGCAAGCGGTGATCACACACCTAATTCCCAATTAATCTATATATCCGAGTGCAAATATTTAACGCTCATTGATTCATCATGCTACACTTTATGTATCTTAGCAAAGGGAGGACAATATTATGACAAACAAGAACATTGAAGATCCGAGAACAAAACATTATACAGAAGGTTTCTCAGAAAAAAATGAAGAAGTCGCAAAGTCACCAGCGCTACAAAAGGATATGAAACCAAAACCAGATTGTGGGGAAGAATCATATAAAGGTAAAGGACGATTAGAAGGTCGTCATGCGTTAATTACGGGGGCAGACTCAGGGATTGGCCGTGCAGCGGCAATTGCGTATGCTCGTGAAGGAGCAGATGTTGTGTTCCAATATTTTCCAGGTGAAGAGCCGGATGCAGAAGAAGTTCGCCAATTAATTGAAGCAGAAGGTCGTAAGGCTGTTTTAATTCCAGGCGATTTACGTGAAGAGGGTGTGGCAACCGAATTAATCAACAAAACCGTGAAAGAATTCGGTGGGATTGATATTTTAGTGCTGAACTCAGCTCAACAAATTGCCCAAGAGAAGTTAAGTGACCTATCTATGAAACAAATCAATGATACGTTCAAAGTAAATATCATTAGTATGTTTGAAGCGGTGAAAGCTGCTGAACAACACTTGAAACCGGGGAGTGCAATTATTACGACAACTTCTGTTCAAGCAACAGGTCCATCACCGTCCTTATTGGATTATGCGTCAACTAAAGGTGCGATATCTAACTTTACAGTGGGGATGTCTAAGTACTTTGGTGAAAAAGGCGTGCGTGTGAATGCAGTAGCACCTGGTCCGATTTGGACGCCGCTTCAATTAGATGATGGAAAACTTGAAGGTGACTTAGAAACATTTGGACAAGATGAGACGCTTAAACGCGCAGGTCAGCCAGTTGAGTTAGCGCCAGTGTATGTCTTTTTAGCTTCAGAAGAAGCAAGTTACGTCACTGGACAAATCTACGGTGTGACAGGTGGTACGGCTATTAGTTTATAATGAGTATTATATATAAGTTAAACTAAATATAGTGATTAAAATGAAGAGAGATACTTTGTTATATATAGATAACAAAGTATCTTTTTTTCTACTCATATCATGAGGAATTGAGTCACCACAAGGTGTATCATTTTACATTGTGATATCAGATGATATACTAACTATAGAAATTATAAAATTTTAAGGAGGAAATAATATGGATTTTTCAGCATTTTTTGCGACATTAGGCGCGATGTTGCCAGGTATCATAGGCGCGTTATTATTATTAGTTTTAGCTCTTCTATTAGCTTGGGGACTTAAGCGTTTAACAATTAAAGGGTTAGAAAAACTTAACTTTAGTCGTCGTACTCAAGCTTGGGGCATGGCTAAGACAGAACAAGAAGGTCAGCAATATACAGAAACGGTTGGTTCAATCGTTTACTTTGCGACATTGTTATTCTTCTTACCGGGTATTTTAAACGGATTAAACGTCGGTGGCGTTATGGATCCAATTGTGAACATGTTTGACAAGTTCTTCAGTTATATTCCTAACATCTTAACTGCTATCGTTATCTTAGTCGTTGGAGCGTACTTCTGTAAGTTTATTAAAAAGCTTGTTCGCAATCTTTTATTAGGTTTAAATATTGATAAGTGGTATGCAAAACTGACTGGTAACACGACAGGCGTTGATGTGAACGAAGGTCAAATTGCTGATGTACTTGCTACAGTCGTTTACGTATTACTGTTTATTCCAATTTTAACGGTTGCACTAGAAACACTAGGTATCCGTTCAATCTCAGAACCAATCGTAACGGTATTAAACCAAATCCTAAGTGCCATCCCTAATATCATTACAGCCGCTGTACTATTAATTATTGGTGGCGTTGTAGCGAAATTACTTGGTGACTTAATTGAGAATTTATTAAGAACAACAGGTGTTGATAGATACTCACGTTACTTAAACTTCCGTTCAGAAACATCTGAAGTGAAGATTTCGAATGTAACAGCGACAGTTGTTAAAGGTGTGTTAATGTTATTCTTCTTAGTTGAAGCTATCTCAGTCTTAAACTTAGACGTTCTTAATACAATCGGTGCAGCAATTATTGCTTACATCCCATTAGTATTAAGTGCCATTATCATCTTAGCTATCGCGTTAATCGGTGGGAACATCTTAGCTAACTTTATCGCAAAAGCAACAGGTAACAGAGCGTTTGGTGAAGTTGTTCGCTACGCGATTATTATCCTAGGAGCATTCATGATCTTGGAACAATTACAAATTGCTCAAACAATCGTGAACGCTGGATTTATTATTATCCTTGGTGCTGTTGGTCTTGCAGCTGCTTTAGCCTTTGGTTTAGGTGGGCGCGACTTCGCGGCTCGTCAATTAAACAAAGCTGACAAAGCAATTCAAGAAGAGTTAGACAAACCAGATGATAATATCAACCAAATCTAGAAAACGTATAAAGAAGTCGACTTTATTCATAAGTCGGCTTCTTTTTTTGCATGCATTTCAGGTGCAATGCGTTCAAGAAAGGGTATAATATGTTAAAACAATAATGGAGGAATGACTATGCCTTATGTACGTATTCAATCGAAAGCAGGACGCACACCGGAGCAAAAAGAAGCACTGGCTCAAGCAATTATTGAACAAATGGTAAATCAAGACTATGCGAGTAAAGAGTCTATTCGAGTGATTTTTGAAGATATGGCTAAGGAAGATTTTTATAGCGGAGCGGATGAGTAATCTAAGGATAATAACTTAGTGCTAACAATCAACAAAGTCCTAAGAGCTTGGCTCTTAGGACTTTGTTTGTTCGTTTAGTATATTTTGCATTGCTTGATCAACAGATGATTCATACGTTCCACCAAACTTATACAAATGAACCATTAACAAGTATAAACGGTAATAGTTGATTCTTAACTGTGCGCCATCCGCCAATGGGTATGCTTCATTATAAGCGGTGTAAAATTCTTCGGTAAAGCCACCAAATACTTGGGTAGCACCTAAGTCAAACTCTCGGTCTCCATACATTGAAGCCGGGTCAAATAGGGCAGGACGACCGTCTGATAGAAACATATAATTACCTGCCCATAAATCCCCATGAAGTAGAGACGGTTCACTTTTGTGCTTGGACAAGTTATCAACAATAATTTGGCGAACATGTTGATAAATCTCGCTTTGATTTTGAGTCCATTTGTCGTCAGCTACCAATTCAGTGTGTAATTTATCAAGGCGCCTTTCCACAAACAACTCAATCCATGAATCGGTCCATGAATTGTCGAAGCTGATATCGGCTCCTTCATAAGGCGCAGCAAAGCCGAATTGTCCGTTAGGCGAATGATATTGATGTAGCTGTGCAACCATCTTACCTAGTTCACGTTGACTTCCTTGATGTCCTTCATCAAGGTAACTGAGTAAAAGATAAGCATCACCGTTATTTTCACCACTATCAATGACGCGCGGAACAGTGATTCCTACTTTCGTCATTTCTTCTAGACCAGCTATTTCGCCTTTGTAAAAGTCCGCACTTCGTCCGGGTTGAACGAGTAAGAAGTAGGGGGTATTATCAGTGTCTACACGAAACGCTTGATTGACATCGCCGCCTGAAACGGGTGTAATGTGTTGAATGGAATCTAGTGGTAGTAACGCTTCCCAATCCTTTGTAAACATATTACAAGCTCCTTTTTAGTCGATAAATTCATCTTTCGTTAATACGTCATCGGGTGTTTCAAAGCCTTCTCTTTGATCTTGTTCAAAGTTATCTTCAATGATTTGTGGCGTACTAATCCGTTTCGTCCAGAAACCGCCGTGAATATATTTGGCATCATATGAGATGAAGAATGCTCTTGGGTTGAGTTCATTGATGGTGTTACGTAAAGCAACTTCTGTTGAACGGGGTGTTAGAATTGTTAAGACTAACCGGTTACCGTTACGGCCATAACCTGGTTGAATCGTGACTCCATAACCACGTTCTCTCAAGGATTCAGCTAACACATGATTATCATCTTCGGTAAAGACTTGCATGACAGAATAGCCCAACGCAATCCGATCTTCAATCAACATACCTAAGTAGATGCCAACTCCAAAGCCCAAGGCATAGAAGATTAAGTAAAGCACATTTTCTTCAATGTAAGACATAACCATTGATAATCCAAGCGTGTAGATTGTAATCTCAATGATTGCCAAGATGGGCGCAACGTGACGATAACCACGCATGGTTAATAACGTTCGGATTGTGTTGAGCATAATGTAGACTAAGTTGATTGTGAAAATTTGTCCTAATACGAGCCAGTTCATAAAGTAGTGGCCTCCTTTTAATAATCTCTAAAGTAAATGTTACAGCAAATTAAATTTTATGTAAATTAACTCGCTGTTTATAGCTATATTCAATGATTATGATAGAATAAGTTATCATTTGAAAAGAGGGAAAAGCTATGAAAAGAAGATTAAAACAATTAATCGTTCTAATATTATTGTTTTGGTCATGGCACGCTGTGTGGCTGTATTTCAACTTAGATGTTGGGGAAACGCCGGTGTTGAGTGATGTGATTATCGTGCCTGAAGGCGGGGACGGGCGTGAGGACCAATCCGCAAAGCTTTTATTGGATGGCTATTCACTGTCAGATAAGATTATTGTCTCGCCTCTTTATGGAGAAAATTTAAATCTTTTACCTCACTACCAAAATGCAGGCGCTAGAGAAGACCAACTGATTGGAGAAAATGAAGCGACGAGTACGTATACAAATGCGGTTAATACTTTACAACTTATGCAAGAAAATGGGTGGACATCTGCCTTAGTCGTTACATCTGATTACCATACACGCCGAACGCGTATGATTTATGAGCGGGTGAATCAGCATTTTGGTTATGATTTAACTTATATATCTGCTTATGTTTATACGGATGAAGGCGAGGTTATCACTTATTTTGATACACCAGGACTTCGTCGGGCAGGACGACGAGAAATTTACAAATATTATGGATACTTAATTGGTTTATATCATTTCTTTGATTTTGAATAAAATTCATATTCTTAGACATTTCGATTAAGAAAGGGTACTATATATTTTCTAAAAAAATTTGAATAGGGGATTATATGTCAAAAAACTACAATATTGATAAGGTGAAGTTTATTGCCGCGATTGGTGTGGTACTCATTCATGTATTCGCATTTATCGATTCGGCATATAATGAACCTTTGATTGAACTTCAATGGCCTCGTGCTATTTTTAACTATGCAGTGCCTTTGTTCTTTGCGATTACAGGTTACATCCTGTCATCACGGACAAATGATTATATGTTAAAATATGCGGGCAGTATTTTAAGATTATTTATAACTATATCGCTGTTTTATTATGTCGTATCACTGTTTATGGCTGGGTTTGAAGCTTGGCTTTATCAAGAGCCAGTCATGGATGCTGTGATGGTTATATTTCGTTCTAAAACCTGGCGTCAAATTGTCCAAGGAACGATTGGTTCTTACCATTTATGGTACTTATGGGCGAGTTGGATCGGCATACTCTTACTTTATGTACTGAGAAAGATTAATTTAGCGCCAAAGGCTTTAATAGGGGTTGTCTTCGTATCCTACCTGTTGTCACTGTACTGTATGGAACATGGGATACTCACTGATGTGCTTCGCTACGGAGGCTTTCCAAAGGCGTTGATGTATACGACAATCGGCTACTATGTAGGTGTTCAAGGTGATTACTGGAAGTACAACTTGCGAGTGTTAATCGGATGGATGGTCGTTTATGTTGTTACTTTTGGTTTTTTCTATCAAGGGAAATATATCGAACTATTATTTATTCCGACGGTGTACTTAGTGATTACTTTCTTGAATCGATATAAAGGTAAAAAAACGATGATGGCAAAATTGGGTGATTATTCCGATCAGATTTATCTATTACATGCTTTAGGTATTAATGTGTATGGTTTATTGATGTTCATATTGCCAGAAGTATTAATTCATTCATTGCCACTACGGGTTATTGTGATTACATTATTTGCGGCAGTCTTTTCGCTTCTATTGTATATCCCATTAAACCGCTTCTACATGCAACCAATGCAGAAGGGCTTAAAGAAGTTGTCATTTAAGAAAGACAAAGATAAAGACGAGCAAATCCAAATTCCAAAAAACACTTCTTACATATAGTAGGAAGTGTTTTTTTGGTTGTCTGATGATTTATAAGGTAAGAATATTGATTTTTCAACCTTTGGATGAATCACTTATCTAAAAGCAATAAAAGTTATCAGACCACTATTTTATTGAAAAACAAACTAAAACGTTTTCACAAAAAGTGCTTATCTAATGCGGTTGTACTTAAGATTTTAAGTGGTATAATTGTTAACGGTTTTATAGAAAATATTATATATTTGAAAGGGGATTCGTTTATTTATGAACGGGAAATTCTTTAACCTAATGCAAACATTAGGTCGGTCATTCATGTTACCGATTGCTTTATTACCGGTAGCTGGTTTATTTCTTGGTATAGGTGCAACCATTACTGGGGAAGCATTTATCGCACAGTGGGGTCTTGAAACTCTACTTGGGGAAGGCACTGTCCTTAATGGTATTCTAAGTATTTTAACTGATGTTGGAGATATCGTATTTGGAAATCTAGCACTATTATTTGCTATAGCGGTGTCAAGTAGTTTAGCAACTGCTCGTAAAGAAGTTGCTGCACTATCAGCCGTGATTGGTTACTTTGTTATGTATCAATCAATTACGAGTACATTAGCAAACTTTGGAGATATTGAAGCACTAAAAGATATCAACGGTTTAGTTGGTTCTGTATTAGGTTTCGAAGAGACATTGAATACTGGAGTATTCGGAGGAATTATTATTGGTTTAGTAGTCGCTTACTTACACAATAAATTCTACCGTGTTAAATTCCCAGATGCGTTGTCATTCTTTGCGGGAACTCACTTTGTTCCAATTATCTCAACCGTTGCTGCATTAATTGTTGGTGCATTGCTAGCATTCCTATGGCCATTCATTGGTGGAGGAATTGCTTGGTTGGGTGAGACAATCGCAGGTTCAGGTCCAATTGGTGGATTCTTCTACGGTTACGTATATCGTGCATTAATTCCATTCGGTTTACACCACGTATTCTACTTGCCATTCTGGCAAACAGCTATGGGTGGATCGATTGAAGTTGCTGGGCAAGTTGTTCATGGAGCACAAAACATTGTCTTCGCTCAATTACAAAATGGTGACGTTATTAGTCCAGAAGCGGCTAAATACTTCTCATTCGCATTCCCAATGATGTTAGTTGGTTTCCCAGCTGCAGCATTAGCAATGTACCATACAGCTAAACCTGAACGTAAAGCTGATGTTAAAGGTCTTTTAGTATCAAGTTCATTAACATCATTTGTTACAGGTATTACTGAGCCAATTGAATTCTCAATTTTATTCGCTTCACCAGTACTTTACTTTGGTGTTAACGCGGTATTAGCTGGTTTATCAGTAGTAGTGGTTGAATTATTAAGTATCGGGGTTGGGTTTACATTCTCAGCTGGTTTCTTAGACTTCTTCCTATATGGTATGTTACCGGGTAATGAACGAACAAACTGGATTATCTTAGGTATCTATTCACTTATTTGGGGATTAGTATACTACGGACTATTCCGTTGGGCGATTACGAAATTCGACCTAAAAACACCAGGTCGTGAAGATGATGAAGAAGAAACACGTTTACGTGGTAAAGATGAGTACCGCCAAGAGCACGGTATTGGTCAAGCTGCTAAGACAACAACATCAACGACTGGTGCTTTAACTGACGAAGAAGTTCGTTCGCAACAAATATTAGAAGGTCTTGGTGGACAAGCTAACTTAACTACATTCACTAACTGTGCTACTCGTTTACGGGTAACAGTTGAAGATGGAAAACAAGTCAACCAAGCTCAATTACGTCGTACGGGTGCTGCTGGAGTGACAGTAAGTGGTCAATCAGTACAAGTTATCTATGGTACTCAAGTTGGCGGAATTGCAACTGACTTAGAAGAATATATCGAACGTGTTAATAAAGGCGAAATTACAGTAACTGAAGCTCCTGTAGCTGAAGAAGTTGTAGCCGAAGAACCAAAAGCAACACCTGCTAAAGAAGAAACTAAACAAACTGCTGAAGGAATCGCAAGTCCATTAACAGGACGTGTTGTTGCTTTAACAGATGTTCCAGATGCAGCTTTCGCGAGTGAAGCATTAGGTAAAGGGGTAGCAATTGAGCCAACTATTGGTGAAGTTGTTTCACCAGTTAATGGTAAAATTGTAACAGTATTCCCTACAGGACATGCTGTTGGTTTACAAACAGAAGGTGGAGCTGAAATTCTAATTCATATCGGTCTTGATACTGTTAAATTAGATGGTAAAGGCTTCAACGCATTAGTAAAAGCAGACGATCAAGTTACAGTTGGACAAAAACTGGTTGAATTTGATATGGATGTTATTAAAGAAGCTGGTTATTCAACAATAACACCAATTGTTGTTACGAATACAGCAAACTATAATAGCGTTTCTGCTTCTAACTTAGAAACAGTTAATGCAGGAGACGAGTTAATCAAAATTGATTAATTATTCAATTAAACAATTAACGAATTAATAGAAACCGCTAGTATCGAATAAGGTACTAGCGGTTTTTGTGTCTTTATAGAAAGATTGAGTTGTTTGTTGGCTAGTCTGAGGTTGTTAACTGAAAGGATCTGATATTATTGTTCCAATTACAACGAATACCACAGAACAATCCATTTATCCTAATGTTTGACTTTCCGCTTCATAGAGGAAAATGTTTAACCTTGAAAGCATTTACAATTAGGCGTGTGAGAAATAGAATAGGGTTATAAGATGTAACTGAATTCAATTCAACTGCTTGATTTTAAAGCGGAAGGATTCACATGAGTAAGTTATAAATTCAAGGAGGGCACGTTTATATGTATAAATTTCCAGATGGGTTTTTATGGGGAACATCGACTTCAGGACCACAAAGTGAAGGAATTCAACCAGGCGATGGAAAAGGGATGAGCAATTGGGATTATTGGTTTCAAGAAGCTCCAGAGAAATTCCATAACGGTGTTGGACCAAGTCAAACGTCGACATTTTATAAGAATTATATAGATGATATTGAGTTTCTAGAAAAGACGGGACACACAACCTTTAGAACGTCGATTCAATGGTCAAGATTAATACCTGAAGGTGTAGGCGAAGTAAATCAACAAGCAGTTGAATTTTACCGAGATGTATTCAAACGCATCAACGACAAAGGCATCAAGTTAATGATGAACTTATATCACTTTGATATTCCTTTTGCACTACAAGAAAAGGGTGGCTGGGAAAATAAAGAAACAGTGTATGCTTTCCGAGATTATGCAGCGACGTGTTTTGAATTGTTTGGTGATTTAGTTGATACGTGGTTTACATTCAATGAACCCATCGTTCCAGTTGAAGCAGGTTACTTAGGTGACTTCCACTATCCAGCGAAGAATGACTTTAAAGCAGCAATTCAAGTAGGATACAACACACAATTAGCAAGCTCAATGGCAGTTGAAGCGTGTCACAGACTTAATCCGAATCACCGTATTAGTGTGATACTAAACTTAACGCCAGCTTATCCAAAAAGTGATAGCCCAGAAGATAAGAAGGCAGCGCGCATTGCTGAATTATTCCAAGCGAAAAGCTTCTTAGATCCATCAGTGAATGGTGAGTATCCAGCTGAATTAGTTGAAATAATTAAAGAAGCAGATGCATTACCAGACTACACACAAGAAGAATTAGACATTATAAAAAACAATACAGTTGATTTCCTAGGCGTCAACTACTACCAGCCACTACGTGTTCAAGCACCGTCACATACAGGTGATTTTGACGTCGCGTTAGGGTTAGAAAATTACTTTGATAACTATATTATGCCAGGAAGAAAAATCAATCCGCATCGAGGTTGGGAGATATACGAGCAAGGTATGTACGACATTGCGATGGATATCAAAGATAACTATGACAACATCGAATGGGTACTAACTGAAAATGGTATGGGTGTTGAAGGTGAAGAGAAATTTAAATTAGATGGTATGATTCAAGATGATTATCGAATTGAATTTATTCAAGATCATTTGAAAGAATTACATAGAGCCATTCAAGACGGAGCAAACTGTCATGGTTATATGTTATGGACATTTATTGATTGTTGGTCATGGTTGAATTCATATAAAAACCGTTATGGTTTAGTGGAATTAGACCTAGACACGCAAGAAAAAACAATGAAAAAATCAGGTTACTGGTTTAAAGAACTGAGCGATAATAACGGATTTTAGGCCAGTTTACCTTTAGAAGGTGAGAGTTAAACGTGAGTAATTTACCAATTAATAGTAAAGATGCTCAAATTATACAGTATTTATATGAGAACTCAGATGATTATTTATCGAGTAAGTTGATTGGAGACCACATTAATGTGTCGGACCGAACAGCGCGTAAATACATTCATAATATCAAGCAGCTATTGCCCGAATACGGGGCAATGATCGAAACTAAAAAAGGTTACGGATTCAAATTGAATGTAACCAACGTCATAAAATTTAATCATATATTTGAAGAATTAAGTTCTAAAAGGAGAAGTGCTTCGGATGTGTTCGCAATAACTGAGGCCAAGGATCGTGAACGGTTTATCTTAAATAAGATATTTTTAGAGAATCAGCTTCTAACGGTCGATGAATATGCAGTAGAACTATTTGTAAGTAAATCAACCATTATGCATGTGTTGCAGAACATCCGAAGTTTCTTTAGTCAATTTGATTTAATGTTACATAACAATGTCAATGAAGGGGTATCCGTTGAAGGACCAGAAATTGAAAAGCGTCGCTTTATTTTGAATTACTTTTTTGGAACAAAGCAGATTGGATACTTTATGGACTTTAACAATGAACATCTAGAAAATTTAGATTTTTCCATTGAGACGCTCTTTATTATCGTGTTAGAGGAATGCCAAAATGCGTTGATTCAACTTTCGGATTATGTGATGCAGAACCTCGTTCTACATCTTGCCTTAGCGATTATTCGAATCAAGGCGGGTAAGACCATTGAGTCATTCAGAAGTAATCAAAACTTAGACATGGGTTACGAAATTGAGATTGCGAATCGTATTGTTAAGCGTGTTGAAGCAACGGCAGACATCAACTTTCCAAGTGACGAAGCCAAGTATATTGCTTTACATCTGAAGTCCAAGTCGAATCAGAACAAATCGGAACAACCAAGTACTAGTGAAACGGAATTACAAAAACAGATTATAGATGTACTCTCTCAGATTGAGGCGCACAGTGAGATGCAATTCAGTATGGATACGATGCTGCTGATGGGCTTAGAAGCACATTTTGAGCCTTTAATTACACGGCTAAAGATGGATATTCCGCTAAAGAATCCATTGTATGAAGAAGTTTATGAAAAGTATGCGCCCGTTTTTAACGAAACGAAGCGCTACTTCAGTCAGATGCCTCTGCTTTTTGACTATAAGATTGATAACCATGAATGGGCGTATATCACGCTTCATATGCTAGCTTCGGTAGAGCGTTTCCACCAGAGTCAAAGGTTAAAGGTTATTGTCATCTGTTCAACCGGTCTCGGTAGTGCACAGATGTTACGTAACCGCTTAGAGAATGAGTTTGGTCAAAGCATCCAAATTGTCGATGTCATTAGTTATTACCAAATGAGTGAAAGCCAACTAAAAGACGTCAACTTAGTTGTATCAACGATTGATATCTCAGTGTCATTCTTCTCGATACCGGTTGTTCGCGTTAGTGTATTTTTAAACGATTCTGATATCGCACAGATTAATCATTATAT
Source organism: Aerococcaceae bacterium DSM 111021 (assembly GCA_020112395.1). Taxonomy (NCBI): domain Bacteria; kingdom Bacillati; phylum Bacillota; class Bacilli; order Lactobacillales; family Aerococcaceae; species Aerococcaceae bacterium DSM 111021. The sequence goes on along the minus strand of JACCEK010000002.1, from coordinate 127,716 downwards.
TAAAGATCATAGTCAAACGAACGTTCCGAATACGAAGGAATTAATTGCAGAAAACCATGCGCTTCGCTTGTTTGAAACGTACTTTAGCGAAGAACGTTATATGGTGATTGATAAACCAGTCACTCGAGAAACATTATTGCCTGAGTTGATTAGTCGTTTAACAGATTGCCAAACACCGTCACAGATTAGTGAGTTTATTAACCATATTGAACTTAGAGAACGCTTTGGTTCCTTAGCTTTCTCAGACTCAATTGCTTTCCCGCATCCATCGATTCCATTAGGTGTCCATAGTGAGGTTGCTGTCGCAATTGTGCCAGAAGGTGTGGCTTGGGATGATGATCATCCAGATGTGAAGTTTGTCATTTTGATGTCACCTTCGAAAGTAACGAATAAAGGCTTGGCTCAAGTCACAGATTATTTTGTTGAGTTAGTGTCTAACGAAGCGTATCAATCAATGTTACTGGAAGATCCAAGTTTTGAACATTTTAAAGAAAAATTTATAAAAAATCATACAGATATAAAGGAGAAATAGATATGAAAGAGATTATGTTAGTTTGTAACGCAGGTATGTCAACAAGTATGTTAGTAACAAAAATGCAAAAGGCCGCTGAAGCACAAGGTGTCGATGCGAAGATTTGGGCAGTTTCGTTATCGGAAGTAGACGAAAACATTAAGAATAACAATATCCAAGCAATCTTAGTTGGACCACAAGTTAAATTTGTGGTTAAAAAATTCAAAGCAGCATACGAACCAGACATTCAAGTCACTGACATTCCAATGACAGATTACGGAAGAATGGATGGAGAGAAAGTTCTAGGATTAGCACTTTCAATCATCGACTAATAAAAAAATATCGGATAGATAGGAGACCAGGCAAATGAGTGAACCAGTAAATTTAGAAGCAGTAATGGGATTAATTATGTATGGTGGCGACGCTAAAGGTAAAGCCATCGAAGCAATTGAAGCAGCAAAAGCATATGATTTTGATACAGCTGAGGTAAAAATGAAAGAAGCGAATGAATCATTAGTAACTGCTCACCAATCACAAACTAGCTTATTAACAAGTGAAGCACAAGGCGAGTCGATGGACGTGTCATTATTATTAATTCACGGTCAAGATCATTTAATGAATGCGATTACCTTTATTGATTTAGCTAAAGAAGTGATTGAAATTCATAAAAAGTTCGCGTCATTAGAAAAGTAGGTGAGTGAATTGGAAATGACGAAAGTCTATGATGCACGGGCTGATGACTTTTTTCATCTGCTAAGAAATTCATTTAAAGCAGATTATCAAAGTAATACAAAAAAATTAATAGATGTTAAAGATATTAAACCAGGACTCAAGTACAAAAAGAGTTTCGGCAAAGATAGTAAACAAGCGGTATTGATTGAAGTGGAAGAGATGAAATTTCCACTTCATTACCGTGTCAAATTATCATCGAATCGAGGCGACAATATTATTGAATATCTTGTTGAGTCTCAAAAAGAAGATGAAATTGAAGTCACGTATCGTGAAGAGTATGTAAACACTGACTTTTTCACAAAATGGAATAACAAGATTTTGTATCCACTTTTCAGAAAGAAATTTGAGAAGAGAATGGAAGCACAAGTCGATAATTTAATTAGACATTCTAAAGTAAGGAAGGAAAACTAATGACAATCAAGAACTTTCCAAAAGGCTTTCTATGGGGATCTGCCTCAGCAGCGTATCAAGTAGAAGGTGCCTGGGACAAAGATGGTAAGAGTGAATCAATTTGGGACCGTTATGTTCGTATTCCAGAAACGACATTTAAAGGAACCAACGGAAACTTAGCCGTAGATCACTATCATCGTTATAAAGAAGACGTTGCTTTAATGGCTGAACAAGGATTGAAAGCTTACCGCTTCTCAATAGCTTGGACACGTATTTTACCTAACGGACGCGGTGAAGTGAACCAAGCTGGGATTCAATTCTACTCGGACTTAATTGATGAGTTAATCGCTCATGATATCGAGCCAGTTGTTACAATCTATCACTGGGATTTACCACAAATTTTACAAGATGAGTATGGTGGATGGGAATCACGTCAAATCGTTGACGATTTCGTTAATTATGCAGCGGTTCTATTCGAAGCATACGGAGACCGTGTAAACTATTGGGTCACATTAAACGAGCAAAACATCTTTATGACATTAGGTTACGTACAAGAAGTGCACCCACCTAAAGTTCACAGCTATGATCGTATGTATAACGCAAACCATATTGCAAACTTAGCGAATGCCTTAACGATTAAGAAATTCCGTGAGATGAACATACCGGGACAAATTGGCCCAAGTTTCGCTTACAACCCAGCTTACTCAATCGATTCAAAACCAGAGAATATGATTGCGACTGAAAACTATGAAGCATTCAACAGTTCGTGGTGGATGGATATGTATATCAATGGAAAATACCCAAGAACGGTATTGAAAGCGCTTGAAGGAATGGATGTCACAATCGATATTCAAGAAGGCGATGACGAGATATTAGCGAATGCACGTCCTGATTTCTTAGGAATCAACTACTACCAAACAAATACAGTCGCATACAACCCAAAAGATGGTGTATCCGTAGGTAAGATGAATACCACAGGTGAGAAAGGTTCCTCAGAAGAATCAGGAATGCCTGGTTTATTCAAACGTGTTCAAAATCCACACGTAGAGCGCACGAATTGGGATTGGGAAATTGATCCTCAAGGATTAAAGCTAGGTATTAAACGTATTACAAACCGATACGATATTCCAATTATGATTACTGAAAATGGCCTAGGAGAGTATGACAAATTAACGAAAGACAAAGAAATCCATGATGACTACCGTATTAAATATATTAGTGATCACGTGGATGCGATTGGTGAAGCTATTGCAGAAGGTTCAGAAGTGATTGGCTATTGCACTTGGTCTTACACTGACTTATTGTCATGGTTGAATGGTTATCAAAAACGTTACGGTTTCGTCTATGTTGACCGTGAAGAAGATGACGAGACAGCTAAGTTAACGCGTTACAAAAAAGATAGTTACTATTGGTATAAAAATTTAATAGAAGAATATAATAAGGAGGTAAATTAATATGTCGTTTAAAGATAATTTTACAGACAAATTTATGGAAATCTCAGGTAGAATCGGATCTCAACGTCACTTGGTAGCAATCCGTGACTCATTCATCGCAGCAATGCCAATTACGATGGCAGGATCAATTGCTGTATTACTGAACGTATTCTTACGAGACTTACCAACAAGTTTAGGTTGGGACAGTTTCGCGGCTGCCGTGGCACCTATTGTAGAAATCAATGGTTACGTAAATGCTGGGACAATCGGTGTCATGGCAATGTTCTTTGCTTTTTCACTGGGGTCAAATTTATCTGAAAGTTACGGAGTCAATTCACTTGCAGGTGGATTAATCTCATTTGCTAGTTTTATCGTTGTGATTCCTCAATCATTAAATATTACAACAGAATTAACTGGTGTTGACAATACAATCATTCAAGCGTTAATTCAATCAGGCTTTAACATTACAGAGGCTGATGGAGTATCCTCGCTTGCAACGAGTGGTTCTGGGCTTTCATTAGGTTATCTTGGCGCAACTGGTTTATTCAGTGCTTTGATTATCGGGATGGTTTCGACCATGATTTACTCATACTTAATGAGAAAAAAAATTACAATCAAGTTGCCTGATTCAGTTCCGCCTGCTGTAAGTAAAGCATTCGCTGCTATCATACCAGGTACTGTAGCTATCTATGTTTCAGCAATTATTGGTTTTATCGCATTACAATTAACAGGCCTATCACTAAACGATTTAATCTCACAATATATCCAATTACCATTAATGGGATTATCACAAGGTATCGGAAGCGTTATCTTACTTACATTCTTAGTTCAATTACTATGGTTCTTTGGTTTACACGGACACAATGTATTGGCTCCAATTATGGATGGGGTATACGGTGCAGCCTTAAATGAAAATACAGTTGTATATGAAGCAACACGTGATATCGCTCAATTACCATGGGAATGGACACGTGGATCATTCGATGCTTATGCACAAATGGGTGGTTCTGGAGCGACTTTAGGATTAATCATTGCGATTCTTTGGTTATCTAAACGTGAAGAGCACAGAACAATCGCTAAATTATCGGCACCGATGGGGGTGTTCAATATTAATGAACCCGTAATCTTTGGTATGCCAATTGTATTAAACCCACAATTCGCTATTCCTTGGTTGATTACACCACCAATCTTAGTAACAATTGCATACTTAGCAACTTCATGGGGCTTAGTACCACCAGTGTTCTTAGCTGTTCCATGGATCACACCTCCAGGAATCTATGCTTTCCTAGCAACAGGTGGTAGTTTTGCAGCTGGAATTTTAGCCTTATTCAATATGTTTATTTCATTCTTAATCTATGTACCATTCGTACTTGCTGCGAATAAGGTAAAAGTTGAGGATGCTGGCGACTTTGAAGTAGCTGAATAACATGAACGCAAAATGGAAAACGGCGATTGTCGCTATCGGGTTCGCTTTAATTTGCTTAAGCACAACCGTTGACAATAACATACCAACAATTATTACAGGGATAACATTCATTTGTTCTGGTTGGTACTTATTAAAGAAAGATAGCAAAAAATCAAAAAATAACTAAGCAAAACAATTCGATCTATTAAATTTTTACACTTCACCTCAACTTGGGCTTAACTAGCCAGTTGAGGTGTTTTTTTGTTGGGTAAAGTGAACTGGGGTATCGATATATCGCGAGTTGGCAGAACTCACGCCAGAATGGCGAAGGAATGAAGCATATTTTAATATTTAAATCGAATGCTCAGTTATAAATTCTTTCCAATTTATTAAAACGCTTGCAATTATTTTCAATGTGGGTATAATAGCTTTATAAGGATTGTTACTGGTTATGCAGGCAAAACCTAAATGTATGCGAGTTAAAGAAAAGCTGGGTTAGACACCTCTTTTATTTGCATATGTTTAGGTTTTTATTTTTGGAAAGGATTGCTTATGAACTTATGCGGATACAAAAAATTCTAAATAATAATGTTGTTCAAACAAGTAATAAGAACAAAGATGAATTAATCGTCATGGGACGAGGCATTGCTTTTCAAGGTAAAGTCGGTGATACCATTGATGAAGAAAAGATTCAAAAAACATTTATACTAAAAGATGATGACTCTATGTTTGCGGATATCTATAAAGAATTATCAACGGAAGAAATTGATACCGTCTTTTCAATTGTGAAACTAGCTGAAGAGAAGTTGCAACAAAACTTCGAAAGTCATGTCTATATTACTTTAGGCGATCACTTGCACTATGCAATTGAAAGGCAGAAAGATAATATGCCGCTAACAAATCCATTAGCTTGGGAAGTTAGACGACTTTATAAAGCAGAATATCAAATTGGCGTTCAAGCACTAGATATTATTGAAGAACGGACAGGTGTTCGTCTAGTTGATACTGAAGCATCAGCAATCGCTTTGCATCTAATTAATGCTCAAAAAGAAGGGCATAGGATGGAACAAACGATGCGTGTGCTAAAAATTGTACAAGGTGTTTTAAATATCGTTCGTTTGCATTTCGGCTATGACTTTGATGAAGATTCCTTTGCGTATCAACGCTTTGTCACCCACCTTCAATATTTTGCTCAAAGGGTTAATTCTAATTTACAACAAGGATCGAATGATTCATTCTTATTCGAACAAGTTAGAGATACTTACCCTGAATCATTTAAATGTTCTGAAAAAATCAAACAGTACATCGAATCGACGTATGATTTCCCAGTGGGTCGAGAAGAACAAGTGTACTTAACGATTCATATTCAAAAATTAACAACTAAATAATTCAATCTACTTTAGGATTGTTACTGATCAAGCAGGCAAAACCTAAATAGATAGTATGAATGCACACCCCCATTTTACGGGCTGAGTGTTGTCTAATTCGTATTATCTATTTAGGTTTTTTCTTTTGATCAAATTCGATGAAAAGGAGGAACATCAAAAAAATAAAACTAAATAATATACAGGTAAAGAGACAATAATTGTTTAAAAAATAAGGAGGAAGAAAAAATGGCAAAAAATTATGATGAATTAGCAAAAGATATCGTTGCCCATGTAGGTGGGGAAGAGAATGTTTCGAGTTTAGCGCACTGTATTACAAGATTACGCTTTAAATTGAAAGATGAGAGTAAAGCAGATACAGATTATTTGAAAAAACGAGAAGGTGTCGTAACAGTTGTTCAAAGTGGTGGTCAATATCAAGTCGTTATCGGGAACCATGTACCAGATGTATATGCTGCTGTCCAATCTGTAAGTAATATTGGAGGGGCTGGTGAAGTAGATGCAGACGAGGAACCAACTGGCAATATGTTTGATCGTTTTATCGATTTAATTTCTGGATTATTCCAACCATTCCTTGGTGTCTTAGCCGCAACCGGGATGATTAAAGGTGTCGTAGCCATCTTAGCTGCAATGGGGATGTCGGCTGAAACAAGTGGTCTTTATGCAATTTTAAATGCCGCAGGGGATGCGTTTTTCCAATACTTACCAATTATGCTCGCTTTAACTGGAGCTAAGAAATTCAAACTAAACCAGTTTACAGCTTTAGCCATAGCAGGAGCGATGATCTATCCGTCATTAATGGATATCACTGCAGGAGACCCGTTATACACTCTCTTTGCAGGAACCATTTTTGAATCGCCAATCCATAGTACCTTTGCAGGGATTCCAATCATTTTACCTATGGGAGGTTACTATCAAACAGTAGTTCCAATTATTTTAGCTGTGTACTTAGCTTCAAAAATTGAGAAGAAACTACGTGAGGTTATTCCTGATGTCGTGAAATTATTCTTAGTTCCATTCTTTACCATTCTGATTGTAGTGCCATTAGCTATATTAGTTGTTGGACCAGTTGCTACTTGGGCTTCTAATCTAGTCGGGGCATTCTTTAGTTCAGTTTATGATTTTAGTCCTATCTTATTAGGAGCTCTATTAGGAGGCTTCTGGCAAGTGCTGGTTATGTTTGGATTACACTGGGGCTTGATTCCAATTGCATTATTACAGTTCGCTCAATATGGATTTGGGACACTATTAACTGCATCAGTAGCCGTATGTTTTGCTCAAGTGGGAGTGCTTTTAGCTATTTTAATTCGTACAAAAGAGTCTAAAGTTAAACAATTAGCAGTACCAGCAGCAATTTCTGCCGTATTTGGTGTAACCGAACCGGCTATCTACGGTATTACTTTACCGATGAAGACGCCATTTATCATTACTTGTATCGCAGGAGCTATACAAGGAGCGTATCTAGGTTGGATGAACGTTATAAGTTATTCTATTGGTGGCTTAGGAATCTTTATTATTCCTTCATACATTGATCCAACAGGGGACATTCCAATGAACGTGTGGCATATGGTTATTGCCATGATAATTTCATTAGTTCTAGCATTTGTCATGATGATGTTTGTAAAAGTTCCAACTTTATTTGAAGACGAACCAGAATTAGCTACAACTAATGGTGCTAATTATACTGATTCTTCTAACGCAAATTTAGTAAAAGAAACAGCTAGTGAAGATGGTACAGCCGCTCAAGAAATTATCGCAAGTCCTGTTACAGGGCGAGCAATGTCATTATCAGAAGCACCTGATGAAGTTTTTGCTAGTGGGGCAATGGGTAAAGGGATTGCTGTTGAACCCACTGAAGGTGTCATTTATGCACCGGTAAATGCGACTGTGACAACTATTTTCCCAACGGGTCATGCGATCGGTTTAACAACTGAGAATGGGGCAGAAATTCTTATTCACATTGGATTAGATACTGTCAATTTAGAAGGTAAGGGATTTGAGAAACTTGTTGAAAATAATGAACAAGTTGAAGCAGGACAAGAGCTAGTTCGTTTTGATATCGATTTAATTAAAGAAGCAGGTTATGAAACAGTGACACCTATTGTAGTGACTAATACTGGAAATTATTCAGATGTTCTAGTGACGAATGATTCTGAAATTCAACAAGGTGACTATTTATTCACAACAGTTAAATAGTTTAAATTCACTTTAATGTGTCAGTCTTACACAAAACCACTCATTTATCTGTGAGTGGATGTGTAAGGCATTTCAATAATAGGCAAATACTAGAGAGTGACGACTAAAAAAGTTACAATAGCATTGTAGGGTTACAAAGACAACAAGGAGGAATGGAAATGGGATTTAGAGATGATTTCTTATGGGGTGGCGCAACTGCCGCTAACCAATGTGAAGGTGGATATGATGAAGGTGGCCGTGGTTTAGCCAATGTGGATGTTGTTCCAATTGGCGAAGACCGTGGACCAATTATTACCGGACAAATGAAGCATTTAGATTTTGATGATGCGCATTTTTATCCAGCTAAAAAAGCGATTGACATGTACCATCATTTTAAAGAGGATATTGCTTTATTTGCTGAGATGGGCTTGAAGACATACCGCTTTAGTATTGCTTGGACACGTATCTTCCCTAAAGGCGACGAGCAGGAGCCAAATGAAGCAGGGCTTAAATTCTATGAAGAATTAATCGATGAATTACTCAAATATAACATCGAACCGCTTGTGACAATTACTCATTTCGATATGCCAATTCATTTAATTAAAGAATACGGTGGCTGGAGAAATCGTGAAGTTGTAGGCTTTTACGAACGTTTAGTGACTGTATTATTCAAACGTTTTAAAGGAAAAGTAAAATACTGGTTAACTTTTAACGAAATTAATATGATCTTACATGCGCCATTTATGGGAGCGGGACTTGTATTTGAAGAAGGTGAGAATCAAGAACAAGTAAAATATATTGCGGCTCATCATGAACTACTCGCAAGTGCGATCGCAACAAAAGTAGCTCATGAAGTTGATCCTGAGAATATGGTTGGATGTATGATTGCGGCCGGACAACATTATCCAAATACGCCAAATCCAGCCGATGTTCGCCAAGCTCAAGTGGATAATCAAGAGAACTATTTCTTTATTGATGTACAATCACGTGGTGAATATCCAGCTTACGCATTGAAACAATTAGAGCGCGAAGGCATTGAGATTCCTTTCGAAGCAGGCGATAAAGAATTATTAAAAGAGCATACAGTAGACTTTATATCATTCTCTTATTACTCATCACGTGTATCGTCTGCTGATCCGAAAGTAAACGAGAAGACGGAAGGGAATATTTTTGCATCAGTTAAGAACCCATATTTGGAAGCAAGTGAGTGGGGATGGCAAATTGATCCACTAGGATTCCGAATTACAATGAACGAATTATACGACCGTTACCAAAAACCGTTATTCGTTGTTGAAAATGGACTAGGAGCTGTTGATACACCAGACGAAAATGGGAAAATTGTAGATGATTACCGTATCGATTATTTAAAACAACACGTGGAGACAATGAAAGAAGCCGTTGAATTAGACGGCGTTGATTTACTTGGTTACACAACTTGGGGTGTCATTGATTTAGTGTCAGCAGGTACGGGAGAAATGAAGAAACGCTACGGCTTCATCTACGTTGACCGTGATAATGAAGGAAACGGTACGTTAGCCCGTTCTAAGAAAAAATCTTTTGACTGGTATAAACAAGTAATTGAGTCAAATGGAGAGGACTTAGATTATACGAAAGGTTAATTTAGATCGATTTTTGTAAAGGGGAGAGGATATGTCACGATTATATTTAATGCGGCATGGTCAAACTTTATTCAATGAGTTAAAACGAATTCAAGGAGCCTGCGATTCACCACTAACAGACTTAGGTAAATCACAAGCCGAAGAGGCTAAAAAGTATTTCGAGAGTGAGTCACTTTCCTTTTCGGGTCTTTATTCATCAACACAAGAGCGTGCGTCTGATACATTAGAAATTGTGAAGCCAGATGAGGCTTATACGCGTCTGAAAGGTTTAAAAGAATGGAACTTTGGTATCTATGAAGGGTCTCCAGAATACTTGAATCCACCCGCTCAAGAAGGGCAAGAAAGTTATGGGGATTACTTCAAGACATATGGTGGTGAATCAGTGACTGAAGTTGAGAAGCGCATGTCGGAAACATTAACGGAGTTGATGGAACATCATCAAGGCGGGAATGTCCTGGCAGTGAGTCATGGAGGTGCTTTGTATGCTTTTTATTTAAAATGGCGCAAAGCAGAAGACATTCGTCCGAGCTTCTCAAATTGCTGTATCTTAGTGTATGACTATGAAGATGGGAAATTTGATCTGGTCGAGAGTATCAATCCCGGACAATAAGGAGAATTATGTGAGCAAATATATTTTTTTAGATGTAGATGGGACATTAGTGACGTATGAAAACCACTTGCCGGACTCTGCAGTCAAAGCAATTAAAGCGGCGCAAGCTAAGGGGCATAAAGTGTATACAGTCACAGGTCGCAGTAAGGCTGAGATGTATCAAGAGATTTTAGATATTGGTTTTGACGGTTATATAGGTGGTAATGGGAATTATATTGAAAGTGACGACGAAGTACTTGCACACCGTACTATGAGCGCTGAAGATACCAATCGTATTGTTAATTGGTTACATGAACGAGGTTTAGAATTCTACCTTGAGGCAAATAGTGGTTTGTATGCAAGTGGGAAGTTTGAAGAACGCGGACTACAGACTATGAAAGATTATATCGCTTATAAAGGCAAAGAAGATAATTCAATGACTGTTCGTAAAGCTTTTCCAGAGATGTTATTCGGTGAAAGTTTAGAGCATTCTGATATTAACAAGATCAGTTTTATTCTAGATAGCTACCAAGATTTCAAAGATGCGGAAGCTGAATTTTCAGATTTTAAAGTTGGAACATGGGGCGGTCGCGGTGAGAAAGCTTTATTTGGGGACATTGCTTTAGCTGGAATTAATAAACAAACGGCCCTTGATTTCTTATTGAAAGAAAAAGGTATTGACAGAAAAGATACCTATGCTTTTGGTGATGCTAATGTGGATATTCCAATGTTAGAATTTTGTGAAGTTGGCGTTGCGATGGGTAGCGGTGGTGACGGTATCAAAGCAATGGCTGATTATGTGACAGATGCAACTGAAGATGACGGCTTATATAATGCTTTCAAGCATTTTAATTTTATTTAAAAAAGGAGAATCATTTAATGACTGAAACAGTATTTCCAAAAGGATTTTTATGGGGTGGCGCAACAGCTGCTAACCAATATGAAGGTGCATATAATGAAGATGGTAAAGGTTTAAGCGTTCAAGATGTGCTACCGAATGGTATGAAAACACCGCCGACAGAAGAACCGACAGAAGATAACTTAAAGCTTGTAGGAATTGATTTCTATAACCGTTTTAAAGAAGATATTAAACTATTCGCAGAGATGGGCTTTAAAACATACCGTACTTCAATCGCTTGGTCTCGTATTTTTCCCAAGGGTGACGAAACTGAACCGAATGAAGCAGGTCTAGCTTTCTATGATGCGGTTTTTGATGAGTGCCTAAAATATGGTATTGAACCATTAGTTACTTTATCCCACTATGAAACGCCACTTCACTTAGCTCGCGAGTACGATGGTTGGGCAAGTCGTGATTTAATTAAATTCTATGAGCGTTACGCAGAAACTGTCTTTACTCGTTATAAAGATAAAGTGAAATACTGGTTAACATTCAACGAAATTAATTCAGTGCTTTTTGAACCCTTTATGAGTGGAGGGATAAGTACTCCTAAAGAAGAACTATCAGAGCAAGACTTATACCAAGCAATCCACCATGAATTAGTGGCAAGTGCTTCTGTGACAAAAATCGCACATGAAATTAACCCAGACTTCCAAATCGGATGTATGGTGCTTGCGATGCCGGCGTATCCGATGACACCAAACCCTGAGGATGTATTAGCAGCCCGTAAATTTGAAAATAACAACTACTTGTTCTCAGATATTCACGTACGTGGTGAGTATCCAGGTTATGCTAAACGCCTTCTCAAAGAAAAAGGTATTGAGATTCATTTTGCTGAAGGTGATGCAGAATTATTAAAAGAAAACACAGTGGACTTTATTTCATTCAGTTACTACATGAGTGCAGCAATGGCACATAATATGGAAGAATATGATTCTGGTGAAGGAAATATTATGGGTGGGATCAATAACCCTTACTTAGAAAGTTCTGAATGGGGATGGCAAATCGACCCAGTTGGATTACGCATTGTGCTAAACGACTTCTGGGATCGTTACCAAAAACCACTATTCATCGTAGAAAACGGTCTAGGTGCTAAGGATGTTCTAGTTGAAGGTGCCGACGGAGAGATGACAGTAGAAGATGATTACCGAATCAACTACCTTGAGAAACATTTACAACAAGTTGGTGAGGCAATCAAAGACGGTGTTGAGTTGATGGGTTACACAACTTGGGGATGTATCGACTTAGTGTCAGCTTCAACAGCAGAATTAAGTAAACGTTACGGCTTCATTTACGTTGACCGTAATGATGACGGAACTGGGACATTAAACCGCTATAAGAAAAAGTCATTCGACTGGTATAAAGAAGTTATCGAAACAAATGGAGAAAGCTTATTTAAATAAGCAATTAAAAGCTATCTACTTATAAAAGTGGGTAGCTTTTTTTGTTAGGATTATGTTTGAGTTTTCAATATTACTTGCAACTCTAGAAGAACCACTGATCCATTCTTCTCAAGTTCGTCCAACTCTAGAAGAACCACTGATCCATTCTTCTCAAGTTCGTCCAACTCTAGAAGAACCGCTGATCCATTCTTCTCAAGTTCGTCCAACTCTAGAAGAACCGCTGATCCATTCTTCTCAAGTTCGTCCAACTCTAGAAGAACCGCTGTTCCATTCTTCTCAAGTACGTCCAACTCTAGAAGAACCGCTGTTCCATTCTTCTCAAGTTTGCACATACTCTGAACTATCTTCATTAAATATTATGAATTTTACGTCATATTCACCTGTAATTGATTGAAATCGCTTTCACTGAATGGTAGACTTTTCTTGTAGAGCAATTTTAAAGTGGAGGAGGAAGAAAGATGGTAAGTATTATATTGGCGAGTCATGGCGAGTTTGCTGAAGGATTATTGCAATCGGCTCAGATGATCTTCGGAGAACAAGAACAGATTACGACAGTGACGTTCATGCCAGAGGAAGGGCCGGATGATTTGAAGGCGAAGTTGGAGTCGGCGGTTGCATCTTATGATGCGGATGCAGAAATATTGTTCTTAGTTGATCTTTGGGGAGGGTCGCCGTTCAATCAAGCGAATATTCTATTCGAGAAAATGTCGGACCGGGCAGCGATTGTATCGGGAATGAATTTACCGATGTTGCTAGAAGCATTGGGAACACGTATGGGAATGGATAAGGCTCACGACGTTGCGTCTCATATTCTTGGTAAGGAGCAAAGTGGAATTCGAGTTCGACCTGAGGAGTTAGTTCCTGAGCCAGAGGCGAGTGTTGTTTCAGAAGCAACTGGGTCAGCTCAACTTGATCCTGGAACAGTGATTGGTGACGGGAAGATTAAGTATGTCTTGACACGTATTGATACACGTCTTTTACATGGGCAAGTGGCAACTGGTTGGGTGAAGAGCGTGAATCCAACCCGTATTATTGTAGTATCAGATAAAGTAGCAAATGATGAGATGCGTAAGACGTTAATTAAACAAGCAGCGCCACCGGGTGTGAGAGCGAATGTGATTCCCATTGCTAAGTTAGCAGAGATTAATGAAGACCCAAGATTTGGTGGAACAAGAGCATTATTATTATTCGAAACTCCACAAGATGTGCTTGAAGCAATTAAACTAGGTGTTGAACTCGATGAAGTAAACTTAGGATCAATGGCTCATTCAAAAGGGAAGGTCATGATTAATAATTCTGTATCCGTAGATGACGATGATGTGAAGACGCTTATGGCATTAAAAGATAAAGGTGTAAAATTCGATGTGCGAAAAGTACCAGCAGATTCAGCACAAAATCTAGATCGGTTACTTAAGAAAGAAAAATTAATATAGATTGAGGAGGATTCAAAATGACAGATATGACAATAATTCCAGTTATACTTATTATTTTAGTGGCACTTTTTGCCGGGTTTGAGAGTGTACTGGATCAATTCCAATTACATCAACCCATCATTACATGTACGCTGATTGGACTTATTACAGGTAATTTAGCCGAGGGGCTTTTATTGGGTGGGCAATTACAATTGATTGCCTTAGGTTGGATGAATATTGGAGCAGCGATGGCGCCAGATGCGGCTTTAGCAGGGGTAGTTTCTGGGATTCTAGTGCTAGTCCAAGGAGCATCAATGGGTGAAGGGATTGCCGTCGCAATTCCACTAGCAATCGCTGGTCAAGTGTTAACAATTTTTATAAGAACGGTTGCGGTAGGTCTATCTCACTATGCTGACCGTCAAGCTGAAGCAGGTAGTTTAAGGGGTGTAGCTTCTGCCAACATTATGGCATTGATGTTACAAGGTCTACGTGTTGCTGTTCCAGCAGGTTTAATTTTAATGGTTTCAGCTCAAACTGTTACTGATGCATTAAATGCGATTCCAGATGTTATTACTGGAGGATTGAATGTTGCTGGTGGAATGATTGTTGCGGTTGGTTATGCCATGGTTATTAATATGATGGCATCAAAAAGCTCATGGCCATTCTTCTTTATGGGATTCGCCTTAGCAGCAGTGACTGAATTGAATTTAATTGCGATGGGTATTATTGGTTTAAGTATTGCTTTAATATATATTTCGATTGCACCACAGTTTAATGCAGGTTCTGGCGGTGGTGGAAGTTCAGTGGAAGCTGCTTTAGATGATATTTTAGAAGACTATTAGATAGGAGGGACATAAAATGACTGAAGAAGTAAGACAAGATCGTATTAAATTAACAAAAGCCGATCGGATGCGTGTGTCATGGAGAATGACTTTTATTCAAGCATGTTGGAACTTTGAACGTATGCATAATGTTGGTTGGGTCTATGCTTTAATTCCAGCAATTCGTAAATTGTATACTACTAAAGAAGATAGAAGTGCTGCACTTCAACGTCACTTGGAATTTATTAATACTCACCCGTACTTAGAAGCACCCATTGCCGGTGTGGTTCTTGCACTAGAAGAAGAAAGAGCGAACGGGACTGCGATTGATGACCAAGCGATTCAAGGGGTAAAAGTTGGTATGATGGGACCTCTTGCTGGTGTAGGAGATCCAGTGTTCTGGGGAACTTTAAGACCCGTATTAGGGGCATTTGCCGCTTCACTGGCATTATCTGAAAGTATTTTTGGACCCATTATATTTTTCTTAGCATGGAATATTATTCGAATCCTTTTCTTATGGTATTCACAAGAATTAGGATACCGATCAGGTAACGAAATTACGAAAGACTTGAGCGGGGGAATCTTGCAAAAAATTACGCAAGGTGCATCAATCCTTGGAATGTTTATTATGGGGGTATTGGTACCGAGGTGGACAACAATGAATTTCCCACTCGTGCTTTCACAAGTAGAGAATAATCCCGATACTATGGTTGATTTTCAGGCATTGACGGATCAAGCAAATAGTAATGCGCTTTCTGTTGATACAATTCGAGACTTGATACTACAAGTTCAATCAGGCTCGAATGTGGCAACCGAAACGACTATGACTTTAAATGATGTATTTAATGCATTACTACCGGGCTTAATGCCACTTATCTTAACGTTCGCATGTATGTGGCTACTTCGTAAAAAAGTGAGTCCAATTACGATTATTGGTGGAATATTTGTCTTAGGTATTGCACTATATTCAATTGGAATTATGGGATAAAGTGTGATGAGTACTGAGTTTTTAAACACAACAATCGAATACACGACGCGTGCCAATGCATTGATTAACCCAATCCTCCCAAAGTCAGGATTATTTCTAATGGGCGAAAAAGGGCTTGAATTTCGTTCAGAAAAAGGACCAGGCTTCATACAAATACCTTGGACATCTGTTGAAAATGTTTTTGTGCAGATGTTGTTCGCTGGCCGTTACGTTCGTGGCTTTACAATAGAAACGGATGAAGGGCAGCACTTTGAATTTGTTGTGGATGATGCTAAAGATACATTGAAATACATGCGCAAGTATCTTGAACGGGAAACTTTTCAAGCAAATAAAAGCAATATAAGTAAGGTATTAAAACAATTCAAGAAGTAATTTGAGAGGGGCTTTTCCAAGCCCCTTTTTATTATGGATAAAACAGCCTAATCATGCACTCGCCAATCCCGCGAATGCTCGTTCCAGCTTAATCATGCACTCGCCAATCCCACGAATGCTTGTTCCAGTTTAATCATGCACTCGCCGATCCCGCCAATGCTCAATATAAGCAAAAAAGCTGAGGAGCAAGATGCTCCCCAGCTTACAGTTATAAATGTTAAAGTTATTATCTTAAAGTATCGTTATCTTCTCTTAAGCGACCTGTTTCGTCATCGATATCTAATTCTTCACGGCGAGTCGTTTCTGTCACTGTTTCACTATCTGTATGTGTTGTTTTTTCAACTTCAATTTCATCAGTTATAACAGTGTCTTTGTCTACAACGACTTCGTCTTCAGATACAGGAATAACAATTTCTTCTTCAACGAAGGCGTCATCATCGCCTGTAGTACGCTCATTAGGGTCAGTATGGCGAATATGAATTTCTTCACGTTCAACCGGAACTTCGACTGTTTTTGTATCTTCCACGACTTCTTTAGTGATTGAGACATCACCTAGATCTTTTTTACGCGTTTCGGCATGAACTTGTTCTTCGTGTAGACGAATACGCTCTGTATCCGTATCAGTTACACCAACGGGTTCGCCTTCTGCTTCGATATGCGTTTCTTCACCAACGATATGTGGATCGTAATCATTATCTTCTACATTCACGTCATCGTAACCTTTATCTGTGTCAGTATCAACATCAACGTAAGTCTCATTTGGATCTACCACTTCTGAAGTATAATCCGCAGCAACTGTATTTCCAGCTACGAATTCTGGGTCATCTTCTATTACACCTGTTGTCGTACCAACTGCCCCAGTGAAGGCTGCAGTTTCAGCATTTACAGTATCCGTAGTAGGTTCATTACCAGTTAGAACATTGTCTGTTCTTAATTCGTCAGTTTCTCTTGTATCGAAAGCGGGAAGTTGACTCTCAAATTCTTGGTCCACGAGTAACAATAGTTCGTCGCGATTTAAAGAATCTTCGTATTCAGTAAAATCAACGTTTTCATATTCATCATCGTTATCGTCATCGTCCCAGCCGAATAACTTAGCAAAAAATCCACGATTGTCTTCATGTTGCTCTTCTAACAATTCACCGTAAGAGATGAATTCAGCTTCACCAACATATGCGTGAGCACGTGTACCGACTAATGCAACACTCTCGCGAGGTACACCTTGATTTACAACATTTGTAACTGCATCCTCAGCTTCAACGACCGTAGGGTAAACACCATAAACGTATTTCTTAACCATAAAACAACTTCCTTTCTATTTTTGAGAATCTTTTATGATTTAAGTATAAAACAAAATTGAAGTAAATATAAAGCAAAATGACTTGGAAAGGTAATACTATTTTATTAGTGATCATAACAATTTAACTATATTTATTTTTTATAAAGGTGAATATAGAGGTATTCTCTCATTTTACCTTTATCAAATATTAACAAAATACAAAATTAAATAAAAATAAAAAAACCAGTGCAAATGCACTGGTTTTGTATAATTTATAACCTCCAGAAGCTATAACCAGCTTCAATGAAATCTTCTTTATTTAAAATACTTTTTACATCCAAAATAATACGTTTGTCAGCAGGCAAGTCTTGGTTGAATAAGTCAGTGATATCCTTAAACGATAGAGCTTTAAATTCATTATGTCCTACAGCTAAAAGAATTGCATCCGCATCTTTTACTTGAGATAACTGAGTAAGTGACACACCGTATTCGTGTTGAGCATCTTCTTCGCTAGCCCATGGATCTACAATGGTTGGATTAATATCGTACTCGCGTAATCGCTTAACGATGTCATTCACTTTTGAATTACGTGTATCAGGTGTGTGTTCTTTGAACGTTAATCCAAGAATAACTACTTTAGAATCAATGGGGGTTTTACCTGTACGAATTAATTCTTTGATTAATTTATCAGCAATGAATTCACCCATGCCGTCGTTAATTTGACGACCATTGCTAATAATTTGACTGTGGTAGCCTAAGTTCTCAGCTTGGTAAACAAAGTAATATGGATCGACTCCAATACAATGTCCGCCTACAAGTCCTGGTGTGAAACCAAGAGCGTTCCATTTTGTGTTCATTGCATCGATCACATCTTTAGAATCGATTCCCATCAGGTCAAATGCTAGAGCTAATTCATTCATAAAAGCGATGTTAATATCACGTTGTGAATTTTCAACGACTTTAGCTGCTTCAGCAACTTTAATACTTGGCGCTTTGTGAACGCCAGCTTTGACTACAATCTCGTAAACTTTACCAATCTCATCCACGTATTCCGGAATCGATGATGACACAATTTTTGTAATTGTTTCGAGTGTATGTACTTTGTCACCTGGGTTAATGCGTTCTGGCGAGTAGCCGACAACGAAGTCTTCACCATGCTTTAAGCCCGATTCTTCTTCCAAGATAGGAATGCATACATCTTCAGTTACGCCTGGATAAACAGTTGATTCATAAACGACAATCGAACCTTTAGCGAGGTTTTGACCAATCGTACGCGTCGCACTTGTTACAGGTGTTAAATCCGGTGTCTTATCATGATTAATCGGTGTTGGCACAGAAACAATTAAGAAACATGCGTCATTTAATTTCGTTGCATCGTTTGTAAACTCAAGTGTCGTTTCTTTAATAGCGTCATCGCCGACTTCTTTAGTTGGATCAATGCCTTTTTTGTAAAGATCGATTTTATTTGGATTATAGTCGTATCCAATTGTTTCAATGTGTTTAGCAAAGGCAATGGCAATTGGCATACCAACGTATCCAAGTCCGATAATTGCAAGCTTCGCTTCTTTGTTAATTAATTTGTTATATATTTCCATGAGTTTCTCCTCTATTCATTATATCCAAGATATTATAACAGAAAATGATTAGATTGTTGAGTTATCTGTGCAGAATATACCTGTAGCAAACTGATATTAAATTAGATATACTATTATTGTATGAGAAAGAGGAGGTCTGAATATGTCAAAAATTCGTAAAGCAGTTATTCCGGCGGCCGGATATGGAACGGGATTCCTACCAGCAACGAAGGCACAGCCTAAGGAATTATTGCCCATTGTTGATAAGCCAATTATTCAATTTATTGTAGAAGAAGCCTTTGCTTCAGGGATTGAAGAGATATTGATTATTACAGGAAAACATAAACGATCAATTGAAGATCACTTCGATTCAAACCCCGAGTTAGAAGACAATTTAGAGAGTAAGGGGAAAGACGCTTTACTTAAGCTTGTAAAAGATACAACAAAAGAGAACTTATTCTTCGTACGTCAATCTTATCCAAAAGGATTAGGTGATGCGATTGGGCATGCACGTGCTTTTGTAAATGATGAACCTTTTGTTGTAATGCTCGGAGACAATATTATGAATAGTGAAGTGCCAGTAACGAAGCAATTAATGGATTTATATGATAAGAATAAATCAGCAAACTTAGCGGTCGTTGAAGTGCCGGATGAATTAACTTCAAAATACGGTATGATAGAAATCGATCGTCAAGATGAAGAAGACGACACAGTTTACAGTGTATCGCGCTTTATCGAAAAACCAGTTGCAGAAGAAGCACCTAGTAACTTAGCCATTGCTGGACGTTATATCTTAACACCAGAAATTTTTGATATATTAGAAAAGATTGAACCGGGTGTAGACGATGAATTACAACTGACCGATGCTATCGATCAGCTAAACAAGACTCAACGCGTCTTTGCTAAAAAGGTTGAAGGCAAGCGTTATGATGTTGGAAATAAAATCGGCTATATGAAGATGAGTCTTGAATATGGTTTAGAACATCCTGAGACGGCTGAAGAATTTTCTGAATACATTATTAAACTAAGTACAGAATTAGAAGCTGAAGACACGAACACTTTATAGAAAAAGAGCTAATATCCCAACAGGGTATTAGCTCTTTTTTATTTCATATTATTATATTCGCTTTTACCGAATAAACGTTTATGCATCTGAAAAAGTGTCAAACGCGTATCGACAGTTTCATACTGACGCTGGGTGGTATGTTTCAAGTAATGATGTATTTTATTGTATTTATTAAACTGATCTAAATCAAGCTTGGCCTTTAATTGTTCCTTATAAGAAAGTCGTTTCTCTGAGAATAATTTAAAAGCAGGATTTCCAATATACGCTTGGAGTGGGGCGGGTTCAAAAATCATATCCGACTGAAATTCATACCATAAATTAACCAATTGAAAAGCATAGCCAATTTGCGAGAGTATTAGTGATGTGCGCTCACTGATTGAGATAGAAAGTTTAGCTCCGTCAGCAATATTGAAAATAAAATTAATTTTCTCAATTTCAACGGTGTTATTAGTTTGCGTAAGGATATTTATATCTTTTAAAAGAGTTAAATTTATCCAATCAGAATGTTTACGGTTAGGTTGTTGGACTCGGATAAACACTTTATTTTTATTTACGTATGGGAAAATCGTCCTGGGACGGTTGAACGTAGTCTTAAGAAACTGTGCCCATCTTTGGTAGTTATAGCCAAACTCTGAAAAGAATTCATTAATTAAACGTGTGGTTGACCATTCACTTTTGTATATATTCCCATCATGATCGATAACTAAACTACCATATGTTTGGCTCATATGGCGAATGTCCATGATATAAATAATGAGTAACTGGTCGAGCTCCATATGATTTAAATCGGACGCTTTATCTAAATAAGATCGAATTGAAAAATCAGTTTGTGCTTGAGGGTGAAAATGAATCATCTAAATAATTTCCTTTCAGGATAATTAAAAATTGTATTATATAATATAATAAATATAGCACATTAATAATCATATTCAATAAACTTAATGTAAAGATTATGTAAATTTAATGTAAACAAATATAGAACGTTTACACAAAATTTTATGTAAAATCAGAAGTATATTTTTATATCACTTTTTTGGGGATAGTAAGTAATCATATGGTTTCTAGAGTAAAACATGGTATTATTAGAGTAGTAAAAATTAAGTGAGGAGGTAGTGCTTTGGCTAGTCGTACAGCAGTCATTCAATGGTATTTGGATCGTGAAGGCGAAGTGACCTATGCTCAAACCAAAGCAAAGCGCTGCGGACCAGAAAGTTACGATAGTGCGAGTGCCATGTTTAGTGCACTTATAGCGGGTCGTTTTTTACCTTATGGATCTGGTCTAGGTACCATGTCTTTACTCGTTCAATTGGAGAATGTTTTGTTGCATGAAATTCGACGTAATGAGATTCAAGCTGGAGATATTTTTATTGCTGGTTTCAATCGAGAGCATTTATCAGAACATGCTTATACAGGGGTCGCTTTGGATTTTCATCATGTTATATATTGTATTGAAGATGCGAATGGAATTACCCGTGCAACAAATCATGGCTGGTCGAATCGTTCCGTTAGATGGTACCGGTTAGCGGAACCCATTGATACGAATTTTAAACCAAGTCAGCGCATATCAGGGAAAAGGGTCTTTGTCAGATGAGTTGGACTTTTTAATGTATACTGTAGTATAATGATTAACTCAAGAACAAAAGGGATAAGAACTATGTCTGAATAATTACAAGTTTGTAAAACGATTGTAATTTCTTTATTGATTAGAAATTTGATGATAGAATGACTAAGAAGAGTTTTAATAGTTCAAGAAGGAGCGTAGTGACATGAAATTAAATAAATTTAAAAGATTAGGAAAATCTTTATTATTATTATCGGCTATTGCGTTAGCACCAGTTTCAACAGCGATAGCTCAATCAACACATACCGTTCAAAACGGAGAGTGGCTATGGGGAATCGCTAGACAATATGGTGTCACAGCGGGCGATATTATGGCTGCCAACGGCTTAGGAAGCGAATGGATCGATGTTGGAATGACATTATCAATTCCTGCATCAGGTGGTGGAGTGACTGACAACGGAGGCTATTATACAGGTGCTCAGTCAGGTGTACATACTGTATCATCAGGTGAATACTTAGAAAGTATCGCTTATATGTACGGCGTTTCAGTGGACCAATTAATGGCATGGAATGGCTTATCAAGTACATATCTTGATGTAGGTGATCAACTTGTTCTCTATGGTGCAGCAGATGCCACATCGGATTATGGGTATGATTATCACTATGATTACGGACAAAATTTCGACAATTGGTATACAATCCAACCAGGAGATACTTTATCAGGCATCGCAGCCGTTTATGGTGTGAGCGTTTCAGAATTAATGGCATGTAATGGCCTTGGTTCAGATTGGTTGGTTGCTGGAAATAAAATTTCAGTTCCTAATGGTCCAGTTGACTATCAAGCGCCTCCAGCATGGACAAAAGCAACAGCAGAGAACGGTGTTCACATTGTTCAATCAGGTGATATTTTATCAAGTATCGCTTTAACGTATGGTGTGACTGTTGAAGAATTACGTGCATGGAATGGTTTAAGTTCAGATTGGTTAGACGTTGGTGACAAGATTTATGTTGTGCCAGCAGGTGGACCTGTTCAAACAGCACCCGTCACTGAAACAGAACCAACAAGTGAATCATCAACAGACTCATCATCTGAAACTCAAGAATCAAGTGATGAGTCAGCAACTTCAAGCGAAGATGCTGAAGAAAGTGAAGACGAAAGTCGCACCATTAACTTAGCTGAACTTCCAGAAGCGGCCCGACCAGAAACACATGTTGTGGCAACAGGTGACAACGTTTGGCGTATTGCTGAGCAATACAGTATTTCTGCAGATAGTTTACGTAACTGGAACAATTTAGAAAACGATAGCCTCATTGTAGGTGATGAATTATTTGTTTCAAACCCAGCTTTAATACCTGAAGTACATGAAGTAGCTGAAGGTGAAAACCTTTATACTATCGCAATGGACTTTGGTACTACGGAGCAGTTAATTATGGAATGGAACGAATTAGAGTCAAATGAAGTCGTTGAAGGCGACATAATCGTTGTATCTGATCCACGTCCTGAAACGCATGAAGTAGAACCAGGGCAAACGTTAGAAGACGTAGCTGCCTTATACGAAATTACTATAGAAGAATTACGTGAGTGGAATGGTATTCCAGAAACGGTTACAATCGTTAACGGAACATTAATGGTATCGAATCCAACAGGAACAGATGCTGAAGCGGTTAACAATATTGAGCCAGTTGAATCAACTGAAGTATCAGAAACTTCAGAAGAAGCTCCGACAGATGAGTCTATAGAAGAGTCGGCTGAATAAGTAAATTTAAATCAAAAATAGAAAAGCGCCGGAGAGTTGTTATCAACTTTCCGGCGCTTTTTGAATTCATATTTGATTAGATTTCTAAATTAAGCAAAACTACCCCAAGCTGCATATTGTCCTGCAATCGTTCCTGTCACAAAGGCTGCTGTAATATTATATCCACCTGTATAGCCATTAATATCTAACAACTCGCCACAGAAGTATAAGCCTTGCATGAATTTTGATTCCATTGTTTTGGGATCAATTTCTTTTGTTGAGACACCGCCACCGGTTACGAAACCTTTTTCAATCGGTTGCGAACCTGTTGATGTTAGTGGGAAGGCTTTAATTTTATTCCATAAAGCTTCAACTTCACTATGAACTAATTGCTTGTAAGGTTTAGTAGGATCAACTTCTGCTAATAAACAGACGACTTCAGCCATACGTTCTGGCATCCATTGTTTGAGTATATTTGTCAATTGCTTCTCACGTGCTTCTTCAGCAAATTGTTTCATATCTTCTAAAGTTTCATTAGGAGCTAAGTCAATCGTTAAGTGAGCTAACTCCGCACCAGTCGCATGAAGGTACTGGTTAACGTGGCCACTACAACGAAGAATGGCTGGACCTGAATAACCAAAGTGAGTAAAAATCATATCCATTTGATGATTTACAATGGCTTTCTGACCAACTTGCCCGTCCCATACTGTGACATTTACATCCCGAAGTGATACACCACGGAGCAATTTCTCCGTAATTATACGATCATCTGACAATAGAGGGGACTCGGTTGGGTATAAGCGTTCAATTGAATGTCCAGCTTTTTTAGCCCAAGCATAAGCATCTCCGGTTGCGCCAGTTTTTGGATAAGCACGACCGCCAGAAGCTAATACAATTGAGTTGGCTGTGATAGTTTCACCAGCTACTGTTTTTAGACCTTTAACCCGCTTTGTTTCTCGATTGTAAATCAGTGAATCAACGGGATCTTTCATTCGAATCGTCACATTTAAGTCATTAATGATATCAACTAGAGTATCTAAAATCGTTCGCGCACGATCTGTCACTGGGAACATACGTCCGTGATCTTCTTCTTTCAACTCAACTCCAGCTTGGTTGAAAAAAGAAATAATATCCTCTTGATCAAACTGATTTAAAGCACTGTATAAGAACTTTCCGTTTCCGGGGATGTGCGTAATCAAATCTTCACGTGTAGTTCTGTTGGTCACATTACAACGTCCGCCACCTGATAATAGTAGTTTCCGACCTAATTTTGGGTTCTTTTCTATCAATAGTGTACGGGCACCTTGTTGCGCAGCGTTAATTGTTGCCATTAAGCCACTTGATCCTCCACCAATAACTATTACATCATAATCTGTCATGTGTTCACCTACTTCTATTTATTCTAGGTCATTATAACAGAAAATGATTCTTAAAGTTCAACTTGTACGAATTTCACTCGTGCACGCTTATCCAAAGTACGCGTAAAGCGGTAACTCATCTCGAAATCAATCATACCGTGGATTAACGTTCCAACACCGACTAAGATAATTAAAGTGAATAAGAAATTATCTGAAGAGCCGCTCACGCCTGCTACAGTTAAGATGTACACAACGATGACTTCAGCAATCGCATGGATTAAGTTAATGAAAAAGCTGAACAAAGTACGTGATTTGACATCGACTAATACACCGGCAACTTTTTTTAGATAAACGGCTCCAATCGTTGCGAAAATAATATGGGATAAGGCACGCAAGACAATAGTGATTGGATATCCAGCAGCAACAAATCCTAAAGTTGTTCCAACGGCAACAAATGAAGCAATTTTAGGAGAGCGAAACATAGCCATTGTAATCGGAATATGACTACCGAAAGTATATGAAGCTGGACCGAGTATAATTTTAATTGGCATAATCATTGGAATTAAAATACCTAAAGCGGTTAGTAAACTCGAGATAACTAAATCGCGTGTTGTTTGTTTTTGTTGTGTCATGTTATTTCTCCTTAAAAAGTTTCTGTAAGTATAACGCAACTTGAAACGAAGTGTCAAGACACCTGTAAATGTTTTGCTCAAATATCCATTTGAATCAAGAAACTTTATTTTATTGACTGTTAGGGTTATAATGAGGTATAGAAAAGGAGTGATGTTCATGCCACAATTAGCTTATGAACCTTTGACGGAGCCAACTTTAACTTGCGAAAAGACATTTTCAGTCCAAACGATCTACTCAATGAAACAATTACAAAAGTATTATGATCAAGCTTCAATTAGTCATTCAGCTATCGGACATGTTATTTCACTTGATGAAGAACAAATTATATTAATGACCTCGGATGAGCCAGTTGACAATCCAACGGTTACCCAACATTTGTTGGAAGACTTACAATTTGAATTAGGAAAGTTAGTCAAGCGTGAACCATCATTAGATGTGTTGAGAAGACAACACCGCTTAATTAATAAGTACGATCGAATTATTGATGCGATTGAAGCATTACCCGAGACAAGCGATGTCACCGTCGATCGGGATCTTATAGCTGAAAAGCTATCGTGTTAACCAATCGTATTGATTGGTATAATATAAGAACAGACAAGGAGCGATATATTTGGCACAATTAACGTATGAAGGTTTAGCAAACTCAAATTTAGCATGTGAACTGGGATTTCAAAAGAAAAACGTAGAATCAAAAGAGCAATTACAAAACTTTTACGACCAAATTTCTAGAAGCAATTCAGCAGCTGGGCATGTAATTGGTTTAGACAAAGAGCAGGTTATGTTAATGCTAGAAGATGCGCCAGCTGGTGAATCTAGTGTTCAAAAACATATGCTTGAAGACTTACAAAGAGAATTAAGTAAACAAGTGAAACGCGAACCCAGTTTAAGTGGTGTGAAGCGACAACAACGTATGATTAATCGTTATGCTGATATTTTAGAGGCGATTGAAGCACTACCTGAGTCAAGTGATGACGCAGTTATCGAAGAACTTACAGTTTCAAGTGTACATGAATAAACAAAAAACCGCTCTTGGGCGGTTTTTAATTTTCATTGAGTAAGATGCCTGCCTCGTTGAGTGCGGCTTTAATTTGGTCAAACTCTTTTTTAGAAGGTGTGGTAATCGTATGAATGTGTATGCCGTTTGTTAATGAACTAAGCATTTCACCTTCATGTTGAGACATTTGATAGATAAAGTCTTGAATATCTTCATCAGAATTAAGGCGTAGAGACGCTTTTAACACACCATACACAGGATGCTCAACTTCAACATCTTCAATGGTACCGCCAGCATCAATGATAATCCGTAGTTCTTCTTCGGCTTGTTCAGCAGTATGAAGGCAAGCAATTTTTCCGCGGTAACGACCTGAAGCAGCGGCTTTCATCGTTGCAGCAAGAATATAGCCTTGATTGGTCGCAATAATGTCAATATTACGAGCGCGAAGTAATGCGATATCACCAACGATTACTTGTCTACTCACCGCAAACTGGGTCGCTAAGTCCGTTGCTTTAATGGGTGTAGTTGATTGTTCAAGTATAGATACAATAGCGTCACGTCTATCCATTGCTTTCATTGAGAGACCCTCCAATTAGATATTTATAAGTAGTATAACATATAGAAAAAAAGTTAAACTATTTAACGTAACATGCTTGACTAAAGAGGGCGTTTAGTAGTACAATTACTGACGGTATTGTTTACCACCACTAGAGAGCCCCGGAAACTCAATAGTAATGTAAACAACTAGTTTTATAAATGGAGGAAAATAACGTGCGTCAAACATATATGGCTAAGAAAAATGAAACAGACCGCAACTGGGTAGTTGTAGATGCAACTGATATCCCATTAGGACGTCTATCAACTGTAGTGGCTTCAATCTTACGTGGTAAAAACAAACCAACTTTTACACCACACGTAGATACTGGAGATTTCGTAATCGTAATCAATGCTGAAAAGATCGCTTTAACAGGTAAGAAAGCATCTGACAAAATGTATCACCGTCACACAGGTCACCCAGGTGGATTAAAATCTACTACTGCTGGTGATATGCGTGAAAACAAACCTGAGCGTTTAATCAAATTATCTGTAAAAGGTATGATCCCTGATAACCGTTTAGGTCGCAAACAATTAACTAAATTACATGTCTATCGTGGTGCTGAGCATGAACATGCTGCGCAACAACCAGAAGTATTAGACATCACAAACTTAATTTAAGGAGGGAAAATTTATGGCTAAAGCAGAATATTTAGGTACAGGTCGTCGTAAAAACGCATCAGCTCGTGTACGTTTAGTGCCAGGAACTGGTGTATTCAACATTAACAACAAATCACTTGAAGAATACATCCCATTCCCTCACTTACACGAAGTAATGAAACAACCATTTGCAGCTACAGAAACTTTAGGTAGCTACGACGTTTTAGTAAACGTTCATGGTGGTGGAGTTTCAGGTCAAGCAGGAGCAATCCGTCACGGTATCGCTCGTGCACTTTTAAATGTTGATCCTGATTTCCGTTCAACATTAAAATCAGCTGGTCTACTTACACGTGACCCACGTATGGTTGAACGTAAAAAACCAGGTCGTAAAAAAGCGCGTAAGAGTTCACAATTCTCAAAACGTTAATATTTATATATTTTACGATTTCAAGGCATCTTCCAATTGGAAGGTGTCTTTTTTTGCGCAAATATAGATCAGTGTCCTTGAAAAACTCTCAGGGACACAAAAGCAGTCAAACGTGCGCTTGAGAAATCCTCAAGGACACAAAAGCAGTCAAACGTGCGCTTGAGAAAACCTCAGGGACACAAAAGCGTCCAAATGTCCGCTTGAGAAATCCTCAAGGACACAGTAGCAGTCAAACGTGCGCTTGAGAAATCCTCAAGGACACAAAAGCGTCCAAATGTGCGCTTGAGAAATCCTCAAGGACACAAAACTACTTAACTATTTTATCTTTGTAACGATATATCTTATTAGGTTGGTAATACTCAATGAGTTTACGTGGGTTTTGATAACCTCTACCATATTTTGTAAAGTTTCGGCGAAGACAGCTATTCAAAAACGACTTATTAAACAGCCCATCAAAATACTCAGTTAACTCATTCAAATAAATATCCTTATGGTGATACAAAACACCATATTTACAAATTTCTTCAACAGCAAACTTCTCTTTTGAAAAAGAGCTACCGCAAGAGCAAAGGAAATGTCTATTTCCATTATCGAATTCGCGTGATTGGCAAGCAGGGCATTTCCAACCGCGGTGCATCAACTTTTTATCCAGTATTGGCGGCAAGTAGGGGCATTCCAAATCATTTTTCAAAAAGGCATTTATAATCCGTTCAGATTTATGTGAACGAGGGTGAATTTGGATATTACGAAGGTAATTCCGTATTTCATTTGGCATCATGCATTTGATCTCAGTATTTGGTACACCACTTAAACTAGCATGTTGATTTATAAATATTAAATTTCCATTTATCTGAACTTCAGGCAGATTATTCCGGTATAGCCATTCTTTCATAAAGCGGACATGTTCCTGTGCTTTAGGTAAGGGATTTTTAAGTACTTCATTATTATTGACGAAAAACGTTTCTTTATCAAAATGCAGCGACCCCTCAAAATTCTTGATATCAATAAGTTCAATTGTTTTGTGATTGAAAATAACGAAGTCAATTTGATGGTATTGATCAAATACATTAAACCAAAAATCTTTGAATACATATGCATCTTTATGCAAATATTTAGGAATCCAATCGTTTTT
This sequence comes from Aerococcaceae bacterium DSM 111021, assembly GCA_020112395.1. Classification (NCBI taxonomy): domain Bacteria; kingdom Bacillati; phylum Bacillota; class Bacilli; order Lactobacillales; family Aerococcaceae; species Aerococcaceae bacterium DSM 111021. The sequence continues at coordinate 98,633 of JACCEK010000002.1, read as the reverse complement.
AAACTGTCCTTCACCAACATTGCCTAATAAACCGATGTGTAATTTATATTTATCTGAAGCATCTAACTGATTAAATTCATTCATAACCATAAGCCATTGTGTTTGTAATGTTTTCATAAATAGCTACACCTCCATATATATATACAAAATTTTTGCCTGATTCCATTAATTTATTTTTCGATTTATAAAAAATGTTTAACGAAATAAAGGACTAATACTCGTTATGTGTTAGAATTAATACAACTGTGTTAGGCAAAGGGAGAGTAGCTTTATTTGCTAGACCAATCAATAAAAGTTCTATAAATATTGGATAGAAGCAATCTTGAATGAGTACACCACATTAGAATCATTGAACTGGAGATAATTATGTCAAATATTATGTTAGTGAAATTACAAGAGAAACATTTTGAAAAACTATTTAAATTTGAACTTGAAAACAGAGGTTATTTTGAAGAAATGGTTCCGAGCCGTGGGGATGATTATTATAACTTAGAAACATTTATACAAAGAAACAAAGCTTTAATCGACGAACAAGATCAAGGTTTATCTTATTTTTATTTAATTATGAATCAAGAAGGTGTAGTTCTTGGAAGAATGAATTTAGTGGATATCGAACAACCAAAGAGGCGTGGTCATGTCGGCTATAGAGTGGGGAAAGCATATACTGGAAAAGGAATTGCTAACAAGGCGTTGAGGATACTATTAGATACCACCAATCAGTTAGGCATCAGACAGATATCAGCGAAGACAACTACAATTAACATAGCATCCCGAAAAATCTTAGAGAAAAATGAATTTCAATATATTGAAACAGCCAAAGATGAATTTAAAATGAATGGACACTTATTATCGTTTATTTATTATAGGTGGGAGAAATCATAGATAACTTATCGTGTAAGAAGTTAGTAATCGTGTCTTAATCGCTGATAGAAGTTATTGTCTGTAATATTAATTCGCATCAAAATAGTTTAAGCAGAATAGACCATCACTGCTGAACGAGGTAAAGGAAGTGTGTCAATGAAAGATTTTTACACAGCATTATCATATATAAATGAAAAGATTTATAAACCAAACGGCATTGCGATTTCATCAATCCAAGAAGAGAAACAAAATGCTAAGTACGGAGCAGGTATCTTTAAAGTATCTTCAACATCAGTCCGTTTTAGAGTCGCAAATATTACACTAACAAAAATAGGTCAATTTGTTGCCATTTGGGAAAAAGATGATAATAATAAAAACCAACCTTATAAATACTCAGCGGCACCTGATTTATTAGTTGTTACGGTATTTAAAAGTGATAATGAATTTGGCCAATTCATTTTACCAAAAGAAGAGCTTTTCAGACAAAGCATCCTCAGTTCAAGCTCTACAAAAGGGAAAATGGCATTAAGAGTTTACCCAAGTTGGGATATACCGACTAGCAATCAAGCGACAAAAACACAGCAATGGCAGCTACCTTATTTCGTTGATATGAGCGATCCAGGTAAATTAGATATTGAAAAACTGATGAGACTGTATTCCGTTTAAATAAAAAGTTGTTACTTGACAATTTATCAGGTAAAATGAATCATTGTGAAAATAGACAGAGGTCAGTGGCGTCACGAGATGAGTTCTGCGAATGCAACAACAAACTATAAACCCTTAATATAAACAGAGTGTGTAGAAGAAAAGATGAAGGTGGAGGAAGAATGAATTCAAAAGAGAAAATGTTAGAGATTATTAAAAAGAAACAGGTTGGTGGCGGAAGATCTAAAAAAATGGCCGAGCCAAAAAATAATATAAAAAACATGCGTAAAGGGCCAAAGATATTTAATAAGTAAGCTAAATATCCCTGTCACGTGCAGAAAGATACCTCTTATAGATTAGGAAGGTATTTTTTTATGCGAAAAATGATGGTGGTTGAGGATGGAAAAGAAATAACCTAAACCATTATTGAATATGCTACAATAAAGTTGAATGAAATGATAGCGGTTTCTAGGAGGAAGTATGAATGGGAGAACATGAAGTGATTGAGCAAGATAAAAGCAAATTTATAGACTCATTAACAGTTCACTTGAGCGAGTTAAGTCGAAAGATGTTGAAAATTGATACACGAGAAGAAGTATTAAAGTATATAACGGATTCATTCTTGAATGTTTTCAATTGCGATGTTGTCGCAATTGGAATAATCGAAGGAGATCAATTAGTAATGAACTCGAGTGGAGAAGAATCTTCTAAGCTCGATGTATTATTTCCATTTCCAGCTAAAGATATTAATCCATTATTATTAGAAGGAAGTATGACAAAAGAAAATGATTTATTAGCACACGACTCGGTATTAAGAAATTATTTTGACGACAACAATTTTTCAACGTGGTTTACAATGCCAATCTCAGATGAAGATATAGCTCACGGTCTCGTTATTGTAGGATACCAAGAAGATACGATACTATATGATGAGATGCGAAGTCATTTTGATGAATTAGGTGAGTATGTAGCGATTGTATTAGATTTGATTAATCGAAACAAACATAAAAGAAAATCAATGTTTGATATGCACTTAATAGCTAATCAAAAGGATCATGATACAACAGTGGATGAACTTGTATCGATTGTTACAGGATTTAGTGGAAGGGAATCACAGTCAAATTCTGCAGCTATTTATCTCTTTAATGAAGAAAAGAACAGTTTAATTATGCAACCAGCAACTTATGGATATGTAAAGAAAGATAGTATTATCGAATTAACCGAAGATAATTTATTGAATACATACTTTCCAAACGTAGAGCGAGTGGGTCACCATTCAATAACGGTTCCTTTAACCGTAGATATGGAATTAATTGGCGTTTTATATGCTGAGAAAGACTCAGAGCACATCTATACTGGCTATGATTTAGATCAATTAGAAATATTTGGAAATTACTTTTCAGTTAACTATGAAAATATGCAACTGATTAATAAAGAGAAAGAACAGAAGAAAGCATTAGAGAATATGCTTAAGGTTCAACAAGAAATGATGAAATTTACAATAAAATCAGATGGCTTTACAGAAATGAATGAGAAGTTAGGGGAACTACTTAATAGTAGTATCATCTTATATGATCGCTTTTTCAATGTGATAGATTTTTACTTACACGATGATGATGTATTTTCAAAGCAAGCAGTTAAAGAAGCTGGAATGTACGCTAGAAAGAATCGCACATTAAAACAAGTGACGTTTGATTTTGTTATTAATGAAGATTATATTTTTGATGGTATGCCAATATCTGATGGTAAAGAAATACATGCTTATATTGGAATTGCTTTGCCAGATAATTTTGACATGGAACTCCTAGCCTTGACTATTAATATGATTAAAAACGTATATTCTTTACAATTTACAAAACAAAAAATTGCAATCAATGCTCAAGAACAAATAAAAGGATCATTTGTAGAGCGTTTGTTGTACAAATCTATTGAGGATGTACAGGACATTTTAGAATATGCCAATTTATTTAACTGGGATTTGTATATGCCCTATAGAATTTCAATCTTAAGAATAAGCTTACCAGAGTATTCAGCTCAGAATATCATTGAAGAAAAGGCAAAAACCAATAAACATATTGATCTTATGCGTGTATTGATTACAAATTATAATAGTAAGGTCATTACAGCAGTTATCGAGGATCAATTAGTGATTTTTACACCCGTAACTAAAGTAATTTCGAAAAACTACTGGGAGAATCAATACAATTACTTGAAGCGTTCTATAGAAGAAAATGGATATGCGATAGACTTTGTCATTGGAATCGGTGGGGTTGCTGAAATACCAAGTCAATATTATGAAAATTATCAAAAAGCCCAACAAGTGACGAATATTTTACTAAAATCTGAATTTGAACAACCATATGCTTTTTTTGACCAAATGGGATCTTACACAATACTTAATTGGGTCAAGGAGAATCCAGCGTCTGAGTTGTTTGTTAATAATTATCTAAAAAAGTTATATGAATTATCAGATAATCAACAAGTTGATTTGTTCGACACATTGAAAGTCTTTTTAGCGAATAATGGTAATGTGAGTGCGACAGCTAGTGAATTATACATTCATAGGAGTTCGTTAAATTACCGTCTAGAAAAGATTCAAGGAATTTTAGATCTTGAACTTGATAATTTCGATGAACGATTTAATCTTGTCTTAGCATATAAATTATATGAACTTCATGGAAATGATATTTTTAAATAAGATGATTATAGAATAAGCTTTGCTTTAATAGCGAAGCTTTTTTGTATCTCTTTGACTGTTTTGAAAACGTTTTCCTACAAAGTGTTCAAAAATCAAAATTTTTTTCCGCATAACCTACAATGATACCGCTTTCAGTTAAAGGTATTATATGAGTATAAATAAGATAACTGATATGAAAGGCGGAAGTAAAATGGCAAATATTAAAACAATTGGAGTGGTTGGAGCAGGAGCAATGGGAGCAGGAATTGCGAATGTGATGGCTACTAATGGCTATAAAGTAATCTTAAGAGATATAAAAGAAGAGTACGTACAAACTGGTTTAGATCGAATTAGCAAATTCATGGATAACAGTATTAAGCGAGGTAAGTTAACAGAAGAAGGTAAGCAAGAAGTTCTAAATCGAATTACAGCAACAACTTCACTACAAGATATGAAAGATGTTGATTTAGTTATTGAGGTTGTTATTGAAGATATGGATATCAAACAACAAGTATTTAAAGAGTTGGATGAGATTGTTCGTGAAGATGTTGTATTAGCAACAAATACTTCATCAATGTCAATTACTGAGATTGCTTCAGTAGTTAAAAATCCATCACGTGTTGCAGGAATGCACTTCTTTAATCCAGCACAAATTATGAAGTTAGTTGAAGTTATTCGTGGATTAGAGACATCAGATGAAACAGTCGAAACGTTACGCCAAGTAGCTGAAAGTGCTAAAAAAGAAGTTGTAGAAGTGAAAAAAGACGTACCCGGATTTATTGTGAATCGTATCATGATTCCACAATTTATTGAAGCGATTAAAGTCTTAGAAGAAGGTATTGCATCAAAAGAAGATATTGATAAAGCAATGCGTTACGGATTAAACCATCCAATGGGTGCATTTGAGTTACAAGATTATGCAGGTGTAGATATCGGATACTTTGTGATGGAGTACTTCCAAAAAGAGTTTGCTGACAACCGTTGGGCTCCACCTTTATTAATGAAAAACATGATGCGTGCAGGGCGTAATGGTAAGAAAGCTGGTAAAGGATTCTACGACTACGAATAATTTAAATCAAATCAAGTTCAAAAAAATGTTTAAAGTAATAAAACATTAAAGGAGAATTTAAATGGCAAAAAAAAGTAAAGTGATTTCTTATTTAGAGGCAGCCAAGTTAGTTAATGATGGGGATTTATTAGCTACAGCAACCTTTGGACTCGGAGGATTACCAGAACAATTATTAGTAGGAGTTAAAGAACGTTACGAACAAGAACAACATCCTAAAAATATTACGTTTATGTGGTCATGTGGAATTGGTAATAATACACCTGGAAGAGGTGCAGACCACCTATTAGCAGATGGTTTATTAAAACGTATCATTGCAGGACATGTTGGATCATCTCCAAACACAGTAAAAGCAATTGTAGACAATAAACTTGAAGCATACTTATTCCCTCAAGGAGTATTCACTCAATTATATAGATCAATCGCTGGTGGGAAACCCTTCTTAACAAAAGTTGGATTAAAGACATTCGTGGATCCGCGTTTAGAAGGTGCTAAATCAACACCAAAGACGACTGAAGAGCTAGTTCGATTAGTTGAATTCGATGGAGAAGAGTGGCTAAAATATCCAGATTTCGATATTGACGTTGCATTCATCCGTGGTACATACGCTGATGAGAACGGGAACTTAAACGTACAAGACGAGACATGTAAATTAGAGCAACTTGAGTTAGCTATGGCGACTAAAAAAAAGGGCGGTATAGTTATTGCTCAAGTTAAAAAAGTCGTTGAAAATGGTCAACTTCATGCTAAAGAAATTCTTGTTCCAGGTGGTTTAATTGATTATATCGTTGAATCTGAACCAGAATATCACTACCAAACAATGGGTACGTATTTTAATCCAGAGTTCTCAAACGATGTAAAAGTACCATTAGGATCTGAGAAACCATTACCGTTAACGACACGTAAGATTATCGGACGTCGTGCTGCAATGGAATTATCTCCAGATTCATTAATTAACCTTGGTATTGGAACACCAGATATGGTTGCATCTGTAGCATCTGAAGAGGGAGTAGCAGATGAGTATACAGTTACTTTAGAGATGGGATTATGGGGTGGTAAGCCAAATAGTGGCTTAGACTTCGGAGGTGCACGCAACGCTGAAGCATCAATACCAATGGCAAACCAGTTTGATTTCTATGATGGTAACGGTCTGGATTTATCAGTTTTAGGTATTGGTGAGATTGATGCAGAAGGAAATAATAACGTAACAAAATTTGGACCTAAAGTACCTGGCCCAGGTGGTTTCATTAACATTTCGCAAAATACGCATCATTTAGTTTTCGTTGGAACATTTACAATTGGTGGAAAGGCTCACATTAAAGACGGAAAATTAGTTATTACTGATCAAGGTAAAGGACCGAAATTTGTTAATAAGGTTGAGCAAGTCAGTTTCTCAGGTAAGTACGCTACTGAAAATGGACAAAAACTTCTATATGTAACAGAGCGAGCAGTTTTTGATTTGCATGATGGAAGAATCAGATTAATTGAATACGCACCAGGTGTAGATGTTCAGAAAGACATTTTAGATTACATGGAATTTGAACCTTTAATTTCAGAAGACTTAAAAGAAATGAACCCAGATATTTTCCAAGAAAATTGGGGCGGTTTAAAGGACATTATTAAAGAAAATAGTTTGAAGGCATAATACATATTCAAGATACAAAGCACAAAACATTAGGAGGACTTACAAATGGTTAAAGAGTCAAGAGCAGATAAAGATTTTCAAGAAGAAAAGTTATTCTATTCAGATTTATATAACTATTCATCAAAATTAACAGAGGGTGAAAAAGAAGTTTTAGCTGAATTAGAAGAAGTATTAAAAAATGACTTACACCCTGTATTAGCAAAGCATTGGCATGATGCGACGTTCCCATTAGAAGAAGTACAGAAAATTTTAGACTTAAATTTAATGGACGATCCTCGTCTATTAGAAGGCCGCGAAGATGGTTATATTTCTCAATTATTCCGTGGATTCCGTTCGTATACCATTGCAAAAACTGACCCAGTTTTAGGAACGTTCTATACACAAAATGGTGGATTATACCATGAATGTGTTCGTTTAGGTGGTAGTGAAGAACAGGTAGCAGAATTAATGCCAGGTGTCCGCTCTTTTGATAACTGGGGAGCATTATGTATGACAGAGCCAGATCACGGATCAGACGTCGCGGGTGGTATGGCAACAACTGCAACACGTGACGGTGATACGTGGACACTAAACGGTCACAAAAAGTGGGTTGGAGGCGCATCAATTGCTGATATGTTAGCAATATTTGCACGTGATACTGAAGATGGTCAAGTTAAAATGTTCTATATTCCACGAGAAACAGAAGGAGTAGAGACCTTTGTTACACCAGAGAAAGCATTTTTCCGTTCGATGCCAAATGCGGAGATTATTATGAAAGATGTAAAAGTACCTGAGTCTCAACGTGCTCAAAAGATTAACTCATGGAAAGACGTTGCTAAAATCCTTCGTAATACACGCTCAGACGTAGCATGGTTACTAGCTGGAGCAACAGCAGGAGCATTTGAAGCTGCATTAAAATATACACGTGAACGTGAACAATTTGGAAAACCAATTGCTAGTTTCCAATTAATTCAAGAGAAATTAGCTCGTATGGCAATGAACGCACAAGCGACATTAGCCTTTGCTTACCGTTTAGCTGAGCAACAAGAAGAAGGTATCTATAAAGAAGAAGCGTCATCAATGGCTAAGTTACATAATGGATTAAGAGCAAGAGAAACAGCAGCATTAGCTAGAGAAGTTGCTGGAGGAAATGGCTTATTACTTAAATATGATATTCCAAGATTCTTCGCTGATATAGAAGGTATGTATACATATGAAGGAACACATGAAGTGAATTCATTAATCATTGGACGTTACTACACAGGTATCGGGGCATTTATTTAAGCCATTAAGACTGACATTTAAAGCCTTGTATATGTTCGATATACAAGGCTTTTCTTAAAAAATATTCGAATCATTGTACTAGGAAAGGGAGAAAAACATGTTAAAGCAAAAACAAGAAGAAATTGTAATCGTTGGAGCAGCGCGTACACCTGTAGGAGCGTATTTAGGAGACTTAAAAACAGTTCCAGTTGAAGACTTAGGAGTTATCGCATTAGAAGAAGCAATTAAGCGTGCTAATGTAGCTAAAGAAGATATTCAAGAGGTTATTGTTGGACACGTTACAGGGTCACAAACAACGAATAACTTGGGGAATATTATCGGAATCAACGCCGGCTTATCTAAAGCCATGACAGGGATGACAATTAATCGAATTTGTGGATCAGGTATTCAATCTGCCGTTTCTGCAGTACAAGAATTATTATTATCGAACAAAACGATGATTGCCGCTGGAGGAGCAGAATCTTTATCTCGAGCTCCATTCTACTTACCAGAATCAGTTCGGTACGATGGATTTAAAATGGGAGATCAAACTCTTATTGATGCTAACTTAGAAGGACACCGTTCTGCATCTGGTAAAGATTCTGGAGTTGGGCATATGGGTAACACTGCTGAGAACGTAGCGCGTAAGTATTCAATTACACGTGAACGTTCAGATGAATTCGCCGTTGAGTCTCAACGTAAAGCAGCTAAAGCTTTAGAAGATGGGCGCTTCGCTCAGGAAATCGTTCCAGTTGATGTACCAGGTCGTCGTGGGAAAGTTACAACTGTAGAAACAGATGGTCACCCTCGTCCAGGTACAAGTATGGAAAGCTTAGCTAAGCTAAGACCAGCTTTTGAAAAAGATGGCGTTGTAACAGCAGGGAATGCATCAGGATTAAATGACGGTGCAGCATTCGAAATTTTTACAACACAATCAGTTGCAGAAGAGAAGGGTCTTGACGTTATGGCTCGCGTTGTAGATTATCAAATTTCTGGGTGTGCACCTGAAGTTATGGGGTTAGGTCCCGTTTATGCAATCAAAGACTTATTAGAGCGCCAAGGCCTTGATCTGGAAAAAGATATTGATGTTTTGGAAATTAATGAAGCATTTGCGGCTCAAACCATTGGATGTTTAATTGAATTAGGTATTGAAGAAGATTCAGACTTCTACAAGAATAACTTTAACCCACATGGTGGTGCAGTAGCATTAGGACACCCATTAGGTATGTCTGGTGCACGTATTATTACATCGTTATTATATGAATTTAAAAACCGTCCAGAAATTCGCTATGCTATCGCATCTGCATGTATTGGTGGAGGACAAGGTATTGCATTGTTATTAGAGAATGGAAACTACAAGAAATAATCAAGCGCTATATTAGTTTGGCTTTCGAATAGAGGGTCAAACTATATATTTTAAAAATAAATAGCGAGGCAAAATTATAGGAGTGAGAATATGAGTGAGAAATTTACAGCTGCGATTATCGGTGCCGGTACAATGGGGTCAGGGATTGCTCAAAAAATAGCTCAAGAAGGTATCCCAGTAACTTTAGTGGATGTGACTCAAGAGCAAGTAGAAAATGGACTTCAAAAGATTAAAGACATGCTGAATGAAGGAATTGAACGTGGTGTATTTAATGAAGCGTATGTAGAAAAGACGTTGAATTTAATTACACTAACAACAGATTATAATGATTTAAAAGACATAGATTTTATAGTTGAAGCAGTATTTGAAAATATGGACGTTAAGACTGCTGTATTGAAACAATTGGATGAAGTTTGTAAACCGGAAGCAATTCTGAGTTCAAACACATCTAGTTTTTATATTCGGGATTTAGCTAAAGTGACGAACCGACCTGATCGTTTTATTGGAATGCATTATTTTTTCCATCCTGCTAAGAATCGTTTGTTAGAAATTATCTCACATGATGGAACGAGTGAAGAAACAGTAGCGATTGCTAATAAGTTTGCAGATTTACATAATAAAACAGCGATCGTTGTAAAGGATTCACCTGGTTTCGCAGTTAACCGATTTTTCGTACCTTGGTTAACCGAGAGTGTACGCTTATATGAAGAAGGTGTAGCAAATAAAGCAACGATCGATAAAGCAGCAGAGAAAACATTCAAAATCGGTATGGGACCATTCACTTTAATGAATGCTTCTGGTATTCCAATTGCGTATCATTCTGCTAATACTTTAGCTGCAGAAATTAGTGAATTCTATTCTCCACCAAAAACATTAGCTGACCAAGTAGAAGCGAATGAGTTCTGGGATGTGGAAGATGGTGAAGTGGATGAATCTAAATTCGATATCATTGCAGAACGCTTGTTAGCAACATCGATTGGTGCAGCAACGGCATTAGTTGATGAAGGGGTCGCTTCGATTGAAGATACGGACCGTGGAGCTGTTGTTGGACTTAGATGGAAGACAGGTCCATTCCAATTAGCAAATAAATACGGTGTTAAGTACATTTACGATATTGTAAAAAAATTAAGCGATTCTAGACCTGGTTTCCCAGTAGCTGGAATATTAAGTAAGCAAGCAGAATTGGATGAGCCATTCGACTTCAATTTTATCGATTATAAAGTGGCTGATGGCATTGCAACGATTACAATCAATCGTCCTGAAGCGATGAACGCTTTGAACCCTACAGTTGTTGGACAATTAGAAGATACATTCAATAAAGCTGAAGCAGATGAGAGCGTCAAAGCCATCGTATTCCGTGGTGCAGGGAAAGCATTTGTAGCTGGAGCCGACTTGAAGTTCTTCCTTGACGGAGCAGTGAATGATAAAGTTGAAGATATTGTTGAATTTACAGCAAAAGGACACAAATTGTTCCGTCGTATGGAAACATCTGACAAATTAACGATTACAATTTTAGATGGTTTATCACTAGGTGGGGGCTCTGAATTAGCATTATCTACCCAAGCTATTATCGCAACAGATAAAGGTTCATTCGGATTCCCAGAGAGTGGTTTAGGAATTTATCCAGGTTATGGTGGAATGTTACGATTCAATAAACATTTAGGTAAAGAATTAACTAAATACTATGTATTAACAGGACGCGGTATTACAGCTCAGCAAGCTCATGAATTAGGAATTGTATCTAGTTTAGTGAAGCCAGCTGAAATCAACCAAACGATTAGCGATTTAGTTGAAGCAGGACAATTTGATAAGTACGCTGATCGTGAAATACCTACAGATTACCAAGAAATACTAACAGCCTTTTCGGATGAAAATATTGAAAAAACATTAGCAGGTGAAGCTGCTGATGGTGTATCTGAAGAGTTTGCACAAAAGACTGCGAAAACGATTGGTTATAAAGGACCAAATTCAGTTAAAGAAATTAAACATATTATTGATGAGCAAACTAAATTATCCATTGATGATGGTATCGATTATGAATTATCACGCTTATCTGACATATTTAAATCTGAAGAAGCTTTAGTAGGCTTAAAAGCAACGATTGCTGGAAAACGCGCAGATTTCAGTCAGTTTAAATAGATGTATAAAAAATAAAATAAGGAGGATTCGTTGCAATGAAAATTGATTGGTTAGCTGGAAGAGCAAATTTAACACCAAACCGAAATGCTGTTGTGGATCCGAAATTTAATAGAAAATGGAGTTATGAACAGTTAAATCAAAGAGCGGTTAACTTAGCTGCGTATTTAAGACAACAAGATGTAGGATACGGTGATCGGGTAGTTCTCATTGCTCAAAACAGTATAAGTCATCTAGATTTTCTCTTTGCTTGTACTAAACTAGGCGCGATATTTACGCCTATAAATTGGCGATTAAAAGAAAATGAATTAATGTCTATACTTAATGATAATCAACCAGTAATCGTTGCATATGAGTCAGACTTTAGATATCCATTTTATTATCAAACGGAACACTTTAGATTGATTGACGTGGATAGTGTTAAATATGACATTATCGTAAATAATGATAAGACAACAGAATTCAGAAATTATCCAGTTCAACAAGAAGATCCGGCAGTTATTATCTATACAAGTGGTTCAACAGGGCAGCCGAAAGGGGCTATGATTAGTCACCGAGCTATGATTAGCAATGCATTGAATTCTTTACCAAGTTGGGGAATAACGAAAGATGATCGAACGATAACAATCACGCCTATGTTCCATACAGCCGGATTATTTAGCTTGGTTACACCGCTGTTAATGGCTGGAGGTGAGCTTATTATTCAGCCGACATTTGAAGCAACACTCACTTTTGAGTTAGTGAAAGAATATCAACCAACGAAAATTTTCATGGTTCCAACAATGTACTATGATTTAATGAATACACAAGAAATAGATATCTCTGAGATGACATCAGTTGATTTATTTGTATCTGGAGGCGCACCGATGTCAAGTGATGTCTATGATGCTTTTAATAATGCCGATTTACCTTTGATTGATTCATATGGTTTAACAGAAGCTGGACCAAATAATTTTTGGATAGCACCAGCAGAAGCTTCTACAAGAAGAGGATCTGTTGGAAAACCCATTATGTTTAGTGATATTTTACTCGTTGATGAAGCAAATGAAGAGGTAGCTCCGGGTGAAATTGGTGAGTTACTAATCGCTGGAAATCATACGTTTAGCGGGTACTGGAATAATGAAGAAGCTACAAAAGAAGCATTTTACAAACACTACGTCCGAACAGGTGACTTTGCCAAAGTGGATGAAGAGGGAAATTACTCGATTGTTGGTCGAAAAAAAGAAATGATAATTACTGGTGGGGAAAATGTCTACCCATCTGAAGTAGAAGAGGTCGTGATTCGACATCAACTGATTCATGATGTCATAGTTGTAGGATATCCTAATAAAAAATGGGGAGAATCTGTAGCTGCAGCTGTCATACTCAATGAACCGAGTGTAGATGCAGCAATGATCCTAGCAGAGTATTGCAAGACTCGATTAGCAGTACATAAGGTTCCAAAGTTTTACTTAGAATTCAATGAATTTCCGAGAAATTCAGTTGGTAAAATCGACAAACCTAAAATTACTAAGATGATTCTAGAAGCAGTTGAAGGACAGAAAGTTTAAGTAATTCATAGAATATGAAGGTAACATGATGCGTTTAATTTTAATTAGAACAAATAGGGGTTGATATAGATATGACTCTTCAATCCCTGCTTGTTTTGAAAACTAAATAAGGAGGTTTCTGATGGAAATCTTAGGAATTTTAGGTATTGTAGTTGCAATTATAGCTATTATTGTGATGGCTGTTAGAGGTTTACATATTGTTATTGCGGCTCCACTTGCCACATTAATCGTTATTTTAACGAATCGGATGGATATTTTTGCTAGTCTAATAGGACCAGAACAATCTTATATGGCTGGGTTAGCTGGCTTCTTAATTAATAACTTTGCTATCTTCTTGTTGGGGGCGATATTAGCCCAGTATATGGAGAAGAGTAATGCAACGATCTCCATTGCTAATTTTATTTTAAGCAAAGTTGGGCTTAAAAATAAATACGCAGTAATGGTAGCGCTATCATCGATTGCTGCTATATTAACCTATGGTGGAATTAGTTTGTATGTGGTGATGTTCGCGCTTGTACCATTAGCTAGACCGATATTCAAACGAATGGATATTAACTGGGAACTATTCCCGATTCCATTATTCTTCGGTATGGCGACATTTACTATGTCAATGTTACCTGGAGCACCATCTGTTCAAAACGCCGTCCCTACGACTGCTTTAGGAACAACATTAACATCTGCTCCTCTCTTGAGTATCGTAGCAACAGTTGTCATGATTTTGTTCGGATTGCTTTACATGAAGTTTGAATTAAATAAAAGTGTTCGAAAAAATGAAACATTTTATAGTTATTTAGGTGAAGGTAAGCAAGTCGAAATGGCAGAAGAGGTTGAAGTGAATGAAGATAATTTGCCAAGTGTCATGCTTAGTTTAACACCGATCATTAGCTTAATCGCGATTATTTTAATCTTTAGTAAAGTACCACATATAATCTTGATTGCATTGACTGTAGCTATTATTCTAAGTGCTTTGTTATACAATAAATATATAGAATCTCAAAATACTGTTCTTAGTAATGGTGCTGCTGGATCGGTCATGCCAGCATTCTCTACATCAAGTTCAGTGGCATTTGGTTCAGTTTTAACAAGTGCTTCAGGATTCGCTATCATCCAAGATATGATTATGGCTATACCCGGTAATCCTATTATCGGCTTAGCTGTCGCATCATCATTACTCGCAGGTATAACGGGATCATCTTCTGGTGCGTTAGGTATTGTAATGGAAAGTTTTGCGCCTAATTACTTAGAAATGGGAATCAGTCCTGAACTTATTCACCGAGTTGCTGTTATAGCATCAGCGACATTAACGGCAGTGCCACAATCTGGTGTAACGATTACGTTCAATAACTTAACAGGTTTATCAATTAGACGTGGATTCAAACATCAATTTATTATAATAAATGGTGGGCACTTGCTCGCATTAATTGCTGTCTTAATCGTTTCAGCGTTCCTATATTAAAATTTAATGAGTATAATCCTTGTTAATTAAATAATACATGGTATATTGTAATTAACAATTATCAAGGAAAGGACGAATCCAAATGAATTCTCTAACACATCTACAATTGAATCCATTTACAGTAAGCTTCTGGTGGAGTACGACTCCATCTGTGTGAAGCTTGATTCGTCATGCTTGCATAGATTTAAAAATCTATGCGAGTTTATAGGATAATAGTCTATTATTATCTATTTTCAGAGAACCCGCTTAGATTTTTTCTAGGCGGGTTTTTCTTTGGAATTGAATATTAATAATAGAGGGTGGAAAGATGAAACGTAAAATAGCTTATGCAGTAAGTTTATTCATGTTGATTGGATTGGTTATCTCAGTTTTTTCGTCGAATCAAACAACAGCGACTGAATCGAAACAGACACTAAATTTAGCAACAGCGAATGAACCTGTTGTTGATCCCGGCTTAGCAACTGATAAAAATTCTATTGCACTAATCGCGAATATCTTTGACGGATTGACGCGTCCAACAATCCAAGGAAATGTTGAACCAGGGATTGCAGAGAGTTGGGATGTGAGTGAGGACTTATTAACTTATACGTTTCACTTAAGAGAATCATCTTGGAGTGATGGGACTCCTTTAACAGCAGAGGATTTCGAATATGCATGGAAACGAGTCTTGAACCCAGAGACGGCTTCCCCAGGAGCCTTTGAGCTTTACATGATAGAAGGTGCAGAAGCTTATCATCAAGGGGAGGGAGTAGCAGATGATGTCAAAATAATAGCAGTGGATGATTTGACATTGGAAGTAACATTAAACCAGCCGACACCACAGTTTTTAGAGTATACGGGTAGATTACCTGAGCTATATCCTGTCCCTAGGCATATTGTGGCAGAGAATTCAGAGTGGGGACAAGAGGTTGGAGAGTTATTCTTAAATAACGGACCATTTATGTTAAGTGAATGGAATCATCAAAGTGATTACACAATAACGAAGAATCCGACGTACTGGGATAGTGAATCAGTCCAATTGGAGACGATTCACGTTCAAATTGTAGAATCAATGACGACTGCGAATACAATGTACTTAAATGGGGATTTGGATTACTTAGGTATGCCATTCCATACTATTTCGCCAGAGATGATTGATATTCATAAAGAATCTGGAGAATTAAAAGTGTCAGATATGGCGGCTTTTTATAATTATGCGATGAACATTAATGACCCGCATTTATCGAATGTCAACATTCGAAAAGCGCTCGCGTTGGCTGTGAATCGTCAAGGGCTCATTGAGAATGTAACGAAAGCAGGTCAAACCCCTGCACTTCGGATTGTGGGTCCAACAGCGACGAATGCCACTCAAGACCAAGCTTATATTGAGGACGCTGATTTTGATCAGGCGCGAAAGTATTTAGCAAAAGGGTTGGAAGAATTAGGTTTGAATCAACCAAGTGACTTGCAACTATCTATGTCAACAAATGTAAGTGAGGAACATTCAGCGGTAGCCCAGTTTATTCAAGCAGGTTGGATTGAAGAATTAGGCATTGATGTAACAATTGAAACGACGGAATTTCAAGTTCACTTATCCAATATGAGTCAATTGGATTATCAATTAGGACGTCGCGGTGAAGGGTATGAATACTCAGATATCGCATCATTTATAGAACAGTATTACTCGACGAGTAATGGACGTAATCATACGGGATGGGAAGATGAGAATTACCAGCGATTAGTCCAGGAAGCACAATCTGAAAAAGATATTCAAAAACGAGAATTGTTATTATTAGAAGCTGAAGCAATATTTATGGATGCCATGCCGATTATCCCCTTGTATTTTTATACAAATGCATATGTCGTTAAAGATAATGTGCATAACATGGAGATGGACACTATTGGAGTCATTCAATTCAAAGATGTTTACATAGATTAGGAGCGATTAAATGAAAATACTATACAAACAAATATCAGATTATATGTCTCAACAACACGGTACCATGGTAACGCTACTTGAACAGCTCGTAAATATTGAAAGTGGGCCAGAACAACCAGAAGGAATTGATGCGATCATTGAGGTGTTTAAAAGGGAGTTCGATCAACTAGGACTAGAATCCCGAATTATTGAAATGGAACGCGCAGGTAATACAATTGTGAGTGTATACAAGCCAGAAGGAGTTGAAAGTGATAAGCCTATTGTATTGAGTGGTCATATGGATACGGTCTTTCAACCTGGTGTCTTAAGTGAACACAGCTTCAAGTACATGGATGACCGCTTTGCTAGAGGAGCTGGAATATCCGATATGAAAGGTGGCTTAGTTATTGCTCTTTACACATTGAAAGCACTCATTCATTTAGGCTATAAAAAGCATCCAGTTAAAATGCTCTTTATAGGAGATGAGGAAACTTTACACCGTCATTCCAATACCCGCCAAGTGATGTTAGAAGAACTGAAGGGAGCTGCGATGATGTTAAACTTTGAACCTGCAACCGAAGCCCAACACCTGGGAGTGAGTCGAAAAGGTGGGGCGATGGTTACGTTAGAAGTGGATGGGATTGGGGCGCATTCAGGAGGCGGAGCAACTATTGGGCGCAGTGCAATTGTCGAATTAGCATATAAGATTATTGAATTGGAATCCAAGACTGATATCCAGCGCGGTAAACTGATTAACTGTGGTTTGATTGAAGGGGGCGTAAGTACGAATACCATACCAGCCTATGCGAAAGCTAATATCGCTATTCGCTTTTCAAATCAAGCTACAAAAGATGAGATTCTTCGTGACCTAGAAAATATTGTTACGACATCACACATACAAGATACCACTTCCCGTTATACGGTAGAGTCATTTCTAGATGCGATGGAGTTTACACTGGAAGTAAGTCAATTAGCAGACCATTTTATTAAAGTTGGATCTGAGTGCGGTTATGGACCATTAGTTAAAAATAAAAGCGAAGGTGTAAGTGATGCTTCACTTGGTGTAGTTGCTGGAGTACCAACTTTATGTAGTATGGGCATTATTGGTTCAGGCGCGCACACAATGGAAGAAGAAGCTGATTTAGATTCATTAGTCGGTAAAGCAGTATTAGCAGTCAGCGGTATTATTGCATACTAATAAGAGCTATTGGAGCCTAGACTCGTTGTCTGGCTTCTTTTTATTCTAGAGAAATAGATTGGCGGGGTTAATTGGATTGGGCTATTATCACCAAACCAATTTCCGTACGCCGGTTAACCGCCCGATTCCCGTCATACCCGATTCCATATGCCGGTCAACCGCCCGATTCCCGTCATACCAGATTCCATATGCCGGCCAACCGCTCGATTCCCGTCATACCAGATTTCATATGCCGGTTAACCACTCGATTCCCGTCATACCAGATTCCATATGCCGGTTAACCGCCTCGATTCCATTAAACAATCGAACTTTTTTTAAAGCTAGCTAGCTTTTTGGCTTATCTATAATATAATACCAATATAACAATCAAATTGATTGAGATAGATAGGGTGAGAGCGTGAAACGGAACGTTGATTATTTTAAAAATGGTTTAAAGGATTCGATTCCTTTGGCTATTGGATATTTTTCGGTGGCATTTACTTTAGGTATTGCAGCGAGAAATGCAGGCTTAACGCCATTACAAGGCTTTTTAAGTGCCTTATTATTAAATGCATCAGCAGGGCAATATGCTGTATATAATTTATTTGAATCAAATGCGGTTGCGCTTGAAGTAGTATTAGTTACAATTGTTGTGAATGCGCGTTATATTTTAATGAGTTTAGCCTTGAGTCAACGTGTTCATCCTGACAGTCCATTGGTTCATCGTTTTTTAATTAGTTTAGGAATTACCGATGAATTATTCGGCTTATCAATCGCAGAAAACAAATTCGTTCAACCGTATTACTATTATGGAACAATGACTTCATTACTTTGGTGGGCGGTTGGAAATTTCATTGGTGTTATCGCAGGTAATATACTTCCATTAAGTGCTGTGAGTGCTTTAAGTGTTGCATTATATGGAATGTTTATAGCTGCAGTCATACCTTCAGCCAAAATAAATCGTACAATAGCTTTCTTCGTTATACTTTCATATTTGGCGAGTTTTATGGCTGATGCTATTGGTTTGGTGGAACGTTTTTCATCTGGAATGGTAACGATTGTGCTGACGCTGATTATCGCAAGTATTGCAGCTATCTGTTATCCGATTGAAGATGAGGTGATTCATGATGAATAATGTATATCTTTATCTACTACTTAGTGGAGTAGTACTTTATATGATGCGAATGATTCCGATGACATTAGCAAGAGAGCAAATTAAACATCCATTTATCCGATCATTTTTATACTATGTTCCTTATGTGACTTTATCAGTCATGACGTTTCCAGCTATACTGCAAGTCACTCAAACGCCGATATCAGGGTTGATTGCTTTACTCGGAGCTATTCTGATGTCATGGCGTGGAGCGAATTTAATTCAAGTTGCGGTGACGAGTTGTATGTTAGTGTTTATCGTAGAATTGTTTCTGATTTAAATGATAGTCGAATCGTTTCAAACATTTTAAGCAAACTGCTAAGATGAAGTTATAGCAAAGAGAGAGGAAGAGACGATGACTGATAAGACAAGCATGCCAATTCAAGTGTATTCAGAAATTGGTCGATTGAAACGTGTAATACTCCATCGACCGAGTATTGAGTTAGAAAATTTAATTCCTGCAAATCTTGCAACTTTATTATTTGATGACATTCCCTTTTTAGAAGCAGCGCAAAAAGAACATGATGCATTTGCTCAAGTATTAAAAGAGAATGGTGTCGAAGTGCTTTATTTAGAAAAACTAGCTGCAGAAGCAATTGATTTTGGCAATGTAAGAGATGAGTTTATTGCTGAATGGTTGAGTGAATCGGGCTTAGAACCAGGCGCGCATTATCAAGCTGTTAGAGACAAGCTTGATAATATCGAAGGTTCTTATGAATTAATTCTTAAGACGATGGCTGGATTTAGGAAAGATGAAGTGGATGTTGAAGAAGGGACGACTTTGCTTGATACATTGGAGAAGGATTATCCTTTATTAATTGATCCGATGCCGAGTTTGTACTTTACCCGTGACCCCTTCGCGACGATTGGGCAAGGAATTTCACTGAATCATATGTATTCTGAGACCCGCAAACGCGAAACGATTTATGGAAAGTATATTTTCAAATATCATCCCGCCGTGAAAGATAATCCCGTGCCCTTATATTATTTTCGAGAAGAGTCGACTTACATAGAAGGGGGAGATATCTTAGTGTTATCCGAAGATGTCTTAGCTATTGGGATTTCACAGCGAACCGATGCTCGTTCTATTGAAAAACTCGCTCGAAATCTATTCGAAGATACAGACTATAGCCAAGTGTTAGCATTTCTAATTGGAAGTAACCGTAAGTTTATGCACTTAGATACAGTCTTTACAATGGTTGATTATGATAAATTTACGATACATCCAGAAATCGAAAACCAGTTAAAAGTCTATACGATAACAAGTCAAAATGGTGAAGTGAACATTAAAGAAGAAACCAAACCTTTAGAAAATATATTAGAAGCAGCGCTCAAGGTGGAGAAAGTAACGCTCATTCGTTGCGGAGGGGACGACCCAGTAGCTTCCGCACGCGAACAGTGGAATGATGGAGCGAATACGTTAGCGATTGCTCCAGGCGAGTTGATTGTCTATGATCGTAATCCAGTTACGAACGCTTTGCTTGAAGAGGCGGGAATTAAATTACATAAAATTCAAGGAAGCGAACTGGTTCGTGGACGAGGTGGACCACGTTGTATGTCGATGCCGATTTACCGGGAGCGGTTTTAATAAATATTAAGGAGTTAAAAAGGTGAGTTTTATATTGTTTTATCCTTTAGCGACATTTAAATTGATGTGTTTGTGCTAAATAGAAGTACTTTAAACTACAATAAAAAAGGAGACTTCTATGATTCAAACGATTTTATCTGCAATAGGTGTTTATATTTCAACGAGTATTGATTACTTAGTGATTTTGATTGTGCTTTTGACTCAATCAGATATATCGCATATTAAAAAACATATTTATGCTGGTCAATTTCTTGGTACGAGCATATTATTTTTCTTGAGTTTTATAGCCGCATACATGGTGAACATTTTGCCAGAAGACTGGATTATTGGCTTACTTGGTTTAATACCAATCTATCTTGGAATCCGTTATATAGTGGGTGAGGGCGAAGAAGATGATGAGGAAGAGGTTATCAATCGATTTAATCATAATCAAACCAATAAATTCTTCATCACTGTCGCATTAATCACAATCGCAGCTGGAGCAGATAATCTAGGTGTTTACGTTCCATACTTTGCTTCATTAAATGGGATGAGTATATTGCTTACTGGGATTGTTTTTTCAATTGGAATTATTGTATTATGTGAGTTGAGTTATAAACTATACTCATTACCGATGATTAATGAAACAATTGAGAAATACGAGCAAGTAATTGTACCACTTATCTTTATACCATTAGGTATTTATATACTGATTGAGAATGGCACCCTACAACATATTTGGTCTACCTTAATTGGATAAATGAATTAGACAAGCTGAATAACAAAAAACGAGTATAGCCACTGTTATGTAAACTGTAAAATTATCTAATGGAATTGAAATGCCAATCTTAGTTTTTGGTGTCTTTCAAATTGGGGAATTAGACGAATGTGAACGCGTAGTTGGTGAAGCGATAGAAGTCGGTTACCGTTCAATAGACACAGCTCAATCATATGGAAACGAAGAGGCAGCCGGGAATGCCATTGCTAAAAGCGGCGTATCGTTTGTTTTATGTGAAGAACTAGGTATTGGCTTTGTAGCCTATGGCCCATTAGGGACAGGCTTCTTAAGTGGAAAATACAGTTCACAAAAAGAGTTTGGTAATGATGATTATCGAAGTTTCATGGGACGCTTTAAACCTGAAGTAATGGAGAATAAACAGGCAGTATTGGATTTATTAAGTAGCATTGCTGAAGATAAAGGGGCAACATCTGCTCAAATTGTCTTGGCTTGGGAACTAGCTCAAAAAGATTTTATCGTACCGATTCCAGGGACGACGAAAATACACCGAGTTGAAGAAAACTTAGGTGCCATGAAGATTGAATTTACACAAAAAGAGTTAGCTGCGATTGATTCTGTATTAGCAGATTTAGAAGTAGACACAACTTACTATTAGAATAGAAAAAGACCTGAACGATTTTTCATCGTTCAGGTTTTTTTGTAGCAATAATCAATCTATAATTTTTTAATATAAAATTAATGTGGGCAAGAAAAAATATTTACTTGATGGTAAACTGTATATAGTTAGAATATATCAAAGGAGTAAACTTAATTATGCAGAAGCCGGATTATAAAGAAGCAAGTCTTAATATAAGTCAGTTTCAAGAAATATACCAGTCTATTTCTCAGATGATTATGTCAATCGAGAATATTAATAAACAGGCAGAGAATGGAATAATCAACCTTAAACAGCCTATCGTTCAAGAAAAGTTAAACGCTATGAAAGAAAACCAATCAGATGGAAATAGTCATTCAGAGGGTGAAATATTCCAGTTAACAGATATATTATTGGGAAATAATTTAAATAATGACCAAGCAAAAATTAAAAAAATGATTTATATCAATAAACACTACGATGAAGATATTCAAATAATCTTGAATAAAAAAGATCGAATAAATTCTGTTGACTCGACTATACACCAATTAAAATTTAATGCATTATTCAATATAAAATGGTTTGTTATGACAAAAAAACAAAAACAAATGATTATATCTCAACTTGATCAAGCTGAAAATTTTATTAATGAATTTCAAGAAATGTTTGAAAAACAGATTCCAAAACTAAAGAGTGGAGTTGAAAAAGGAAACGAGCAAATCAACTTAGATTATGAACAAAATGAGTCAGAATACTATTTATTTTTGAACAAACAATTTAAAGTAGATAAGGCATTAATTACAAGACAAGAATTTGAAAACTTCAGGATCAAGCACGATAATTTAACAACGATACATACTAATATTATGCAGAATTATCGAGATGAATCATCTTATAACTATCAAATAAAAGAGCTCATTAAAAAGGTAAAAGTAAAAGAAGTTGAAGAAGAATTTTATAATACAACGATTAATGAATTCTCCGAAATATATGATGCATCAAAAATGCGGGCAGCAATATTAAAAGAGAATAACATCATTTCTCTATATGATTTAGTTAGCTTTGAACCATTAGAAACAATCGATGGAATTGGCTTTGTAACTGGAACTTATATAAGAGAAATACTTGAACAGTATAAAGATAAAATTCAAGATTCAGTGGGCATACAGTTTAATATATCAGAAAAGACACATGCCCAAACAGAGTTATTGAGATACTTATATCCTATTGTCCACAATAAAAATATTTTTAATGAACTTAAGGAAGCGCATGAGTACTATAGACGACAAAATATATATGTATTATTAGAGCAAGTTAATATACGGACTGAGTGGGACTTACAACAAACTTACAAAGATGAGAAAAACTTAGTCGGGTTTGAAACCATACTTTTAAAACTTCAGAAAGACTTAAAGGATATAAACTTAAAGTCAGAAAGATATAAACTCTTAATCAGTAATAGTAATAAAGTATCGCCAACTATTTTGTGGGAAGACTTTACGAAAAATGCTGGCGATTATTATGCAATTCTTGAAAGAGAATTTAATCAGAATAAAGTACAAAAAGAAGAGCAGATGAAGAAATCTGCTTTATCTCAAACTATTATAAAAAAGATTGAAGATTTTAAATTAAACGAGAATAATTTAAATGGAACATTAAGAAGTTGGCAGGACTTCGGTGCAAAATACAGTCTTATTCAGAAAAAGGTATTAATAGGAGATGAAATGGGATTAGGGAAGACTCTGACCACCATTGTAAGCATGGTACATTTAGCAGAGCAAGGTAAACGGCGTTTCTTTGTAATTGTACCTGCAAGTATTATAGTAAATTGGAAACGAGAAGTTCAAAAATTTTCAAACTTATCTGTGTATATTATTCATGGATTGAATCGTGATTCTTTATTAGATACTTGGTACGAAAATGGTGGTGTGGCTGTCACGACTTATGATACAGCTTGGCGACTTGATTTTGATGATATTTCTCATATTGATATGGTGGTAGCTGATGAAGCACATTATATAAAAAATCCACAAGCAAAGAGATCAAAAATTGTTTATGAATTGACTGATAGGAGTGAATATGCGACATATCTTTCGGGAACTCCGCTAGAAAACCGTGTCTCAGACATGACCAATATCATCAAACCGCTTCAGCCAACAATAGCATATCAATTGAAAATGCCTCGTGTAAAAGAACGAAATGAGGTATATCGTAAAACAATCGCACCAGTGTATTTAAGAAGAACCATAGAGGATGTTAAACTAGAACTTCCAGATTTAAGTCAAATTGAAGAGTGGGAAGAATTTGGGAAAGAAGAGCTAGATTATTATAAGGAAGCAGTTGCTAGAGGTAATTTTATGATGATGCGCCGAGCAGCTTGGATGGGCGGCTCACCAAATAAGAGTCCGAAATTAGAACGCTTAATAGAATTATGTAAAGAAGCCAAAGAAAATAATCAAAAAGTTTTAATATTTACTTTTTTTAGAGATGTCATTGAAGTCATTACTGATGCACTTGATGGTCAAATTGTAGAAGCAATCCAAGGTGGTGTATCACATGAACGACGTCAAGAAATTATTGATGAATTTAGAGATTCCACAGAAAAAAATGTGTTAATAGCGCAGATTAATACAGCTGCTCATGGATTAAATATACAATTTGCGAATATAGTAATATTTTGTGAACCACAAATAAAACCATCGTTAGAAAGTCAAGCAGTGGCTAGAGCATATAGAATGGGACAAGTTAATAATGTATTTGTTTATCGTTTATTAACAGAGAATAGTATTGATGAACAAATGATGGAAATGTTAGGAAATAAGCAAGCATTATTTGATGCTTATGCGCATAAAGCTTATATTACTGAGGAGGCATTATCGCAAGATACAGATGAGGAAGTAGAGATTGAGGAAAATATCCAAACGAAGATAATCGATTTAGAGAGACGTCGACTTGGTGTCCAACCAAAAGAAAATACGGATGAATTATTAGTTAAATAAGAATAAAAACGAGTATAGTTACTGTTCAATAACAGTAACTATACTCGTTTTATTAGTCATGAATGACTTCAGCCGATTTAATATGTTGTTGAGGGTTTACTTTTGATACCCCAGTTTGTTTCTCGTAAAAGTTATCTAGTAAAGTCATTGCCACTGTTGTTAATACACCAATAACTGCAGCGTCGTCAGCGAAACCTAAAGGACCAAAGATATCTGGCAGGACATCCAAGGGGAAGATCGTATAGGCTAAGGCCACTCCGACAATACCTTTAATATACGTTGGTGTTTCTTTTTTGAATAGGGCTTTGATGAATTTACCTAGAGTTGTTTTCGATGATTTTGTTGTTTTCATAAACACACACCCTTTCTTGATTATATACAGTATAACGCGCATCATAATAACATTTATCAGTCTTAAGGATGATATTTTATTGCAACAAGATTATCTCATTAAACCTTCAAGATCCAGTGGATTGATAGTGTTTTAACCCAAAGCGCCACATCCCATAACAAGGAAAAATAAATAAACAGGCAATCAGCGGCACAAAGACAAAGAAAGTATTCTGGCTACGCCCCAGTAAAAAGAGAAGAGGATAATACTGAACTAAGGCTAAGGGCACAATAAAGGTTAGAAATTTTAAAACGGCTTCCCCGTAAATACTAAAAGGGTATTGGCCAAATTCACGCCCACCATCGGTAAAAATATTGATAAATTCCAAGCCTTCAATCGTAAAAAAGCATAAGCTCGCATAGAGTAAAAATAAGGAAGAAAAGACAATAACTCCACCGATAATCATAAAGCACAGCGTGAGTAATTTCAGACCTGTCCATTGAATGTCACTATTAGGTAAAACATAGCCAAAAATCAATAGCGCTTGAATCAAGCGACCAATTCGAGATAACTCATTTCGTGAACCTAATACTTGGAGCACTAGATTTTGAGGACGAACAAGCATCCGATCAAACTCGCCATTACCAATGAGAATCGCGAAACTATCAAAGCCACGAGCAAACATTTCTGCTAAAGCAAAGGCTAGAGTAATAATTGAAAAACTGATTAATACTTCATTCAAAGTAAAGCCATCAATTTGTTGGAAGCGTGCCATCATGTAATACATCCCTAAAAAAGCGGTGAACGTTGCTAAAAATTGTCCAACAATGAGCATCAAGAAAGATGTTTTGTGTTGCATCTGACTTTTTAAATGAATCATAAAGTAACGCCAATATAATTTCATCCTCTAACCTCCTTGAATGACAACGCGTTTGAGCGCATGATTTATCATCCATTGCCCAAGACTTATTAAAGCAATCAACCAAAATAATTGAGGTAAGACAACTGTCCATGAGGAAAGGTCTCCACTATAAACACGCAGAGGAATATTTTGCATCGCACCAAAAGGCGTTAATTCAATCCCTTTTTGTAATGAATTAGGCAAAAATGGTAAAGGAATAATAGCCCCTGTTAAGAACTCACCTATCGTCATAACAAGCATTCGGATGCCAGTTGGTGACAACAAGTAGAAGTTTGCGATATAAATTAACATGACAAAAGCGATAACGAGAAACATGCTCAGTATTAACGTGACGAAGAATAAAGGGAAGTGACTGGATATACTTAAGCCATAAGGTGCTGGGAGTAACAAAGCGATAAGAAGCGTTGGAAAACACCGAAGTATTGTCCGAGCTAAACGCATCGCTAAGTTTTTCGCAAACCAGTTATTGTATAAATCCAACGGACGAATCAACTCATAAGCTACTTGACCGTCTGTCACACTTTGAAATATTTGATTATCAAAAATCCATAGAGCAAACAAATTCAGCAAAGCTTGTTGTAACCAAATATAGTCCGTAACACTATCCAAACCCATCGGGAAAGCAACTGGGTTAGACTTGTAGAAAGCACTAAACATTAGAACCAACATGGAACCCCAAGCAAACTGAGTAAGAATACCAGCAAAAGCAGCTAAGCGGTATTGAATCGTCGAAATAAAGTGAACGCGAAATATACTCAAGTATGCTCTCATATCTCAAATTCCTCATAGAGGTTGACAACTAACTCCTCAGCACTGGCTTGCTTCACTGAAATCGTATTGATATCTAATTGCTGTGCCAAGATTTCAATCGCACGCGACGTTGACATCAGGTGAGTATCGACAGCAAAAATACCACGATTTCCTTGTTGATCAATCAATGCAAGTCCTTTAAGTGGTTCGAATTTCCCGCTATGGAATTGAGCAATGATTTGTACATGCTGACTTTGTTTTTCTTTTAATTCAGATAAAGAACCGTCTAATAGAATTTGACCATTCCCAATGAGTAAGATCCGATTTGTTAAAGCTTCGATATCTTGCATGTCATGTGTCGTTAAAATAATCGTCGTTTGCTTCGTCTTATTCAGTTCCTTAATAAATTCTCGCACCGCGATTTTTGATACAGCATCTAAACCAATCGTAGGTTCATCTAGAAATAAAATGGAGGGAGAGTGTAAAAGTGACGCAGCAATCTCACAACGCATTCGCTGGCCTAAACTCAGTTGACGCGTAGGAGTATTAAGTAAGTCGCCTAGATTCAATCGTTCAGTTAGATTATTTAAAGTCGATTGATATTCATTATTGTCAATATTATAAATATCTCTCAATAATTCAAAAGAATCGATGACCGGCACTTCCCACCAAAGTTGAGAGCGCTGACCGAATACAACTCCAATATCACGAACATGTTCCTTACGATTTTCCCAAGGAGTTAGCCCATTAATTAGACAACTTCCAGAATCAGGGACTAAGACACCACTCATAACTTTTATCGTACTACTCTTTCCCGCTCCATTCGGGCCGATGTAGCCGACAATTTCTCCCGGTTGAATCGTAAAAGACACATCTTGTAAGGCGTTGACTTCTGTATATTCTTTTTTAAACAGTGCTTTAGTAGCATTTAAAAAGCCTGAAGACCTCTTTGCGATTTTGAAACTTTTATTAATATTCTTGAGTTCAATCACTTGAATCACTCCTCTCAAAATAATTGCTTTGATATTATAGCACAGATCTTTGAGGTGATTATAATGAAGTGGCCGTGTGCCTATCATGTGCTATTAACAGGGTGCTGTGCTACACTTATAATAATAAAATACTGATGATATGAAGGAGGCTAATCATGGCAAAGAACTATATTGTAGAAGAATTTGATGCAAATGGCGGTGTATTTAAAACACAAACAACAAAGCTATACCAAGAAATAGCCGATTATGCGAACAAGAAAAAATTAACGATTATCAAAGTCAGTGACATGGATGAAAAAGGCCGTTGTGCTGTTATCTTTGAAGAGATGTAAAATGAAATGAGTACGAGAGTAACGACAAACGTTGTTATTTTCGTCTTTTTTTGTATATAAAGTTATATTTCGCACTATTATGAATTGTTGCATGTGAATTATCAACCATTCATACATACTCATAACTATAAATGCCAATAAGAGATAATGTTATCCACATGTTCATAACAAAGACTGATTCAATATATTTATCCAGAAAATTGACGTAAATATCACTTGTTATACACAAATACACAGTGAGACCTGTTGATTATGCATATGTATGAACAAAAAAAGCAGCTTGATTAATTTTATTTAATTTTAACTTGTTTTAATTGTATTAAGAACCAGCGTGAGTACATCACAAAAGCCATTATTAAGACAGCCCCTGTCATTAAAATCAGCACATTCGCAATCACAATATTCATTGTTGGAAAAGCAACTAAAAACAAGGCGCATCCATAGAATGTAAACGTTGCGACCTTACCATACCATAGTGAACCATCCATCATTACACCTTGGCGGTACAGAAGAATATTACATAAAACTAAACTTAGTTCTTTAAAGACAAATAAAGCAACCAGCACACCCATATATTTCCATGTGGCAATTAAACAAATGACAATGGCTAGTTGAGTTAATTTATCTGCAAATGGATCTAATACTTTACCAAGATTCGTAATCAAATTGTACTTACGAGCAATATAGCCATCTAAGTAATCAGTGAATCCAGATAAGAGGATGATAAAAGCAGCAAATAAATAATCCGCTTGAGTTTCTGCTTTTAAATAAAAGAAGACAAAATAAGGGATTAATGCTAATCGCAACAAAGAGAGTAAATTTGGTATAGCCAACCATTCTGATTTTTTCATTGAATTCCACCTTTTTCAAAACTAAATTTTATATTCCTTGAAGTATGATGAGTGGCATCAGCCTCAAGGAATATTCGATAATTAAATCATACCATATCTATTATAGTGAGAGCATATTATATTGTTTCAGCTCACAAGACGAGAGTGATATACTAAAGATGTAAATGATTAGTCATAATCTGAGCGAGAGGTGAATCTGATGAAAAAGAATGTACAAGGTATTTTACTGGAGCGACTTGGTATTATTAAAGCACGTTACGTTGACTATTCTAACAATCCTTTTGATAAGGAAATCACACATGATTTACGTGTAAGTATTAGAGAACTGCGAGGTTTATTGAATTTTGTAAAACCGGTTATCGGACAAGATACTTATGATGAGATGAATGATGCGCTTCGCGGCGGCGCACAAATCTTTGGAACAGTTCGCGAATTGGATGTTTTAACCGAATTAACTGAAGAAGTTGCCTTAGAACAACCTGATTTGAGTGAGCATTTTTATGAGGCGTTCAATCTATTAGAAAAGGAACGTCGCAAGGAAATGCGCCGGACATTTAACAAAACAAATGTCCAATTAATCAACGATGCTATAACAACGATTCAAGAGACACTTGAGGAATTAGAGTTGGATAGTGAGTTGGATTGGGACAAATATATTGCCAAACGCTTAGAGAAAAAGAACAATACACTTCAAAAAGCGTACGAAAAAGTAGATAAATCTGATTATGAAGCTGTTCATGATATTCGAAAAGAAGCTAAGAAAAATCGATATTCCGCTAAATACTATAAAAAAGTTACATCGACTAAGACGAAACCATATAGAAAATCAGCTGAAGGAATTCAAGATGAGTTTGGTGAGATTACGGATGCTCATGTTAATTATGACTTATTAACAGCTTTTGCAAATGAAGTAGACCAGAAGGAATTAAAAGATTTATTCATGCAAATTCGTGATATGGTCAAAGAAAAAATAACTAAAACATCATAAAAGGAGAATTGAATTGGATTTATTTAAAGCATTAGTTGTACGAAAGTCAGATGAAGAAGTAAGTTATGAGATTGAATCAGTTGAGCAAGGTTTTTTAGATGAAGGAACTGTTCTAATTAAAGTGAATTATTCATCGCTTAACTATAAAGATATGTTAGCAACCCAAGCTAAAGGTGGAGTGATTCGTCAATACCCAATGATTCCAGGAATTGATTTGAGTGGTGTAGTTGTCGAGACAAAGGATGACTCACTTCAGGTTGGGCAAGAAGTTCTAATTACTGGTTTTGACTTAGGAGTTAAACATACAGGGGGCTTAGCTGAATACGCACAAGTTCCAACAGAATGGGTTATTCCTTTACCAGAAAACTTATCGCTAAAAGACGCTATGATTTATGGTACAGCAGGTTTTACAGCAGCGCAATCTGTACGTGCGCTTGAAGGACAAGGAATGTCGCCAAAAGATAACCCAAACATCTTAGTGACAGGAGCAACGGGTGGGGTCGGAAGTATTGCCTTGGCTATTCTAGTCAAAGCTGGCTACAACAACATTACAGCGATGATTCGTAAAGACTATCAAGAAGCAGTAGCTAAAGAATTAGGAGCACATGAAATTCTATGGGCAGATGATATTGGTGAGAAGAAAGCATTAGCTTCACAAAATTATGACTATGTTTTAGATACAGTCGGAGGCGATGTTGCAGCAACTCTAATTCCACAAATACAAGAAAATGGTAGTATGAGCTTATGTGGAAATGCGGCTGGAATTAAGTTAGATACAACTGTCTTGCCATTTATCTTAAGAGGGGTTAATTTGCTAGGAATAAACTCTGTTACAGCAAGTCATGAGGAACGTCAAACTATCTGGAGTAACTTAGCAACGGATTGGAATGTAGTTGATAACTTGAAAATTAACACGGTTAAGTTAGAAGATGTTTCGGAAACAATTAAGTCCTTAAAAGAAGGTTCGCATATTGGGCGTACAGTTGTAGAGATGGATTAAAGAGTATAAAGGGAGAGCTGTAGTTTAAAAGAGCTCGGCTCTCTTTTTGACTTTTTTTAAAAAAATTTAATTCGGTAAGAATTAGTAAAAGATAGTTCTCGAGTTTGAAACTTAAACACAATCGCTTGAGATAAGGGTTGAAATTAGCCCAACTCCATCCACCACCCACCAATCCAAGTTTCCTTTACCAAAGCGGAAGAAATTAAAACGCATTAACTTAACAAATATTTTCAACCCTTTGAATAATATGATAATATTAGCATTTGAAAGCGTGTTCGATATATCTTATATAATAAATCAGAATGGAGCTGTTAATGTGGAGCCGATTTTTTTAAAACCTGTTTTACAAGAGAAAATATGGGGTGGTAACAAGTTAGAAAGTGAATTTAAATTTGACTTACCAAGCGATAACATTGGAGAATCTTGGTCAATTAGTGCGCATCCAAACGGAGTATCTAGGATAGAGTCCCCAGAAGAATTCAAAGGAATGCCTTTTGATCAATTTTATAATGAGCACCGAACATTTTTTGGTGATTTAAACGATGATGTATTTCCATTGTTAATTAAAATTCTTGATGCTAAAGAAGATTTATCTGTTCAAGTTCATCCAGATGATGTTTATGGAAAAGAGCATGAAGGTGAATTAGGCAAGACTGAGTGTTGGTATATTATTGATGCAGAACCAGGTGCTCAGATTGTTTATGGACATAACGCTCAGACAAAAGAAGAATTCCAACAATTAGTTGAAGAAGGCCGTTGGGATGAGTTATTGCGCCGCGTACCTGTGATGCCAGGTGAATTCTATTATGTACCTCATGGAACGATTCATGCGATTGGTGGTGGCGTCATGATATTAGAAACTCAACAAAGTTCAGATACAACTTACCGAGTGTATGATTACGGGCGAACTGACGATCAAGGTAATGAACGTGAACTTCATATTCAACAATCCATTGATGTTTCATTAATTCCGCATCAAGACCCAGACCAAGTGGCAGATGCAACAGAACAAGAGGGCGGTATAATCACTCATTTCCTCACGAATGATTACTTTAAAGTATTCAAATGGGAAGCATCAGGTGATTTAAATGTTCCAGTGACGAATGACGTGTATTTAGCAACTGTCATTGCTGGTGCGGGAGAGTTAATCGTTGATGGAAAAGCATACCCATTAATAAAAGGTAATTCATTTGTGACACCAGCTTCAGCATCAGAAATTAAAGTTAAAGGTGAGAACATCACATTAATCGCATCAAACCCAATTCATTAAACAAAGCAGGAGTGATTAGCTATGACAGTATTAGGAGCAATTGAAGCAGGGGGCACAAAGTTCGTCTGTGCTGTGTCAGATAATGCATTAAATATCATTGAAAGAGTATCCATTCCAACAACCGTTCCAGAAGAGACGATGGAAGAAGTGGTGCGGTTTTTTAAGCAATACGATGTGGATAGCTTTGGTATAGGGTCATTTGGACCGATTGATGTAAGTACAAACTCAGAAACCTACGGGTACATCACATCAACGCCAAAGCCAGGCTGGAATCAGTTTGATTTCGTTGGTTATATGAAGCAAGCGTTCAATAAACCCATCTACTGGACAACAGATGTGAACGCCGCAGCTTATGGAGAATACAAATTAGGAGCTGCGCGGGGTATTCCTAGTAGTATGTATTTAACGATTGGAACAGGAGTTGGTGGGGGAGCTGTTATTAATGGCGAAATCTTTAATGGGTATTCTCACCCAGAGATGGGGCACATAAAAGTCCAACGACATCCCGATGACAACAAGAAAGGGGCATGTCCTTATCACGGTGATTGTTTGGAAGGGCTAGCAAGTGGCTCAGCAATCGAAAAACGATTTGGCCAAAAAGGGACAGACTTACCCGAAACACATGAAGCGTGGGAGTTTACAGCTTACTATTTAGCTCAAGCTTTAATGAATTATTCATTAATCTTGTCTCCAGAACGCATTATTTTAGGTGGAGGTGTGATGAAGCAAGCTCACTTATTACCTATGATTCAAGAGAAGTTAGAAGAATTAATGGCTGGATATATGGTATTACCGCCTATGTCTGAGTATGTTCAAACACCAGGATTAAAAGACAATGCCGGGATTACTGGTTGTCTATTGTTAGCTCACAAAAGCATTTAACTAAAAATCTCAGTAACGATTGATGAAATCATCAAAGTCGTTACTGAGATTTATTTTTCTCTCATGATATCTGTACTAATTCGACGTGAATCAAAAGTTTGCCCTACTTTAATGATGTGATCTAAATTACCATCATAATCATGGGTGAAGACAACTGCATATAATAAATCTAATAAGTAGATAATTGATGTGTTGGAAGTGAAATTTGCAATCTTAGAGTACAATTTCTCACGGGTTGTAATGTGCAAAGTCACATCACTCAGTTTAGAAATCGTATTGTCCCCAATACTTGTTAGACTAATGACTGAAGAACCGCGCTCTTTTAACATATCAATACATTTAAGCATAGTATCATTCTCACCAGTATATGAAATAACAATGGCGCATGTATCTTTAGTCGAATGATAAGCTTCATAATCGATGTAGTGGTAGGCAGAAGCAATTGAAACATTCCGATTAATGCGGCGCATCTTTGTAACAAAATCTTGAGAAATCATAGCATTCGTATGACTTCCAAAAATCTTAATGTCTTTTGCTTTCAGAAGTTTCTCCTGTGCACGTAACAAGCTTTGGTAATCCAAAAGTGACAATGTATCTTGAATCGTATTGTGTTCAAGTGTAGCTAACTTGTTCGCAATCGATAGCAAGTTATCTTGTTTCTCAAAAGGTAGGTTGGCATCAATGGAATTATAGTGACTGTTTAAGTAATGCCATTCCTTTAAGTAGGCATCCTTCAGGTCGGTCCAACCTTTGAACCCGAGCTTCTTAGCAACTCGAATTAAGCTTGTTGGGTTCGTATGAGTAATTTGAGCGAGGGCAGTCGTTGTCATATTCTCAAGTGACTGTGGATTATCTGTCATGTAATCTACTAACATTTGTTCAGCATCTGAAAAATGCTCTAATTTCATTTGTTCGACAATTAGCATTGAATCCTCCTAGGTTATTCATTCTACCTCCAATCTTAAGTTATTCTAACTCTTTTCACAACTATAAACATATTTTGTGTCAGAGTGACACAAGTAAACAACAAAAGACACATTGATTTGTGATAAGGCTTACAACTTATCCTGAAGCTATTGTAAAGGGTTTAGTATAAGGGTAATCTGAATATACAAACAATTAAGGAGGCTATATATTTATGGCTAAAGGAATTAAAATTGTAACAATTGGTGGCGGGTCAAGTTACACCCCAGAACTGATTGAGGGGTATATAAAACGAAAAGATGAATTACCTATCGACGAAATCGTCTTAGTAGATATTGAAGCTGGAAAAGAAAAATTAAATATCGTTGGGGCAATGGCTAAGAGAATGATTAAATCAGCCGGACTTCCTTGGAAGGTAACCTTAACCTTAGATCGATTCAATGCTTTGAAAGATGCGGATTTTGTAACGACACAATTTCGAGTAGGCTTACTGGATGCACGTGTTAAAGACGAACGAATTCCATTGTCTCATGGCATTCTAGGGCAGGAAACAAATGGTGCTGGTGGAATGCTTAAAGCGATGCGTACCATTCCAGTTATCGGTTCAATCATTGAAGATATGCGCCAACAATGTCCAAATGCTTGGTTGATTAACTTTACGAATCCGGCAGGTATGATAACCGAAGCGGCAATTAAAGAATTTGGTTGGGATCGTACGATCGGTTTATGTAATGTGCCCATCACACATTGTATTGATATATCAGAGAAATTAGATGTAAAACAAGAAGACTTATTCTTCCAGTTTGCCGGAATCAACCACTTCCACTGGCACCGAGTTTGGGATAAAGCTGGGAATGAACGCACTCAAGAACTGATTGACTTACTATATAAAGAAGATGAAAATACACCAGATAGTGCACTCAAGAATATTCATGATGCGGGTTTTAACATAGATCAAATTCAAGATTTAGGATTGTTACCATGTGGCTATCACCATTACTATTATTCAGCAGATGAGATGTTAGAACATTCCATCGAAGAATTCAAAAACGGTGAGACGCGTGCTCAAGTGGTTAAAGAAACTGAAAGAGATTTATTCGAATTATACAAAAATCCTGAATTAGATTACAAGCCAGAAGAATTAACGCTAAGAGGCGGAACGTATTATAGTGATGCGGCTTGCGAAGTCATTGCATCAATCTACAATGATAAGCGAACACCCATGGTTGTATCAACACAAAACAAGGGAGCCATAGCAGATTTACCTTATGATGCGGTCGTTGAAATTTCAGCAGATATTACTTCGCATGGCGCTGTTCCTTACAACTTTGGATCATTCATGCCGGCTGCTCGAGGAATGTTACAGTTAATGAAAGGCATGGAAGAGACAGTCATTCGTGCGGCCGTTGAAGGTAATTATGGTGCTGCTTTACACGCCTTTACTATTAACCCACTTGTACCAGGTGGAAGGACTGCTAAGCGTGTCCTTGATGAATTATTATATGCCCATAAGGAACACTTGCCACAGTTTGCAAAGAAGATTAAAGAGATTGAAACAAAACAACCTGACGTCGTTGAATCAGTTAATGAATTAATGAAAACAAACGGCTAAGATAAAAAATGAAAGTAGCGCCTAAGATTTGGTATCATACCGAATCTTAGGCGCTACTTTTTAAGCTCGAATATAAGCGTAACCGTCTTCTTGGCGATCTATCAATTCAACGACACCACTTGGGACATATGTAAAGTTGATTTTATTAACCTGTTCTTTCGTTAAACCTTGAGCTGTCAGTGCATGACCGCATAATTCAAAAGTTGCACCTTTCTCAAGTAAAGACTCAGCCATCTTAACAATTTCAGGCTGATTGACAATTTGTACAGCTGAACCGTTTCCGAGAAGGACAACGTCAACGTTAACAAAATCTTTCATTGCATTCGTTGCGCTAGCGATAACTTTTGACCAATCGTCTAATTCATGTGCGTGAAATAATACTTTCTTCATATACTTACCTCTTTACTTTAGTGATAGTAATCAAAATAACAAGCTTATAAAGGCAAAACTTCAGCTAGGAAAAGTTTTTGATCGTATAAAACGATCCCTCGAGTCTTTGTTTTAATCAGCTGCAATGGTTTAATCATTAAACTTTAAGCGTCATAAAAAATTAAGCGTCAAACGCAACCGTTCAAACATGTTATAAATAAACAAAGACACTACCAAAAGGCTTTAAATTTCAGTGGATAATTCAATCGTTATAATCGATTGTGCGTTAGATTGATCAATGAGAGAAGATATTTTATTCACTTCTTTCGTTAGACGATCAATGTCTTCGCGAATCGATAACTCATTATAAGCACTGTATTCAACTATACCAACACCCGTTTCAACACGTGTTTCTTGACGTTGAATTAAGTTTTCAAGTTGTGTAATTAGAAATCTAGTTTGACGCACCCATTCGAGTTGATAAGTGACACTTTGATTATCAACAATTAGCTCATTATTCGCTTGAGCAATGGAATGGCGTAATGCACTAGTATCGGTAATTAGTTTTTTGTATTTAAT
This sequence comes from Aerococcaceae bacterium DSM 111021, assembly GCA_020112395.1. NCBI lineage: Bacteria > Bacillati > Bacillota > Bacilli > Lactobacillales > Aerococcaceae > Aerococcaceae bacterium DSM 111021. Next base: position 62,021 of record JACCEK010000002.1, on the reverse strand, counting down.
TAATTCATCCTCATTCGACTGTGCTTTATCTGCGTGAGGAATAGGCTTGCCGTCAACTTTGATAGGACCGAAAAAATTAGAATAGAAGCGACGATTCAATTGTTCAATTTGTTTATTGAAATTTGATAAAGTGAAAATGGCTTCTTGAATAGTGAATTGATATTGCATAATTACCTCCAACTATGATGTTTAATGAGTAGCAGCCTCTAACTCGCTAATGATGATTTTCTTCATACCCATCAGAGCTTGAATCTGTGCGTCAGTTTGTTGTAATTGTTTCAAATTATCGGGAATAATTTGCCAGGATATGCCGTAAGTATCTTTGACCCAACCGCATTGTTCAGCTTGGGGAATGTGAGATAGTTTCGACCAGTAATGGTTAATCTCATCTTGGTCCGCACACTCTTTAGTAAAAGAAATGGCTTCATTAAACTGAAAAGAGGGACCACCATCAAGGGCAATAAATTTTTGACCGTTCAAGGAAAACTCTGCATTAATTACTTTACCAGACATACCTTTAAAGTGTTCACTCAAAGCTTCTTTAGGATAATATTCGAGGCTTAAAATTTCAGAGTTAGGAAAGACAGACACATAGTAATTTATAGCTTCTTTACAATTGTTATCTGAGAACCATAACGACGGGACAATGCATTTCACAATGAACACTCCTCATTTTTCTTTATTTTAACACGCAAATTTGATAAAACATAATGATAAAGGTGGCAAAGCGAACGAAAGTCATCGTATTCTAATTAGTTTCTAATAAGCGTATAAAAAGGGTTGTATTTGTATTATAATAACAACATAACGAAGCGAGGTGAGTTGAATGCTCAAAACAAATAATCTAATCAAAATCGCACTCTTGACTGCGTTGACGACGGCTATCTCGATACTTTTTATTATACCGGTTCCTGCTATGAATGGAATTGTCACCTTATGTGAGGCGGGTATTTATTTGAGTGCAGTATTGCTAGGGCCAGCAGGTGGACTTTGGGTTGGTGCTTTAAGTGGTGGGTTGATTGATATGTTATCAGGCTATCCGCAATGGGCTTTATTCTCAATTATTATTCATGGTATTCAAGGCCTATTAGTTGGATATATGTACCGTCGTTTACCTAAATCATTTGATCTTATATTGAGTTTAGTGATAGGTAGTCTAATAATGATTACAGGTTATTTTATCGCGACGATAATCCTATACACTTGGCCAGCAGCGGTAGCATCAATACCAGGTAATCTTATTCAAAATATATTTGGTATGTTAGTCACTTTGCCTGTCGTGAGAGGACTCGGAAAGATTAACATTATCCCAGTAAAAGAAGGTAATTAGATGAATCAAGAAAAATTAAAACAAGATTTAAAAACGATTGTACAAGATGTACTCGACGTAGCTCTATTACAAAAAGGCGATACATTTGTCTTAGGATGTAGTTCAAGTGAAGTTGTTGGGGGTATGATTGGTAAGAATACAAGCGAAGACGTGGGGGATTTGATCGTTTCAACGATGAAAGAACTTTTAGATCAAGAACAAATTAATCTAGCCGTTCAAGGATGTGAGCATTTAAATCGCTCACTCGTAGTAGAGCGCGCTTATGCTAAAAGTGCTGGTTTAGACGAAGTATTCGTTATCCCAGCATTGAATGCGGGAGGGGCGGCTACAGTCGCAGCATTTAAATACTTTGAAGAACCAGTGGTGGTTGAACATATTGTTGCTCAAGCAGGTCTTGATATTGGTGATACAGCTATTGGTATGCATGTAAAATACGTCCAAGTACCAGTCAGACCAAGTATTAAGGAATTAGGCTCAGCCCATGTAACGGCATTACGCTCAAGACCGAAGTATATTGGGGGACCACGCGCGCAGTATAATAATTAATCCATGAAAGTAAAAATTATAAGGAGTGGAGATAATGAGTGTTTTTTCAAATGAAGATAAATTATCTATATTAAAAGACTTAGTCGCTTTTAAATCAGTCAATGGTAACGAGTTAGAAGTAGCGAATTATTTGCACGATGTATTAACAGAATACAATATTGAATCGAGTGTGATTGAATTAGAATCGGGCAGAGCGAATTTAGTCGCAGAAATCGGAAGCGGAAGCCCGTTTATTGGTATATCAGGACATATGGATGTCGTGTCTGAAGGGGACGCTTCTGATTGGAAATTTGACCCATTCGTCTTAACAGAAGAAGATGGTAAGTTATACGGACGCGGTTCAGCTGATATGAAAGCGGGCTTAGCAGCTCTTATGATTGCGATGATTGAAATCAAAGAAGCAGATTTGTTACCAAAAGGAACAATCCGTTTATTAGTGACATCAGGTGAAGAGAGTACTCAACTAGGCTCAAAGCATTTGCGTGAAGCAGGGTATATGGATGAAGTAGAAGCGATGATTATCGCGGAACCAACAGGTCAAGTCATTAACTATGCTAACAAAGGTTCAATGAACTTTAAGGTAACGTCTCGGGGTAAAGCTGCTCATAGCTCAATGCCTAAAGCAGGTAAGAATGCGATTGAACCCTTAATGAGCTTTGTAGATCATGTGCTTGGAACATTTGAAAGTGTGAATAATAGTACTGAATTCTCAAGCTTTGACTTTATGCCTGTGATTGAGAATTTTGGTGGTTCGGCTCATGATCCAACTGGGAATAAAGACTTAGCTGATTTTCTTAAGCGAGCTGTCTTAACGAATACAATGTTCACAGGTGGTTCTCAAATTAACTCAGTGCCAGATCGCGCTGATGCTTTCTTTAATGCACGAACAGTGACTGAGTTTGATAACGAACAGATGCGAGATATCTTCAATCAAGTATTAGCCCAGTATGAAGGAACAGGAGTGGATTTGTCGCTTGAAATGCTGTTGGACTTAGAACCAGTCATTACAAATCCTGATAATAACCTAGTGAGATTAGCTAAAGAAATTGGTGATTCAACACTTCAGACGGAGTTACTTGTTGGACCAACAACTGGGGTGACTGATGCGTCAAACTTGTTAATTGATAAAGACGAATCGTTCCATTTTATTATATTTGGACCAGGTGAGACCAGTTTAGCTCATCAAGTGAATGAATATGTTTATAAAGAAACGTATCTAGACTTTGTTGATATTTATATTGAGTTAATAACAAGATATGCACAAGAGGTCTAAAAAAGCTGTGCACAATATTTAAAATAAAGGAATGAATTCAATGACGGTTAGATATATTCAATCAGAAAGAGCACAAGAATCCCTTGAACGTATTGATGCATTAATCGATGCTCATACGTTAGAGACATATCCGGAACTGAAGGACTTAGACTCGCACCTTTATGCGGTTCAAGCTTTCGATGAATTAGACTTTGTTGGAGGGATAGCCTTTAAAAAGCAATATGAGACAGTTCATATCAATGCCTTGGCAGTTAAAGAAGCTTACCGAGGTCATCAGATTGGCTCTGGATTACTTAAAGAAATGGAACAATTAGTGGAGTCAATGGGTGTCCATACAGTATCTTTATCGACCTTAAGTTATCAAGCGCTCGACTTTTATAAGAAGCTAGGTTATTCATTATCAGGTGAGATGAAAGATTACCCTAGACGCGGAGTGACAAAATATTCATTGTACAAACGTCTACCAAATTATTAAAAACAACAAAAAAATTACTAGAAGCAAAGAAGTCTTCTAGTAATTTTTTTGTTGTTAATAAGTTGTAGGATTCTCATAGAACATAACAATTGTTGCGCTTGTTTTTAAGAGTATATCACCATTTTGATTAGTCGCGTGCCAATCAACACTGACAATGGCTTGGTAAGGTTTTGATTTAGAGGGTTTAATGTTTAGTATTTCAGTTTTCACATTGAGAATATCACCCGGACGAGTTGGCGCAGGCCATGTTACATTAACCATTGCACCAATCATACCATGTTGAATATTGAACGTGCGAACAACAAGGCCCATAGCTATTGAAGCCGTATGCCATCCACTTGCAATTAAACCACCGAATTGATAATTCTTAGCAGTATCCTCATCACAATGGTAGAACTGTGGATCAAATTTCTGAGCAAAATCAATAATTTCATCTTTAGTTACTTGATATGAACCGTTGTCGATAGTATCCCCAACATTTAATTCATCTAATCGATATACTTTTTTATTCATCTAAACCCTCTTTTAAACCTTCATTTTATTCTTTTTAAGTAAATGCACCGATTCCAGTTAACTCACGACCAACGATTAATGCGTTAACTTCGTGTGTACCTTCATATGTATAAATAGCTTCTGCATCTGCAAAGAAGCGCATTACATCTGATTCTAAAGTAATACCGTTACCACCACATACTTCACGAGCTAAAGCTACTGTTTCACGCATTGTTAATGAGTTATGCATTTTAGCTAATGAAGAATTTAACATTAATGGACGCTCATTTTCTTGTAATTCAGCTAAACGAACAGAGTAAGCTAAGTTAGCGACAACGTTAGCTTGCATACGAGAAAGTTTCTCTTGAACTAATTGGAATCCACCTAATTTTCTTCCGAATTGGTCACGTTCTTTAACGTAGTTTAATGCTGAGATAAATGCACCAGCAGTTACACCCATAGCGATATGAGAAACATCTGCACGAGTGAATATTAAAATCTTAGCAATGTCACCAAAACCATTAATGTTAGCTAAGCGGTCTTCTTCAGGGACAACAACATCATTTAATGTAATGTGTCCGTTACGAATGGCACGTAGAGAACCTTTGTGAGGAATTGGATCAGCATTGTACCCTTCAGCACCTTTGCGAACGATGAAACATTTGATGCGATTGTCTTCAATATCACGAGCAAAGATTGGAATAACGTCAGCAGTATCTGCACCACCGATCCAACGTTTTTCTCCGTTGAGAATCCATTTATCACCTTCGCGACGAGCAGTTGTAGCTAATCCACCAGCGATATCTGATCCGTGATCTGGTTCAGTTAAACCGAAACAACCTTGCCATTCGAATGAAGCTAATTTAGGTGCGAATTCTTCAATTTGACGTTCGTCTCCACCTAAAAGAATAGTATTGTAACATAAACCACCGTGAACCGTGTAGAAAGTAGCGATAGATGCATCGAAACGTGCTAACTCTAAATATAAGAAGGCAGTATATAATTCGCTAGGTTTACGTTTACCTTCACGACCAACATATAATTTAGGGCTATTCATCATACCGACGTCACTTACTTTTTTGAATTCAGCAAATGGGAAATCAGCTTTTTCCCAGTATTCATTGATAACAGGGCGAATGTGAGTTTCTAAAGCTTCACGTACGGCTTGTAATACTTCCACTTCTCCATCCGTTAATTGCTCTGCATAACCGAATAAGTCTTCTGGATATAATTCTTTAACAATTTCTGCTTTTGTAGTCATTGATAGTGCTCCTTTAAAATTAAAATATTTGTTTGTATAAACGCTTACAAGTAAATAATATAACCATTTGATTTGAATTACTAATTACTAATAATTAAACATACTATTAGCTGAGCTTATGAATTATAACCGAATAAGCGTTTACAATTGATGGTAAAAGATGTAAGCTATACGGCATAAGGAATAAAGGAGATAAAAACCAGTTATGAGAATGGATATAAATCAAATGAATTATTTCATCAATATTGTCGAATGTGGTTGCAATTTATCATTAGCAGCAAAAAAAATACATATTAGCCAATCGGCATTGAGCCAATTCATTAGCAATTTTGAAAAAGAAGAAGAAGTAGAATTATTTAAAAGAAAGAATGGACGTTTAGACGGTCTAACAGATAGTGGTTTGAAAATTTATCGTTACGCAGAAGAAATTACACAAAAGAGTGCAGAAATGGAAGAAGTTGTTCGAAGAGAAGCATCTAAACAAAAAGGTACTATCCGTTTAGGAGTTCCTTCATTAATATTACGTGTTTATTTAGCCTCTTATTTACCGAAGTTTACATTAGAACATCCAGATATTCGTATTGAAGTCACAGAAGGTGGCTGCAATGATCTAAGACATATGCTAATTAATAATGATTTAGATTATGCTTTTTTAATTGAACCAACTAACTTAGATTTAAAAGGCTTCGAACAACATGTTATTGATATAAATGAAATGACAGCGTTTATGGATGCAAAACATGAACTAGCTCAAGAAGATATGTTAGAGTGGTCTCAAATTCAACCCTACACTTTAGCGACATTTAATGAAACATTTACGACGCATTTTCTAATTAAGAACAAATTAAAAGAAACAAACTTAATAAATGAAATTATCTTTTCGTCTGCCTCATGGGATTATCTAATTGAAGCGACGCGCGATAATGATATTGTAACAATCCTTCCAAAACCAGTAGATCGCTTTTTGAATACAGCTGATTTTGCTATAAAGCATTTTCGTGAATTTGTTCCGTTCAATATATTATTGTGTCGTCCAATGAAAAAAACTTACAGTGACGTCGAAGATATCTTATTAGAAAATATTCTTGACTTCTTTTATCAGCCTATTGCTAATTAAAGAAGCTTCTTAACAAACAGGTTTAAATGGTTGTGCAAACGAAAATGATCGTCGTTGGATAATCAAGACAGAGATTACAACTCTAATCTCAATATTATAAATAATTTATGAAAGCACCTGAAAATTTCAGGTGTTTTTTTGTTATATATTTATTTTATATATAAGCAAAATAGTGAAAGTGTGATAAAAAATGTCGTCCAAAACATTGATTCGTTTGAGTATAAGTTCAGCTTATAGGAACGTTAATTTTAGTGTGTTAGATATTTGAGCGGTTGAGTAATAGAATAATTTTTGTAAACGCTTAAAAAAATTGACGAAGACACACATAAATGGAGGAAGTAAATTGACAGAAGTAGTAATTGTATCAGCACGTAGATCACCCATCGGAAGTTTTGGTGGCGTATTCAAGAATGTGACTGCCGTTGACTTAGCAACAGCTGTTGTAAAAGAAAGTATCGAATCAATCAATTTAGACCCTAAAGAAATTAACGAAGTCATCTTAGGGAACGTATTAAGTGCGGGGCTTGGGCAAAACGTTGCGAGACAAGTTGCAATTAAATCAGGTATTCCCAAAGAAGTACCGGCATTCACAGTGAATAAAGTATGTGGATCTGGACTTAAAACAGTGGCTTTAGCAGCGCAATCCATTATCGCTGGAGACAATGAAGTTGTTATTGCTGGTGGAACTGAAAGTATGAGCCAAGCTCCATATGTACTAAACGACCAACGTTGGGGTAAACGTATGGGCGACGGACAAATCGTTGATACTGTCCTAAAAGACGGTTTAGTTGATGCTTTTGACGATATTCATATGGGAGTAACAGCAGAAAATGTTGCTGACAAATATGAATTAACACGTGAGATGGAAGACGAATTAGCTTTAGCGAGCCAAAATCGTGCTGAAGATGCGATTAAAGCCGGACGTTTCGTAGACGAAATCGTTCCAATTGCTGTACCTCAACGAAGAGGTGAGCCAGTTATCGTGGATACAGATGAATTCCCACGTTTCGGTTCAACAATGGATTCATTAGGTAAACTACGTCCAGCTTTCGCGAAGGATGGAACTGTCACAGCAGGTAATTCATCAGGTATTAATGATGGCGCTGCTATTCTTATCTTAATGTCTAAGGAAAAAGCAGAACAACTTGGCTTAACACCTTTAGCAACAATCGTTGCACATGCAAGTGGTGGGGTTGATCCTAAAATCATGGGAACTGGACCCATTCCAGCAACACGCCGTGTATTAGCTAAAGCAAACATGAACTTAGATGAGATTGAATTAATTGAAGCGAATGAGGCCTTTGCAGCACAGGCTTTAAGCGTGATTAAAGAATTAGAACTAGATACAGATATCGTCAATGTTAACGGTGGGTCAATTGCTTTAGGACATCCAATTGGAGCAAGTGGCGCACGTATCACAGTCACATTACTGCACGAAATGGTTAAACGCGATTCTAAAACAGGTCTAGCTACATTATGTATTGGTGGCGGACAAGGTATTGCACTAATCGTTAAACGTCCATAAAAAAAGGAGATTGTATTATGTCGGAAATGACTCACAATTTATTAGAAAAAATAACACATTACACTAACAAAGAGTTAGCTCAAGTCAGTAAACATTATGATGCAACAGAAGAATTTCCAACTGAGTATGTGGAATCTTTCTTTAAAGATGATATTTTTCGACTCTTACTTTCTGAAGATTCAGAGACAAAAGACTTTTACACCTTTCTTAAAATAATTCAAATTGTATCAAAACAGTTCGCAGCACTAGGAAGCATTCTACTGACACAAGGTGCATATGGAGTTTGGCCATTATACCGTTTTGGCACACTGGCTCAAAAAGAGCACTATCTTGAAGATATGTTAACTGGCAAGATTCTTGTTGGTTATGCATATTCTGAACTAGATGGTTGTGGGAATCCGGATCTAATGATGACGGAAGCAATTGAGACTGAAAACGGATGGACAATTAATGGAACAAAAGCCAATGTATCTAATGCGAGCGTTGCTTCATTACTCATCGTCGCAGCTAAAGCTGTCAAGATGAGCGGAGAAGTATGCCACGGTTTATTTCTTGTAGACATCAACACACCAGGTGTTGATGTTGATAAACCGATGGAAAAAATGGGCATGAAAGCTTTACCAGTATCAAGTGTGACATTGAACGACGTTCATGTTGCAAAAGATAGTGTGCTTGGCGGCATTTTAGCCGGTAGTGAACAGAATGAAAATCTGATGAACAAAATGAAACTCGCGGTTTCAGCCCAAGCACTTGGTATTGCTCAAGGATCAATGGAGAAAGGCTTAGTTTTCACTGGTTTTGAACGTCAATTTGGTAAACGATTGATTGATCTTGAAATGACTCAATTGCGTTTAGCTGAGTTAGAAACATTAATCCAAGCAACAGAAGCGTTCATTAAACAAGTGGTTGAAACTGCCTCAGATAATACTAGAAAAGTAGCAATGGCTAAACTAATGGCGTCAAATGTTGCGATAGAGACAACAGATGCCGTTATACAAGTTACAGGTGGCTACGGGTATATGAGAAATAATGATATAGAACGATATGTAAGGGATGCGAAGATAACTGCAATTTATGGTGGCTCATCCGATTCACAAAAGAAAATAATCGCCCAACCATGGTTATCGAAATAAATATAGGAGAGTGACATGATGAATATTAAACAAGTTATGGTAATTGGATCCGGCCAAATGGGTAGCGGAATCGCTCAAGTATTAGCTCAAGCTGGCTATAAAGTATTCCTAAACGATATCAAAGAAGAATTTGTTAATCGTGGAATCGAAAAAATTCAAAAACAATTACAACGCCAAGTTGATAAAGGACGTTTAACCCAAGAAAAAGTAGACGAGGCAATGGCAAATATTATACCATCTACTGATTACGGACATGCTAAACAAGTTGAATTAGTGGTTGAAGCAGCAACTGAACGTCGTGATTTAAAATTAGATATCTTCAGACAGTTAGATGAAATTTCACCAGAAGAGACTATCTTAGCGACAAATACGTCATCATTATCAATTACTGAGATTGCAGCAGTAACGAAGCGTCCAAACAAAGTCGTTGGAATGCACTTCTTTAATCCAGTACCAGTAATGAAATTATTAGAAATTAACATTGGTTTAACGACTGATAATGACACAGTTGAAGCAATTAGAACGGTTGGAGAAACATTAAACAAAACAATTGTGGAAGTGAAAGATTCACCAGGATTTGTGGTTAACCGCATCTTAATCCCAATGATTAACGAAGCAATCTTTGTTTTAAGTGAAGGTATCTCATCTGCTGATGAGATTGACGAAGCGATGAAAGCTGGAGCAAATCATCCAATCGGTCCATTAGCATTAGCGGATCTAATTGGTTTAGACGTTACCTTATCAATCATGGAAGTGCTATACGAAGGCTTTAAAGATTCGAAATATCGCCCAGCACCTCTATTAGTTAAACATGTTGAAGCGGGATTATTAGGCCGTAAAACAGGTAAAGGATTCTTCGACTATTCTAAATAATCCCCCGGGATTATTTAGTCTTTATATAAAAGGAGCAAAAAAATGAAAACGTATAACAAATTGATTATTGAAGTAAAAGAAAAAATTGGTTACTTAACAATCAACCAACCAAAGGCCTTAAATGCTTTAGATAGTGAAGTATTACAAGAATTGAATGAAGCATTAACAGAAATTCAAAACAACGCTGACATACAAGTTGTAATTGTTACTGGAGCTGGAGAGAAAGCCTTTGTAGCCGGTGCAAATATTAAAGAGATGAGCCAAAAAACACCTATCGAAGGTATGACATTCTCAGAGCTAGGTAATCATGTATTCTCAAAATTAAGCAAATTAAAACAACCAACTATTGCAGCTGTTAATGGCTTTGCATTAGGTGGTGGAAGTGAACTTGCGCTAGCGTGTGATATCCGTATTGCTTCAGAAACTATGAAGATTGGTCAACCAGAAGTTTCTTTAGGAATTATACCTGGCTTTGGTGGAACACAACGTTTGAGCCGATTAGTTGGTGTCGCAAAAGCAAAAGAATTAATCTTCACTGGAAAAAATATTAAGGCAGACGAAGCAGAAAAAATTGGTTTAGTAAACAAAGTAGTTACACCTGAAGAATTAATGGCAGAGGCAGAAACATTAGCGAACCAAATTCTTAAAAATGCACCATTTGCTGTACAACAATCGAAAGTAGTTATCGATAAAGGATTAGAATTGCCATTAGATCATGCTTTAACGCTAGAAGCTGACACATTCGGCTTATGCTTTGCAACGGAAGACCAAACTGAAGGAATGACTGCTTTTATTGAGAAACGCCCAAGTAACTTTACTGGAAAATAATCTATTATAACAAGAGGAGCCAAATTAAATGACTGAGAAAATGACAGCGCTATATAAAGAAAAACTTACAACTGCCCTTGAAGCAGTAAAATTAATTGAAGCCAATGATTCGATTGTATATCCAATCACACCGGGTGAACCGGCTGCTTTGCATAACGCAATTAGCCAATTAACGACATTAAACAACAATACGATGTACCGTATGTTACCAAGTACACCGACTTTAGACTTTCCACAAGAACAATTGAAACAAGTTTCAATCTTCTTATCCGGTGCAGACCGTAGAGATTTTAATTCACATAAAGTGGATTTATTACCAAATCATTTCTCGGATATTCCATCATTGTTATTACAACGTGATGATGCGCCAGTTATTATGGCAACAGTGTCGCCGATGGATGAGAACGGATATTTCTCATTAGGAACAAGTGTATCTTACGTAGGACCATTATTAAAACAAGCCAAGAAAATAATCTTAGAAGTGAATGAAAACATGCCTTATACGTTTGGTGATTTAAACCATATTCACATTAGTGACGTGGATGCATTAATCGAGAATAACGTTGAACTAACAACGTTACCTGAGCCAACTTTAAGTGATAAAGACTTAGCAATTGGACAAATTATTGCAGATATGGTGGATGATACAGCAACACTTCAAATTGGTTTCGGATCAATGCCAAACGCTGTTATGAAATTCTTAATGGAGAAAAAAGATTTAGGCTTACATACTGAGATGCTTCCTGATAAAGCTGTAGAATTGTACGAAAATAATATCATCAGCAATCAATACAAACCAAGTCTAAAAGGGAAGACTGTCTCAACCTTTGCGATTGGTTCGAAAAGGTTGTATGAATTCATGGACCACAATCCAGATATCTACATGCAACCATGTGATGTCACGAATAGTTTCAAATCAATTAGTGAGATTGATAACTTAGTTGCAATCAATTCTACAGTACAAGTAGATTTCTTAGGCCAATGTAACTCTGAACGTGTACAAGATACTTACTATTCTTCAACGGGTGGGCAATCTGACTTCACGAAAGGCGTTCGCTTAACAAGTGCTGGTAAAGGAATTATTTGCCTTTACTCAACTGCGAAGAAAGATACAATCTCAACAATCGTGCCATTCTTACACCCAGGCGCACCTGTAACAACATCTAAAAATGATATTGATACAGTGGTAACTGAATACGGAGCAGCGCAATTAAAAGGTAAAACAGTCTTTGAACGTGCTGAAGCATTAATTAATATTGCTCATCCTAAATTTAGAGATGAATTACGTGAGCAAGCCGTTGCTATGGGGTATATCGTTTTAGACAAAGTTGCTGTTGGAAGCATTTAATCAATCATAATCTAGACTAACTTAGGCCGTGATGACGATTCGTATCATGTATGTATATATATGACTGAGTTGTAGCACGGCTTTAAGTGTGTCTACTATTAATGTAACTAAATTTAAAAATCAATTAAATAGACATAAGAGGTGGAAAGATGGCATTATTAGGTTCAATAGGTGTATTACTTGGTGTGTTTCTAATTATTTATTTATCAGTTAAAGAATTAAATATCATTATCGCAGCACCATTAGCAACATTGGTTATCTTAGTTTTCAATCAAATGGATATTATCCCTATGTTATTAGGAGATAGTCCTCAACAATATATGGGTGCATTAGCAAGCTATATATTAAATTATTTTGCAGTATTTTTACTCGGTTCAATCCTTGCTAAACTGATGGAAGCAAGTGGCGCGACGGTATCGATAGCTGATTTTATCTTAAATAAAATTGGATACGATAATCCATTTCGTGTTCTGGTTGCCATCTTTCTTATAAGTGTCATCTTAACTTACGGTGGTATTAGCTTGTTCGTTGTTATGTTTGCTGTATTACCTCTAGCTAAGTCATTATTTAAGAAACTGGATATTTCATGGCACTTAATTCAAGTTCCGCTTTGGTTGGGGATTGCTACGATTACGATGACAATGTTACCAGGAACGCCAGCTATTCAGAATGTCATTCCCATTCAATATCTAGGAACGTCATTAACGGCTGCCCCGATACCAAGTATTCTAGGAAGTATTGGTTGTGTTATCTTTGGTTTAACTTATATGCGCCATACGCTGAACAAGAGTTTAGCTAAAGGCGAAACGTATGCGACGTATGTTAAAGATACAGAAGTTGCCGTTGAATTAGGTGAGATGCCTTCATTTATCAATAGTATTCTTCCTTTACTTGTGTTGATTACTATTGCTCTTGCCGGAAGTATATTCGGTAATGAGTTCTGGAAGACGAATGTCATTTACTTTGCTTTATTAGTGGGTATTCTTCTTGCTTTATTCTTATTCAAATCGTACTTACCAAACAAAATGCAAGTCTTGAGTGTCGGAGCAAGTAGTTCAATTGGACCTATTTTTACAACTGCATCAGCAGTCGCGTTTGGTGCTGTAGTTATGGCAGCACCAGGATTCTCAGTGTTTGCAGAAATCATGTTGAATATTCCAGGAGGACCCTTGGTTTCTCTAACTGTTCTTACAGCGGTCATGTCAGGAATTACTGGATCAACTTCCGGAGCCCTTGGTATCGTGATGCCAGCATATGCTCAATATTATCTAGATGCAGGTGTTCATCCTGAAATGATTCACCGAGTCGCTGCTGTAGCGGCTAACTTCTTAACATTAGTTCCACATGGTGGTGCGATGTTAACATTCTTAGCAATCAGTGGATTAACACACAAGACAGGCTTCAAGCAAGCTTTCATTGTAGCAATTGGTGGTTCATTCGTTGCTCAAGTAATTATTATTCTAGTCGGATCATTTATATATTAATGGGTTGTTAAGTGTCGAGTTAAACATTCGGCACTTTTTTTATGCCATGAAACATTCATGAATATTCATAAAAAACATTTATGGAATTGCTTACACTTGTGAAGAAGTGTGCTATAGTAATAGTGTTAAAATTATGAAGGAGACGGGATACCGATGAATAATTATATTGATGACGTTGCTAAGAAGAAGGAGGCGCTGTTTCGCACAGAGTTTATCCGATATGGCGTGAGGTCTATATTTGCAGGTATGTACCTAACATTAGGCTCAGCTGTAGCGTTTATCGCTGCCGACCATTTTAGTGTCATTAACCCAGTTTTGGGACGGACACTTTTCGCATTGCTTTTTCCTTGGGGCTTAGTAACGATTATAATGCTTAATGGTGAGCTTGCCACATCAAATATGATGTTTTTAACGAATGCTGCCTACCGAAAGACAATTCCAGTGAGATCGGCGATTGGCATACTATTAATGTGTACCTTGTTCAACTTGATAGGGAGTATGGTTACAGCTTTTATGTTGAGTCAGACGACGCTATTTAGTAACTTGGAAGCATCGCATTACTTATATACAGCCGTTGAAACAAAGCTAGCTAAGCCTTATGGCTCAATGCTTTTTGATGGGATGCTTGCAAACATTTTAGTAAATATTGCCATTATTGGAAGTGTTCGAATGAAGGAAAATAGTGCAAAAATAATGTTTGTTGTGGCTATTATATTTATTTTTTGTTATTTTGGTTTCGAACACGTTATCGCAAACTTTGGTTCGTTCTCATTAGTGCTATTTACGAACCCAGGTGCGATTGGAAGTTTTACTTTCGGTAATGTTATATCGCATTGGTTGTTGGTTTTTATGGCTAACTATATTGGTGGAGGCCTGATTATGGGCTTAGGTTATTCATGGTTAGACACAACAAAAACCACCTACTTAGATTAAATATATTGAATAGATCCTCGTATTTATGCGACGATCTATTTTTTTGTATAGGAATAGGTTATAAACTCAAGCTTGTTTCAGTATAATGGATGGAATAACACATTATGTTAAAAAGAGGAGATTATATATGTCGAGAATTTATCGTAAGTTGGTTCTTGGGCTGTTATTCATAAGCGCCTATCCATCCACAACTTATGCACAAACTGAATCTGAGTTCGATATATTAATCAATCAAGCTGTACAAGCAACGGATGATGCGCTGATTACAGTTGGTTATATTGAGAACGGGGAATCCGATTACGCCGTGTATACAAACAAAGGGATCAGTGTATCAAATACACTGCATGACTATGAAGTAGGGTCGATTACAAAGACGTTTACCGGCGCCTTGATTGCTCAGGCTGCAGAGGAAGAGAAACTTGATATTGATGATTCTATCCAGGATTATTTGGATTTACCCAAGGACAGAGAATACCCTACAATCCGACAATTGTTAACCCATACGTCAGGTTATCCAACTTTTTTTGAAAATGATATACTTATTGGTAATTTAACTCAAGGAATAAATCCTTATCATGGTATAACGCGCGAGATGATGGTAGAAGAAGTGATTGCCAACCCAACCACATCAGGGGAGCAGGCCTTTCAATATTCAAATTTTAATGCAGGGTTATTAGGACTTGTCTTAGAAAGTGTCTACGGTAGTACTTATAGTGAACTAGTTTATGCATACGCCAGTGAAGATTTAGACTTATCTGATACTTATCTCTTTGAGGAAGAAACTCAACTAGGTAATAATTGGATATGGTCAGAGCAAGATGCCTATGCACCTGCAGGGGCAATGATATCAAACATTGAAGATATGTTGCTTTATTCAGAGTTACAGCTTGATGGTCAAGTTGCTCACGAATCACTTGCCCAGGTTAATGCAACAACGGGTGATAACGGTCAAGTAGGTATTCGAATTGACGATGTGGGCTATCAATGGATGATTAATCAAGAACACAATATTATTTGGCACGACGGAGGAACTGGAGGTTACACATCTTACATCGGTTTTAATAAAGAAGAACAAGTTGCAGTGATTGTCCTATCAAATGTTCCGATGGATCAAGGAATTCCATCAAACCTAATTGGAAGCGTCTTGTTGATGGAAATGTTAGGAGAAATATAAAACGACTCGAGGTGATATGCCACTTCGAGTCGTTTTTATTCAGAGATAATTGAGTAGATACCATCTTCAACAAGGATTACTTTTGCCTTGTAAAGGTTGATCGACACTTAGGAAGTTATTGAGCGATTTTCTGAAAGAATGAAGCGACAAATAAATTATTTAGAAGGTCTCCGTTCTGCTTTATTTATTATCATAAGACTCAAACTTATGCAAGTGCAATTAATAGGAATTGATACCTTTGGATTGTATAATACAACTATCAACAAAGGAGTGATGAATATGCCATGGAATATGCAGGACTATCCGGATTCTTTGAAAAATTTTGACCCTTTACTACGTAAGAAAATCATCGATATCGCGAATGCCCTTGAAGATAGTGGCTATGAAGATGACCGCGCCATTCCTATCGCTATAAATGAAGGAAAAGAATGGTATAAAAATGCAAGTCAGAGTGAATTGGATGAGTTTGATCAAGAATCCAACCCATCAAAAACGGATGAACATGATACGAGTAGTGCGAATCCGGAGTTGCTAGATAATGACGTTGAAGTCTATTATGAAGACGATCAATGGAAAGTCAAGACAGTAGACGCTAAACGCGCTAGCGAGACTTTTGATAAAAAGGCTGATGCTTTAGACCGAGCTAAAGAAATTATTGACAACCGTGACGCAGAAGTAATTAGCTATACTAAAGACGGTAAGAAACAAGATTAACAGCAAAAATAGACCTCCAGACAGTGTGATCTGGAGGTCTATTTTTTTGAATTATTTACTGTCGCTAAAAGTGAACCAACGTTTAGCAGTACCAACACTTGCTTTACGCGCAGCGTTTCCAACTGTTTTTACGATTACTTTACTATTATCTTTGATAATAGAACCCATAAATTTCATAGACTGCAGTGATGCAGATCGACGGACACTTTGCTTATTTACCGGACGAATATGACCTAGGAAATCTTGGGTAATAATCCCAACACGCATGGTTAGAAATGAATTTACAGCACCTTCCATTAATGAGCTGACAACTAGATTAGCGATGGGAACCATCCCAGGTATTGCTGAAGCAATACTTTCACCAACCAGCGTCGTAATTAATGGTTCCATTTGATATTCAATCAAATCAGCGTCTTCAATTGTTCGAGCCATTAAGACGACACTTGCCACTTGCATATAAAGTTTCGCCAAGCTAACGATAGAAGGGCGCGTCTGATAGATTCTAGCCACTTGCCACACCATTCTAAGAAGGGAGAACAAGACAACCAGACTATCTAAGGATCCATTTTGCGAGATGGCTGTACTTAAGAAAATAGCATTCGCATTTTGTTTAATTAGAGGCATCGATAACGTATCTAATTCAAGAAAATACCTCTCGACTTGTTCTTCTTTAGAAAGAGTTTCATCAATATCTAAATGCACTAGATTATCATTTTTTTTCAATAATTCCAGTGTATTATCTATGTACTCGTCATATTCTTCTTCTGAAGCGTCATCTTTCAATTCTAATACTTTCGGACTTTTCAGTAGTTGATTTGCGATTGAATAGAGAACATACAGTATACCAATTCCTATAACGCTTAAAACTACAATCGCTAATATCGGATGCAGTAAAGATAAGAATTGATAAAGTAATATAAATTGGTTAACAACGAATACAATGAACAGAATACCTATTATAAAGGCCAGCCCCAACAAAACGCGCCTTATATCTTTCCACCAATCTGACATAACATCAGTCCTTTCACGTTTATCCTATACATTTTACCGTAAATATACCATAAATCTATCAGCCTAGAGACTTAGATGATAAATGTTTCAGTTAGTGTATGGTATCTGGATAAGTTTAAAATCAACTCAAATTTTATTTAGTGCGATTGTAGTCGAGTACGCTCAACTCGAGAAGAATGACTCAGCGATTGTACTCGAGTACGTCCAACTTGAGAAGAATGACTCAGCGATTGTACTCGAGTACGCTCAACTCGAGAAGAATGACTCAGCGATTGTACTCGAGTACGCTCAACTCGAGAAGAATGACTCAGCGATTGTACTCGAGTACGCTCAACTCGAGAAGAATGACTCAGCGATTGTACCCGAGTACGCTCAACTCGAGAAGAATGACTCAGCGATTGTACTCGAGTACGCCCAACTTGAGAAGAATGACTCAGCGATTGTACCCGAGTTCACCAACTCGAGAAGAATGACTCAGCGATTGTAGTCGAGTTCACCCAACTCGAGAAGAATGACTCAGCGATTGTACTCGAGTACGCCCAACTCGAGAAGAATGACTCAGCGATTGTACTCGAGTACGCTCAACTCGAGAAGAATGACTCAGCGATTGTACTCGAGTTCCCGCAACTCGAGAAGAATCCCAAGTACAAAAAAACAGCGCTTATTATTTTAATAAGCGCCATCTTATAAAAATTATCTTCGATTACTCGTCTGAGTCAGCGTCTGACTCTTCTTCCGACTCTTCTTCTGAATCAGTTTCCTCAGAATCATCACCATCTAAGCTAAATGCTGGAGCAAGGTGTTTTTCTTCAGCTAAGCCGTTTAAGAATTCTAGAACTTCTGGGGAAGCGAATGCAGCTTGTAGGGCTTTAGTTGCTTCTGAATCTAAGTTTCCTTCACGGATAACAACTTGTAAAGCATAGGTATTATTATCTTCATCTTCTAATAATAATGCGTCATCTGTTGTCAAATCAATACTTGCGATATAAGTAGGGTAGTTGAACACTAATTCAACGCCGTCTTCATAAGCACCCGTTAAGTTTAATAAATCAATATGTGTAAACTCTAAATTAAGTGGGTTTTCCTCAATGTCATCAACAGTTGGGAATAAGCCTGCTTCATCGTTTAAAGAAATTAAGTCATGGTCTTCTAAGATTAATAGCGCACGACCTTCGTTAGTAATATCTGAAGGGATCGCCACTTCGGCACCTTCTTCGATTTGGTCAATTGAGTCGTAAACAGATGAATAGAAACCAACAACTGCGTTATAAATTGGTTGAATTGCGACTAAGTCACCGTCACGCTCTTCGTTGAAGATTTCAGCGAAAGGCTCGTGTTGAGCAAAGTTAGCATACACTTCGTCATTTAATAATGCTTCGTTGTATTGGATGTTATCAGATACTTCAACTAATTCGATTGAATAAGGTTCAGCGATGACGTCACTTGCGATCTCAACAACGTCTGTCATTGGGGGTAAGTGAGATGCAACCTTAATGACATTATCCTCATCTTGAGCTGAGACGTTCATAGTAGCAGGAGCGATTCCTCCGACTAATAATGCTAAAGCACTGAATAATAAACCTTTTTTAAACATATACATTCTCCTTTAAATTTAATACGCTATCTAGCGTTTATCTAATTTCTTAGCTAATTTTAAACCTAACCATTGAATAATTTGTACAAAAATGATTATAACGACGATTGCAGTATACATAATATCTGTTTCGTAACGTTGATAACCATAACGAATAGCAAAGTCTCCGATTCCACCTCCTCCTACAACACCCATAATCGTTGAATAAGAGATAAAGCTGACAAAAGCAGTGGTGAAACCAATAATCAGAGAACTTCGTGACTCGACGAAAAGGAATTTTCGAACGAGTTGCGAAGTGGATGCTCCCATCGCATTGGCTACTTCAGTCACACCTTTTGGAATCTCTAACAACGACTGCTCGACAAAACGAGCATAGAGAGCGATTGCAATTAACATCATTGGAAAAGATGCTGCGATGGGGTCTCCCGTTGCTCGCCCATATAAGGCGCGAATGGCAGGTTGCATCGCAACAACAAGTAACAAGAAAGGGAAGGAGCGAACAATATTGACGAATACATTACATAATTGGTAGATCCACCGATTCTCGGCAGGGCGTCCTTTTGCTGTTAAATAAAGTAACGTACCTAAAGGTATTCCAAGCAAGATAGCAGCTATTGAAGCTAGACCTAACATTATGCCCGTTTCTTGCAAGCTCTCAATGAGTTTAGGAGCAAAGTCGATGACGCGTTCAAAGTATTGACTTAAACTTTCATTCATTCGCTAGCACCTCCAGCACCCGGTCGTGATAGCTCTTTGATTCAGGGATTTGGTTTTTTGCTTGAATCTCTAAAATATCAACGAGCTTTCCGTTTTCTAATACAGCTGTCCGGTTACACATCGCTTTAATCACATCTAATTCATGAGAGACTACGACGATGGTCATATGGAACTTAGCGTGAGCTTTTTTTAATACTGAGACAATTTCGTCAGTCATCGTAGCATCCAATGCCGAGGTTGGTTCGTCACATAACAAAATTTTTGGACGCGTAATGAGCGCTCTAGCAATACCGACCCGTTGTTTTTGACCCCCCGACAATTGGCTAGGATAGTGATTTTTTTTGTCACTTAACCCAACAAAATTCAAAACGTCGTCCACCGATAAAGGATTATCATATTGATGGATTTCAAGTGCAAGGCTGATATTCTCGGCAACTGTTTTATTATTTAATAAATTAAATTGTTGAAAAATCATCCCAATATCTTTTCGGTATTGTTGTAATTCTCTTTTACTTAATGATAAGACATCAACGTTATCTACTTTTACTTGGCCACTATCAGGGCGTTCAAGTGCATTGATAAAGCGCACAAGTGTTGATTTTCCAGCACCACTTTCACCAATCACCCCAAATATTTCTTGGTCATGAATCTTTAAACTTATATTATCTACGGCGAAAAAAGGACCATTCCTTCCTTCGAAACGCTTCGTTGTATTAACCAGTTCAATCAAAATAATACACCGCCTTTAGATTTTTATTTAAATATATTGTAACAGGTTTCACTGAGAAACGAAACAGATGAATGCGTTTATAACAAGTTGAATGATGCGAATCAGTTGTTTTGCTAAAACAGACAGAACTTACTGTTTTAATCGCGATCTTTGGTTAATAGCCTCGGTGCTAAGTAATCCATTCCTATAGCTCCAATCGGAGCTGTCATTAGAATCGACAGGACGGCGAGTGTCAACATTAACTCCCCACCTGCTACACCACTCGCTAAAGGCACACTCCCAATCGCAGCTTGCACGGTCGCTTTAGGCAAGTAACTAATAAGGGTGAACTGTTTTTCTTTTTTATTAAAATGAGTATTCACTAAACTTAACCTTACACCAATAAACAAGCGACATAAAGATAATATAATAATAAAAACTACCGGCATTATTCCATAACTTAAAGCATTGGCAGGATTGACACTCACTCCAACCAAGAAGAATAAAAATATTTCCGCAACACGCCATAGTTGATTGAACTTATCCGATAAGATTATAGATAACGTAGGCGATTCTCTCTGTATCATCATATTCATAGAAATGACTGCAAGTATTCCAGAAAAATACCCCGCAAACTGTTCCTCAACACCCATTAATAAAAAGGCACTTGCTAACAAGATAGCGACTTGAAAGGTTGTTTGTAGACTAAAGTGGTTGAACAACCGATTTAACGACCAACCAATAAGAGCACCGCCAATAATCCCACTAATAATTGACAGAGGAATTTGAAGGAATGTCCATGAGGAAACCTCTCCACCCATAGCCAACGTCAAGAAGGCAGTGAATAAGACTAACACATAGACATCATCTGCTGATGAGCCAGCTAGAATCATCTGGGGCACTTGCTTACGTGTCCCACGTTGTTGATGAATCAGATCAACCATTCTAGGCACAACGACTGCAGGAGATACCGCAGCCAGAATGGACCCAATCAGTAATGATTGAGAAAAAGTTAAGCCCAGTAATATTGGACCAAAGATAATCGCAGCCAAAATCTCAATGGTTGCTGGGACAAAGCACATTAGAATGGCAGGGCGGCCGACTTTAATAAGTTGCCTTACATCTAATGATAAACCGGCCCGAGTTAAGATAATAATCAATGCCACTTGCCGAATATCGGGACTCAAACTTAATAATTGACTATCTAAGGCGTCTAAGCCGAATGGACCTAATACAATGCCTGCGATGAGGTAACCCAACAAAGCCGGAAGCTTTAATTGCCGGAGTATATACTCCAAAATAACCCCACTCACCAAAATTAACGCAACACTTTGTAACAATTTAATCCCTCCAATGAAAGTAAAAAATGACTTCTACACACTCAAAAAAGCGTATAGAAGTCATCAGTCTGTAAGACGGTTTTGCCCAAGAGCAAGGGAGTACTTCATTCCCGATTGATATGATTGCTTAAAGTATACGCTATATATGGACTGGGTCAAGTTATTTATAGCTATTCTCTAAGTTTCGCTTTATAATAAATTTAAGGATTGATTTATAGTAATTGCTGTAATATCAATACATTGCGCCATAAGATTGTGATTTGTCTAACCCGAAAGGAGGCAAGAATAATGAACTATAAAATACTAGAACAAGATGCCTTTAATGTGATTGGTGTGAGTCAACGCATTTCCTTTTCTGAAGGTAACGCTATGTTTACTGAGTTTTGGAACCGAGTCCGAAAAGGAGAAATTTATCAAAAGATGGAAGCTGTAAGTAATCATAAGATTCCTGGAATGTTAGCTATGATGAGTGATTACAATGAAGATCACACCGAGATGACGATTATGCTAGGTTTTACGACAGATGAAGAAAGCAGTTTAGAAGAGTTGGAAGTATATTCATTTCCTAAAGCGACTTGGCTTGTTGCTGAAGTGGTCGGCAGACCTTCTAAAGTTATGTCAAAAGCTTGGGATCAGTTAACCTTAGACATTATACCTAGCACACCTTATGAAGAGGCGGATTTACCTCAATTTGAAGCATACATTGCCGATAGCTTTACGAACGTAGATTCTGTTAATGAGATTTGGATACCCTTGATTCATTAGATTAAAAAACAATTAGAATTCCTCTCATCGTTATGTTATAATTTCCCCATAAGTAAAATCAATATGTGAATAAAGCACATCACTATAGAAATGAGGCATCGGTATGAACGAGAAAATTAATTTTGTTATGGTCTCTCCCCATTTTCCGACGAACTTTGAAACATTCGCGGTTCGCTTTAAGGAAAAAGGCATCAATACATTAGGAATTTCGGATGAACCCTATGATAATTTGAGTCAACAATTAAAAAATAACTTAACGGAATATTATCGTGTTGATAATATGGATGATTATGATCAAATGTATAGAGCAGTTGCTTACTTTGCGTTTAAGTACGGAAAAATTGACCGCATTGAATCACACAATGAGCATTGGTTAGAACTGGATGCACAACTTCGAACAGATTTTAATGTGTTTGGTTATAATGACCGAAATATTCGTTTAATTAAATACAAATCAACGATGAAAGAAGTCTTTCGTGAACTCGAAATTCCTGTAGCAAAAGGCCGCGTCATATCGGACAAAGCTGATGCTAAGAAACTGATTAAGGAACTAAAGTATCCAGTTATTATTAAACCAGATACAGGTGTTGGTGCCAATGATACCTTTAAAGTAAAGAACGATGATGAATTAGATCAATTCTTTGAAGAAAGACGCCCTGAAGTGCCTTATATTATGGAGGAATTCATTGACGGAACAATTGTTACCTTTGATGGTTTAACGGATAGAGATGGCAATATTGTGTTCGCATCAACCTTAACAAATGATAAACCCATTCTAGATATTGTGTCTCAAGACACAGATATGTATTATCATATTCCACGAAACGTGCCTGATGATATTACTGAATACGGTGAAAGATGTGTTAAAGCCTTTGATATTAAAGAGCGCTTCTTCCACTTTGAGTTCTTTAGATTAGCAGACGGCACTTTGTATGCTTTAGAAGTTAACTGCCGACCACCAGGTGGGTATACAATTGATATGTTCAACTATGCGAATGACTTTGATATCTTTGAAGAGTACGCTAACTTAGTAAAAGACAATCACTTTAAAGCAGAGATTACGCGTCCGTTTCATTCAATCTATGTATCGCGTAAAAATCATGTTAATTATGCATTCACGAATGAAGAAATAAAAGATAAGTTCAAAAAAGAGCTAGTGATGATCGTACAAATTCCCGGTGTATTTGCTAAAGCAATGGGAGATTTAGGTTTTATTATGAAATCACCTTCGCAAGATAAAGTAGATGAAATGATTAAAGCTATTAGTCAAAGACAGGAGGATTAAGTGATGCATTTTGAATCAAGGAGTCATTATAGTGGCCATTTAGGTCGTGAGATGTATTTTAATCGTTATGGACATGGTGGAATCCCTGTCCTTGTGTTCCCATCAAGTGGTGGAAGTAAAGATGAATATGCTGATTTTAAGATGGTGGAAACACTCAGTCGATTTATTGAGTCAGGCCAAATCCATCTTTACACAGTAAGTAGTATTGATTCTGAGTCTTGGAATGCAACGGATAAATCACCTCATGATATGGCTGTTGCTCATAATCAATACGACAAATATTTGGTACATGAATTCATTCCGTTATTGCGTCACGAATCAGAGTGGGGTGGGAAGATTATCGCAACAGGCTGTAGTATGGGTGGTTTCCATTCGATGTTGTTCGCTCTTAGACACCCAGACATTGTTGGTTTAACCATCTCTCAAAGTGGTGTGTATGATGCGAGATTCTTTACAGGAGAATTCGGAAGTGACATCGCTGCCTATGAGAACTCCCCCGTTGATTTCTTGTGGAATATGTCGGATCCGTGGTTCTTAGACCAATATCGTCAAAACCAATTCATCGTCTCAGTAGGGCAAGGTGACTGGGAAGGACCACACGTTTCTGCAACGCATAAGTTAGAAGAAGCCTTTCAAGCCAAAAATATCTCTGGTTGGTTTGACTATTGGGGCCATGACGTCCCTCATGATTGGGAAGCATGGCGTGACCAGATTTACTACTTCGCCACGAAGTTAGAAGAACTAGGAGTTATATAACAATTCAAGCAAAGTCCGTCTTAGGGATGATAACATGAGACGGATTATCGCTTATACTTAATACTATAACGAAGTATAAGTTGAAAGGAATTGATGTATATATGAATTTTTTAGGGAATTTAATTTGGTTTATTTTTGGAGGGTTTATTAACTTTATCACATGGAGCTTCATTGGCTTACTATGGTGTATGACGATTATTGGTATTCCAGTTGGAGTACAATGTTTTAAAATCGCTCGCCTATCCGCATGGCCAATGGGTCGTGAGGTTTACAACAGTAATAGTGGGGGAAGTTTCATTATGAATATTTTATGGATAATTTTTGGAGGAATTGAAATTGCTGCCATGCATTTATTTAGTGGCTTAATTTTATGTGTGACCATTATTGGGATACCATTTGGCTTACAACAATTCAAATTAGTAAAACTCGCACTCTTCCCATTTGGAGCAGAAATCCATAACGAACGTCAACAAGTTGTGATGAGAACGGAAGTTCCATACTCAAGATAAGTTAAAAACTCGAAGAAGCATGTAAAAGTGCTTCTTTTTTATTAATAATAATTCATCTGATGTGCGATTATATTCATAGTTAAATATAAAAGTATAAATGAAAATCACGAAAATAGATCACGACAACGAAATTTATCAGAACAATTAGTAATAATAACAGAAATAAGTGACAAAAATAAAAGAATACTTTAATAGGAAGAAACACAACTTTTTCTCAAAAAAATGATGAACTTTCCGTATAGCCCTAGGGTGGGGAAGATTTTTATGATATACTTAAAAATGTTAGGGGTGAGCAAAAATTGAGCAAGGATATAATTGGAAAAGTAAGAGAAGCTGAAAATTTAATTGATTCTATGAAAATAGAATTGGCGGATAAGAAAGAAGCGATTCGTGAAAATGAAAAAGAAAAAATTGAAACTTATCGCAAAGAATTAGAACAATCTCTTGAGAGCGTTGCTTCGGAATTGGAGCAAGAAAGAAATCAAGAGTTAGCTGAAGTCCGTGAACGAGTTGATCAAAATGTTGATAATTATCGACGACATGCCCAAAATGATTATCAAACTCATAAGGGAGAACTCATTCAAGCCGGAATAAAGGAGGTTATGAGTCAATATGGCAATTTCAGTCATGAAGCGGGTAACTATCATCGCGGAGCAAGCGAATAAAGAATTATTACTCGAATCCCTTCAAGAATTAAAAGGAACTGAAATCGTCCCTTTTGATGAAGTGGAGGAAGCAGATCGTGATGTCTTTTTCGACGGCGCATCATTCAATTCAGAAGATTCAAAACTGAATCACTACACACTGAATAAGATTGAAGAAGCGATTGAATTTCTGAAACAATACGGAACACAAGAGTCTTTTTTCAAGCGGATGCAAGAGAAACGTAAAGTTTACTCCCTGCAAGAACTTGAAGCAGAAGTGAAATCAATGAACTTTGATTCACTATTAAGACTAGTCAATGAAAAAAGGTCTGAATTAGAACAATTAAGGCAAGCGATTACAGAACTTGAAGAAAAGGAACGTTTTCTAAGAAGATGGACAAACCTTGATTTCTCTCTAAAGGAGTCTGATGGCTTTGAACATTTTGAAGTCGTTGTTGGATCTATTGATACAGAAGATTCAAGTGAATTCATAGACAACTTAAAAAACGTTACTGATGAAGTGCTGGTGCAAGAGGTTTACTATACCGAAGATACAAGCGGTTACACAATTGTGTTCTCTAAAGAACATCGAGAAGGTATCCGTGAAGTCATCAGACAATCTAATTTATCTGAATTAGATTATGAGTACGATAAGTTACCTAAAGAAGAACTTCAAGAGGTATTAAGTCAACGTAAAGAGAAGATTGAAGAACAATCTGAACTTGTTAAGCGTTTCAAATCAAATCGCCAGTTATTGAGCAATTTAAAGTTAGCGCATGAATACTATGCGAACTTGATTGAACGTGAGAAGGCGAGTCAATTATTAATGAATAGTTCACATTTATTTATTCTAAAAGGATGGATGGATGCAGACGAAGTCTCAGATAATATCGTGAATATTAATCATGTTATTGGTGAGGACAATCTTGCGATCTTTACATATGATGTCGATGCAGAAGTGGATGATATTGATCATGTTCCGGTGAAGTTAAAAAATAATGCATTTAATACACCATTTGAAACGTTGACGTTGCAATATGGGACACCTAAGTATAATTCTATCGATCCAACGCCATTTTTTTCACTGTTTCAAGTATTATTCTTTGGGTTAATGAGTGCAGATGTTGGTTATGGGTTGTTACTATTTATAGCAACAATTATACCTATTGTGTTTTTTGAACTTAGCCCTGGAATGAATAAAACGTTGAAATCATTTAATCTTATGTCTGTAGGAACTATTTTAGTTGGTTTATTTTTTGGAAGTTTCTTTGGATTTGAATTACCGTTCAGTGTAATGAACCTATCTTCACAAGTTATTGAGGTTATGATTTTTTCAGTTGCAATCGGATTGGTTCATATGTTAGTGGGTTATTCATTGAAATTCTATCTAACTATGAAAGAAAAAGATTACGGAAGCATGTATTTAGATTCCTTACAGTGGATTATGATGATAATCGGTGGAGGTTTATTAGCACTCAATATGATACTTAATATTCCAATTCTAAATACAATTGGATTAGTCTTATTGTTAGGGAATATAATCGGAATGTTTGTTGTAAATATGATTGTAGCTAAAAATCCACTTATTGGATTTGGTCAAGGTGTATTTGGTTTAATCGATGTGGCAGGAATGATCGGGGATGTTGTTAGTTATACACGTCTAACTGCATTAGCTGTAGCAGGTGCAAATATTGGGATGGCGTTTAACTTAATCGTTGGATTGCTTCCGCCGTTAGCACGCTTTACGGTAGGTATTTTACTATTCTTGGCACTACATGCGTTAAATATTTTTATTACTTATTTAGGAGCTTATGTGCATTCAATGCGACTGCAATTCGTTGAGTTCTTTGGTAAGTTTTATGAATCAGGTGGAAAAGAGTTTAAACCTCTGATCCCACTTGAAAAAGAAGTATGGATTCAAAAAAATTATAACAATAAATAGGAGGAAATTAATAAAATGGAATTTCTACATACATTATTTGGTGAAAATATCGGTTTAGTATTCGGTGGTTTAGGAGCTGCAATTGCGACTATCTTTGGTGGAATTGGGTCAGCACGAGGAGTTGGTATCGCTGGTGAAGCAGCTTCTGCTTTAGTTAAAGAAAAACCAGAATTATTTGGACAAGCTTTAGTGTTACAATTATTACCAGCTACACAAGGTTTATATGGTTTCGTAATTGGTTTATTAATGTTACTAAGTTTAGATGCTGGAATGGATGCATCCACAGGATGGTACTACATTATGTGTGCGATTCCGGTTGCTGTTACAGGCTTAACGTCAGCACCTGCACAAGGTAGAGTATCTGTTGCTGGTATGCAAATATTAGCACAAAGACCAGAAAACTCAACACAAGGGATTGTTTTCTCAGCAATGGTTGAGACATACGCAATTCTTGGGTTCGTAATTTCACTACTTATGTTCTTATTAGTTTAATTACTGCTTTTTACAATTAGATAAGAGAGGAGTAAGTAGATGGCTGATATTAATGGATTAACTAACAGTGTAATCGAACGAGAACAAGCTAAGGTTGACCAAGCGGTCCGAGCTTACGAACAAGAGCAAGCGGCCGAAACGGAAACTAAAAGAGACGAAATAAAACAAGCATTTGTTAAACGTAAATTTAATCTTGAACAAGATAGTAAACGTCAATTAGATATTTCACTAAATAGTGCACGTTTAAAACAACGTGACCAAATCTTAGATTCGAAACAAGTAATCATAAATGATTACATCGCTCAAGTGAAAAAATCATTTCAACAGCTTGATGCAAAAACAACAACGCAATTTATTGAAGGTATTCTAAATGATTACACAAACCCAGAACAATACGAAATTGTCTTAGGTGAAAAAACACATGACTTATTAAATAACTCGCTTCAAGTGAAAGCGCAAGTTTCCAACGAAACAGTCGCAGGCAAAGCAGGCTTTCTCCTACGCCAAGGAAGTATTGAATATAATTACTTATTCGACAACTTGGTGGAAGAGAAGACGAGTTCTTTACAAAGACTTATCGTTGATAAAATTTTCAAAACATCATAGGAGGTGGATTACATGAAAGATAGTTCATATGGACCGTTGAATACAACAGTTCGCGTACGTGAGAATAATCTCCTAAAGCAAAGTGACTATGACCGAATGTTATCAGCCAAAACCTATGAAGATGCTGTTCGAGTATTATCAGACACCGATTACCGTGATGGTATGGAAGAAGCGATTCAAACAAGAGAGTATGAAGATATGTTAATGGATGAGTTGACAGAAACTTACCAATGGATTATTGATCAATCGCCAAGTCCAGTACTTTCTGAACTAATGACCTTAAGCTATGCTTATCACAATATCAAAGTGTTATTCAAAGAAGAATTAACTGGTAAAGATTTTAACCAAACATTACTTGATATCGGACTGTATCCCATTTATGAATTTCGTCGGGCAGTATCTCAAGGGCAATCGGATGTTTTACCTAAATGGTACATGCAAAACATCAACAATTTGAGAATTGAATTTGCAGAGACGCCTCGATTGAATGATATTGATATTTTCGTAGACCGTGCTTATGTCCATCATCTGAAACGTTTATCAGAAGAGATTGCGGATCATGACGTGACACGTTATATTGAAAAGTTAATTGATAATACGAACATGTCGATATTCTTTAGAGCTATGGCCAATAATCGTGGTCGAACGCACTTACAAGCAACAATTACTAATGAAGGAGCGATTTCAACTGATTACTTTGTTGAAGTTGCTGAAGGTGGGATGGAGAACGCGATTCGTGTCTTCTCAGCTTCACCTGATTACCGTGATATTGTGGCTGAAGCAATGGACAATCAAGGGAACTTCTCCCTAAGACGCTTTGAACAAGCGATTGATAATGCAACGGAAACTTATTTAAAACAAGCAAAATTTCTTGTTTTTGGTCCGTTGCCTGTCTTAGCGTTCATTAGTGCTAAAGAGATTGAAGTAAAGAATATCCGACTGGTTTTAACTGGGAAGATTAACAACATCGAATCAGACATTGTTAGAGATAGGATGAGATTAGATTATGCAGTATAAAATCGCTATCGTAGGAGAGAAAGATGCAGTTTACGCTTTCGGGATGTTAGGGATGAATGTGTTTTATACAACTGACGCAACTCAAGGTCGTCAAGTTGTCAAAGATATCATAAAAGATAATTACGGCGTGATTTTTATTACTGAAAAACTGGCACAACAAATACCAGATATCATTAAAAAATATGATGATGAATTCATGCCGGCCTTCATTCTAATCCCAAGTGATTATGATTCTGAAAGTATCGGTTTACAGCGCGTTCAAGCAAATGTGCAAAAAGCCGTCGGTCAAAATATTCTATAGGAGGTATTATTATTGGATTCCGGAACAATCGTATCAGTATCTGGTCCTTTGGTAATTGCAAAGGGCTTAGATAACGCAAAAATTCGTGACATTTGTTACGTTGGAGACGCTAACTTAGTTGGTGAAATAATCCAAATTCGTAACGAAAGTGTCTACGTACAAGTTTATGAAGAAACTTCAATGGTCGGTCCTGGGGAGCCTGTAAGACCTACAGGGAAACCATTATCAGTTGAATTAGGACCTGGATTAATTGCTGGAATGTTTGATGGTATTCAAAGACCATTACAAAAACTAGCAGAATTATCAAATAATTCATTCTTAGACCGTGGAGTTCACTTACCCGCTTTAGATCGTGAAGCAGTATGGAACTTTACAAAAAATGTTGAAGTTGGAGACATGGTCGAATCAGGAGATATCATCGGTGAAGTTCCTGAAACTGATGTTATCTCACATAAAATTATGGTACCTGTAGGTACAAAAGGAACAGTTAAATCAATTCAAGACGGTGAATTCAAAGTAGAAGATACTTTATATACGGTTGAATTAGAAAATGGTGAAACGAAAGAATTTAACATGATTCAATCTTCACCAATTCGTGAAGGGCGTAAAACTACCCGTAAACGTATACCAGATGAGCCTTTAATTACGGGACAACGTGTCATTGATACATTGTTCCCAGTTGTTAAAGGTGGTGCAGCAACAGTTCCTGGACCCTTCGGTGCAGGTAAGACCGTTGTGCAACATCAGATTGCTAAATGGGCAGATGTGGACATCGTTGTTTATATTGGTTGTGGTGAGCGTGGGAACGAGATGACGGAAGTTATTAACGAATTCCCAGAACTAGTTGACCCACATACTGGTAAATCAATCATGGACCGTACAATTTTAATTGCCAATACATCCGATATGCCGGTTGCGGCTCGTGAAGCGTCAATCTATACAGGGATTACTATCGCAGAATATTTCCGTGATATGGGTTACTCTGTTGCCGTTATGGCGGATTCAACTTCTCGCTGGGCAGAAGCATTACGTGAGATTTCAGGTCGTTTAGAAGAGATGCCCGGGGATGAAGGTTACCCAGCTTACTTAGGTAGTCGACTTGCTGAATATTACGAGCGTGCTGGTAAAGTAGAAGCTTTAGGTAAACCAGAACGCACAGGTGACATTACAGCAATCGGAGCAGTATCACCTCCCGGAGGAGATACGTCAGAACCAGTAACACAAAACACAATGCGTGTTGCGAAAGTGTTCTGGGGACTAGATGCGACACTTGCTCGCCGTCGTCACTTCCCTTCAGTAAACTGGTTGACATCATATTCATTATATTCTTCAGATATGAATATTATTATGGGTAACCGTTTAGGCATCGATTGGGATTCTATGGTTAAATATACGCGTGCCTTATTACAAGATGAGTCAGAGTTAGAAGAAATTGTTCGTTTAGTTGGGGTTGAATCTTTATCAGATACAGACCGCTTGAAATTACAAACAGCAGCAATGATTCGTACAGACTACTTACAACAAAACGCTTATGACGATGTAGATACATTTACGGACTTAGAGAAGCAAGCTCAAATGTTACAAACGATTCTTCATTTTGAAGAAAAAGGTCGCGAGGCTTTAAAACTTGGAGCTACAATCAACAGTATTTTAAATGGAACAGTCAACTTAAGAGAGCGTATCGGACGTATGAAATACATTAAAGATAACACAGAAGCGCCTTACGCAGAAATTCGTAAAGCGATTGATGATACGTTAAGACAAGTGATGCAAGATGGAGGTGAGGTCTAACGTGTTAAAAGATTATAGAGGAATTACTGAAATAGTCGATCCGTTAATTACGGTTCAAGACGTTGAAGGCGTAAAATTCGACGAACTTGTAGATGTTCAATTAGGTAACGGCGAGACACGTCGAGGCCAAGTACTAGAAGTTAAAGGCGATAAAGCCGTTGTTCAATTATTCGAAGGTTCGGCAGGAATCAACAAAATGGATACTAAAATCCGTTTCCTAGGAAAACCTTTATCATTAGATGTATCTGAAGATATGATTGGGCGCCGTTTTGACGGTATGGGTCGTATCGCTGATGGTGGACCGGATTTAATTCCTGAGAAATCATTAGATATTAACGGGCAAGCAATTAACCCAGTAAAACGACTTTATCCAAACGAATTCGTTCAAACAGGTGTATCAACCATTGACCATTTAAACACTCTAGTTCGTGGTCAAAAATTACCAATCTTCTCTGGTTCTGGGCTTCCTCACCAAGACTTGGCTGCACAAATTGCACGTCAAGCGTCGGTAGTGAATTCAGATGAGAAGTTTGCGGTAGTTTTCGCAGCCATCGGGGTTACTTTTGAAGAGGCAGAATTCTTCATTAACGACTTTACTGAAACAGGTGCGATTGATCGTTCAGTTGTATTTATCAACTTAGCGGATGATCCAGCCATTGAACGTATCGCAACACCACGTATGGCTCTAACAGCAGCTGAATATCTAGCTTTTGAAAAAGACATGCACGTACTTGTAATTATGTCAGATATGACTAACTACGCGAACGCATTACGTGAAGTATCTGCAGCACGTCGTGAAGTACCAGGACGTCGTGGTTATCCAGGTTACCTATATACAAACTTAGCAACGCTTTATGAGCGTGCAGGACGTATTGAAGGATCAAATGGATCGGTGACTCAAATTCCAATCGTAACGATGCCGGAAGATGATATTACTCACCCAATACCTGACTTAACGGGTTATATTACTGAGGGACAAATTCTATTGTCACGTGAATTATATAACCAAGGTATCGCACCACCCGTTGATGTACTACCATCATTATCTCGTCTGAAAGATAACGGGATCGGTGAAGGTAAGACTCGTTCGGATCACGCATCAACAATGAACCAAATTTTCTCTGCTTACGCTCAAGGTAAAGAAGCGAAAAGTTTAGCTTCAGTTCTAGGGGATTCTGCCTTAACAGAAAGCGACTTGAAATACTTAGAGTTTGCGGATGAATTTGAACAGCGTTACGTGAACCAAGGATACTATACAGACCGCTCAATTGAAGATACATTAGCAATTGGTTGGGACTTATTAAGTATCTTGCCACGCACAGAATTAACACGTATTAGTGAGGAACACTTGGATCAGTACTTACCAAAGACTGAGGAAGGGTGATAAGCGATGGCACAACTAAACGTTAATCCGACAAGAATGGAACTTGCTCGTCTGAAAGATCGTTTAGCATTAGCATCACGTGGGCATGATGTCTTAAAAGACAAACAAGACGGGTTAATGCGTAGTTTTATCGAATTAGTTCGTGAGAACAATGCCTATCGTCAAGAAGTTGAAGGTCATCTGAAAAAAGGAATGCAAAACTTTGCCTTGGCTAAAGCTTTATTGCATGAGGAATATCTCGAACAGATTTCCTTAGTCCCTCAATATGATGTAACGGTGGATGTTCAAAAGGAAAATATGATGAGTGTGAAAGTGCCTAAAATGCACTTTAGTTCGGATGACCACGATAATGAGTCACTGAACTATGGTTATATAAACTCGAATGCGGATTTGGATGAAACTTTACAAGAATTCAGTGATGTTCTACCAAAAATGTTAAAACTTGCTGAACTTGAAAAGACGAGTCAATTATTGGCGAATGAAATCGAGAGAACGCGTCGCCGAGTAAATGCCTTACACGAACGAACAATTCCAGACTTGGAAGAAACAATCAAAACAATCCATATGAAACTTGATGAAAACGAACGTGCAGAAATTACACGATTGATGAAAATCAAAGACTTCGACCAAGAAGATTAATGAGATAAGAGGAAACCCACCAATTCGGTGGGTTTTTTCTTGTTTTGGGGGGTGTCGTGAGGGCGCGCGACATAGCACAAATGAAAATACGGACCGTCGCGCCGACCCACGACGCCCCGCAAACACCACACCCTCCCCAATAGCGCATAAAGTTAGGCACAGCAATACTTTCATGATAATATTATGGTTAAAGGAGTGAGTTTATTTGACTAATAATTATATTTTACATGATGGGTTTGCAATACCTAAAGTTGGATTAGGAACATATGGTCTGCGCGGTGAATTAGGGGTACGTCAGATTGAATCAGCCATTCAAATGGGATATCGATTGATTGACTCTGCTTATAATTACGAGAATGAAGGAATAGTTGGCAAAGCCATCCGTAATAGTAGCGTGTCACGCGATCAGATAACATTGACATCGAAATTGCCTGGACGATATCACGAATATGATAAAGCGATGATTGCAATTCAAGAATCAGTGGCGCGTACTGGTTTAGATTACATTGATTTATATTTAATTCATTGGCCCAATCCATTGGAAGATAAATACGTAGAAGCATGGCAAGCTTTAATTGATGCACAAAAAACTGGATTAGTTCGTTCAATTGGAACATCAAACTTTTTACCAGAACATATTGAACGACTAGAGAAGGAAACAGGAATCTTACCTGTAGTAAATCAAGTCGAAACGCATCCAAACTTTAACCAAGCAGCCCAACGCGAATACGATGCATCAAAAGGAATCATTACACAAGCTTGGAGTCCGGTTGGAAGAGCGAGCGATATCATGACTACAGAATTAATTACTGATATTGCCTTAGCTCACAACAAGACAGTGTATCAAGTTATATTGCGTTGGCACATACAAAGAGGATTTTTACCTATTCCTAAGTCAAGTCATTATCAACGTCAATTACAAAATTTAAGTATCTTTGATTTCGCTTTAACAGAAGAGGAAGTTCAGGCTATTAACTCGTTATCACATGATGGTGGACGTCAAAAAAATCAAAACCCAGCTGAGTATCAAGAGTTTTAAAATAAAAAAAGATCACCCCTTCAAAAACGGAGTGATCTTTTTTTGTTATAAGCTAATCTAAAATTAAGCGCGAACTGTTTTTAAAGCAGTTGCCCAAGCTACTGTATCTGTAATCACAGCATCGATTGTTGCGTTATGAATTTCAGCTGGTTTGAACGTTGACATGTTTTCAAAATCAGTGAATAAGCTAAATGAACCGAAAGGTGAAACGGTAGCAACTTTTAAGTTAGAGAATATTTGTCGTAATGACAATGCAGATGCAACACCTAAAGTTGAACCGTAAGCTACAATACCAGCTGACTTGTTAGCCCATTCACCAGCTAAGTTATCAATGGCATTTTTAAGTGAAGCAGGGATTGATTTGTTATATTCTGGTGTAACAAAGATGAATCCATCTAAGCCATCAATTTTTTCTGACCAATCTTTAACACCCTGTGAGCTATATTCTTCTAACATTGCTGTTGGGAAAGGTTCGTTAAACATTGGGATGTCAAAGTCTTTAAGGTCAACTATTTCAAAATCAACACCGTCAATGTTTTGTGCATTAGCGCGATTTAATACGAACTCTGCTACTTGATTACCTACACGAGCGTCACGAGTACTTCCGATAATAATTCCAATTTTAGTCATAAATAATTCCTCCTAGAAATTTTTAATATTTGTTTTTCTTAACTACACATTACAGTATACATTTGAATGATATAGGAGTAAATAGATAGAATTCGAGATATGTTGTTTTTACGACACTTATGGTAAAATGACTATAAAGTATTAGTTAGCGAGGGATATATATGGAAACAAAATTAGATCCGCGTGTTGCCAGAACACGAAAAGCCATCATCGATGCCTTTATTCATCTATCTGAAAAAAAGCCCTTTGATAATATTTCAGTCAAAGATATCACAGAAAATGCGCTTATTAATCGAGCAACTTTTTACAACCATTTCTTAGATAAGTATGATTTGATGGAGAAAGCGTTGCTGGAAGATGTGCAAATTAACTTGAATCGTAAACAATATAATGAAGTTCCATTAGATGAAGGATATATTGTTTCACTCTTTGAAGCGTTATGCTCATTCCATCTGCATTTGGCTTCTCAATGTCAACGATCATATATTCAAACAATCAACCAATTAGTCGTTGATCAACTTGAAGTGATTCATTCTCAAAAATTGAAAGCAAACTTTGAAGAGTTTGATGAAGCAAAAGTACATAAAATTTCGACATTGTTTGCCTCAGGACTGTTTTCTTTGTCAAAGGATTGGTTCGACAGTGCATCACAAGACGATCCATCAGTTTATATTCAAGATACATTACCATTTTTAAAATCATTTATTAATTAATAAAATAAGCTCCCGCTGCATTTACATGCAACAGGAGCTTTTTATGTATAAGTTATTTATGAAAGTTAACTCGAGGTGCTACTAAATAATACATAATTAGTCCACCAATTGTCATAACAATAAATTCTGATAGAGCAAGAAAAGCGTATGTCTCCCAGAAAAAGTCTGCGAATCCCATATACATTAACATTCCAGCGATAATAAACATTGTGAAGGTAAAGACAAGTGTCATCACGCTATAGCGGATAATCATTGGATTTTTTACTTTGCTACCAAATGCCTTCACAGCTAAGTTCGCTAGGTAGCGAGCTAAGATTAGTGAAACAATTGTATGGAAACTTCCTACAACAACATCGACAATCGTTGATTGGATAGCGTTCACAATAAACACGCCTAACGTAATTGACGCGATATAACGTTTGTTATATAAGCCCATAAAGTTTAAACCTTCTGAGATTCTAAACTGAATCGGCCCATAAGCCACCGGTGCAACAAACATTGTTATAACAATGTATAAAGCTGTTACTAAACCAGCCTTTACTAATCCTTGTGTATCAAAACTAGAGTAACTTTCAACTTGATGATTATTTCCCATATTATCAATCTCCTTTATAGTCATAGCTCGCGCTATGCTAGTAGTAACTACGGCCAAAGGACAGGAGCAGTATTCTGCTGAAGTGCCATAGTGCGATTCAGTCATCATCTGAACAGCGTTATACAGTTTACCTCAAAAAACGCTTAAAAACAACTTACGATCAACTAATATGATAAATCCTATAAGTAAAAGTTAAGTAGTGCGATCTGAATTTATGCTACAATATAAATGAAAACAGTTACAAAAGGAGTTTGACATATGAATACTTTAAAGTTCCAGGATATGACGATAACATGGCTAGAATCAACATCAACTTTAAACGATGCAGGTACAATGTTTGGGCCAGTCCCTAAAGCTGTCTGGTCGAAAAAATATCCGAATAATCAAGATAATCAGATGAACTCGGTTGAAGATCCGATATTAATTCAATATAAAAAAAAGAACTATTTAATTGATGCGGGGTTCGAAACAAGCAAGTTTGATGAGAAAGCGTGGCGCAATACAGGTGTCCAAAATGAAACAAGGCTAGCTGATAGTCTGTCTCAGTTAGGGCTGACTCCAGCAGATATAGATGTTATTTTGATGACGCATATGCATAATGACCACGCGAGTGGATTGACTCGAGCTACTGAAGTAGGTTATGAATCCGTCTTTTCAAATGCGACGATATATATGACAGAGATAGAATGGGACGAAGTACGTAGTCCAAATGCACGAACTAAAGGAACCTATCTAAAAGAAAATTGGGAACCTATTAAAGATCAAGTAAAAGTTTTTTCAGAGCAAATCGAGATTGTTCCAGGTATCCAAATGATTCACACTGGAGGTCATTCAAATGGATTGGCACTTGTTAAGTTAACGCAAGAGGATGA
Source organism: Aerococcaceae bacterium DSM 111021 (assembly GCA_020112395.1). NCBI lineage: Bacteria > Bacillati > Bacillota > Bacilli > Lactobacillales > Aerococcaceae > Aerococcaceae bacterium DSM 111021. The sequence continues at coordinate 24,164 of JACCEK010000002.1, read as the reverse complement.
GGTTTTACTTCATCTGTCAGACTTAATGTTAACCGTCGCATCGATGAATCCAGTATGGGTGAGTAGTTATGATGATTATCCGATGGATTCAATTAACGCAAAGCAAAAGTGGTTACCTGAAGCATTCGAAAAAGGTTATAAACTGATCTTTTATCACGATGCCTACTATTGTATGCTTCAATTCGACAAAGATGGTAAAACAGTCATTGATTCATTAGAGAGAACTAAAGCACCGGTCATTGACTGGCCAGAAGGAATGCCAAAGTGGACTTAGTTTAAGTTAGAGTGTTTTATTTTACAACGACATGAGGATGTAATATAATTTGTTATGAAGATAAGATGAGTAAATAATGAGAGTGAGCGTGATTTTCATGATGAATTTAAATCTAACATCGAACAATCATAAGGATGAATCTTATGGTGCATTGTTTATCCATTCTTCTTCAGTTACACACACAATTGAATTCTCAGATCCGGAATATAGGGTTGAGAATATTTGTGCTCGTTCTGGACTGAATGATATATCTATTATAAGTCTCTATGCACTTTGTGCGTAGGGGCTTTTTATGTACATCTAAGTATTTGAACGGTTCCTGGGTAGGTGTTGCTTGCAGATTACGACATGCTGAAGGGAGTGAAAAGGATTGGTTTTGACCGAAATTACAAAGAAAGGTTAAGGTGATCCACATGCTTAAAATAGCAGTATCTCGCTACTAAGCGCAACTAAGTAATTAATAAATGATAAAATGATTAAAATCAATCTTGACTTATCTAATAATTACTGTATAATTTTAATTATCAAATCAAGTGGAGGACTAAAGATGAATTCAATGCATATTTCACAACTTAATCATTTCTTTTTTAGCAACTTTAGATAGTGTTTGTATCATGCCTAACATGGATGCAAACACGTACAGACGTATGTTTGTATCTATGAGGTGCTAATGAAGTATGAAGCCCGCATAGATTAATCTCAGATTATAATCTTTGCGAGTGTGAGGTATGGTCCTTCATCTAGAGACCTATTTAGTATCTTCCTAACCTAGCAAGAGATTATAATCTCTTGCTAGGTTTTTTGTTGTTCGCCGTTAGTGTAGATAATAATAGGAGGAATCATCATGAAAAAAATTATAAAAGTATTGTTGGTTGTCAGTTTAGCTTTAGTAAGTATTATGTCTGGAGTATCAAATACAGTCAGTGCACAAGATCGTGAACCAATTAGCGTAGGTATCTTACAATTTAACGCACATGGTTCCTTAGATGAGAACTACCGAGGCTTTGTCGAAGGGTTAGCTGAATTAGGCTATGTTGAAGGTGAAAACTTAACAATCAACTATGTGAATGCGGCAGCAGAGGTAAGTCAACTACCTTCATTAGCAAGTAGTATCGAAAAAGATAGTGATTACTTATTCGCTATTGCAACACCATCAGCACAAGCGTTAGCAAATACGACACAAGATAAAACCATTCTATTCTCGTCTGTTGCTGATCCAATCGGAGCAGGAGTGGTTGATTCATTTGAAGAACCGGGAAGAAACTTAACAGGTACGACGAATATTGGTCCTATTGAACAACAAATTAATGACATTCTTTTACCAATTGTACCAGAAGCGAAAAAGATTGGTTTAATATATAATTCAAGTGAAATCAATGCACAATACCAAGTGGATGTTGCTGTACCTATTCTGGAGGAGCAAGGAATAGAGCCAGTGATTAAAACAATTACATCGACAAATGATATTAGCCAAGCAATGAATTCCTTAGTGACTGAAGAGGTTGATGGAATTTACTTAGTAACCGACAACTATATTGCTGCATCAATGGCCTTAGTTGGAGAGATTGCTAAAGAAGCAAACATCCCATTAGTGGGTGGATCGAATGATATGATTATAGAGAATGGCCTTGCAACATATGGTTTAGACTACTATGAATTAGGTGTACAAACAGCAGAAATGCTAGTAAGAATCATTGATGAAGACCTTGACCCAGCAACGACACCCGTTGAATTAGCTAACTACTTAGAACTGGTTGTTAATGAAGATTATGCGAATGCGATAGGGATTGATCCACAGACAATCTACGATCTAATGGAAGACTAAAAACTGAATAATGATTATTCTGACAGCAACATGTTATCATTTTGATAAGGTGTTGCTGTCGTATTATTTGTATAGAAAACGATACCACGGTATAATAATTAATATAAATGAAGCACAATATTTAAGGAGGAATTACCATGGATGAAAAATTTGTATACGCAGTATATGATCGAATCGAAGAAGCAAACAAGGCAGTCCAAAACTTAACGAATGCTGGAATACCAGTTGGTGCGATTTCATTATACGCTGATGATGATGTTGTGGAAGAAGCACATCAATCAGACAGCATTGTAGAGATAGAAGAGTTAGAAGAAGTAGAAAGCAAGTCATTTTGGAATCGAATCACTGATTTCTTTGGTGGCGGGGATGACGATAAAGAAAGTTATCCAATCGACTTTAAAGGCTATCAAGATGAACTAGATGACGACAAAATACTCGTTGTCGTAGACAAAGCTTATGAGGGTGAAGCTTTATCTGTTGATACTGAAGTGAATGTAATGGGAGAGAATGATCCCAACCAAGTTGAGACTTTTGCGCACAATGAAGATTATCCATTACCAGACAAGGAAAATAATACGGATAATGCTGTATTCGTAGCTGGTGACATGGGAGCAGAGAGTGACTATTCTAAAGAACATCATATGAATAAGGAAGAAGCTAATCACACTGATCAAGATGATCGTAATTTTAATGTAACTGAGAATGTTCAATATGATCGTGCCAACACGGTTGCAGGTGATAATGCACATGAAACAGATGATGCAGAATCATACTATACTAATATTGATTCGCACCGTCAAACAGATGCAAAATATGACCATGATACTGCTGACGTTACATATGTAGAGGATCCAACAGCCGATGAGAAATTAAGGTCAGACCGAGATCAAAATTCAGTAGCTGGCGATATGGGAGATTCATCAGATTATTCGCAGTACTATCATGCGAATCAAGATGAAGCAACACCAACTTCTACAACAGACTATCATGATGAAGAGTATTATCTAAAAGGTGAAGAAACAAAAAATCATGGAGAATCTGAAGAAAAACGCCGAGAATACCGCGGAGTTGCTGATATTAAACGTCCTGTGACAAATCGTTCGAATAACGATCCAAGACTTGGAGACTTTGAAGGTGAGATGCGTCGTTTTGACGATTACCCACCTGCAGATGAAGAGGGTGTGAATCCTGAACAGTATGGCGCGGAAGATAAAGGACCTCAGAACTTTAATACACCGAGCCAAGAAGATACAAATGATTATGTAGGACGAGAAGAGGAAGGTCACCAATTAGGTGAATTCGAAGCGGACATGCGTCGACACGACGATAACCCACCTGCAGATGAAGACGGCGTAAACCCAGAACAGTATGAAGATAAAAATTAACCATTTTTAATGTTGAAAACAAATGAGCTCAAACTTGAATAGAATCAAGTTTGAGCTCATTTTTTACAGATAGAAATATCTATACCTGAATATAGATGTAATAATACGGCTACTCACATCTTGTTAATCATTAAAGTCATCAAATATTGAAAGGGATTTTGTTAGAATAGTCAGTTTAAAACTCTACTAGAGTAATATTGATTAATAAAAATCTGAAAAAATATGCTGACTCATCTGATGTTTGATAACGTTTACCATAGAAAAACGGTAGAATTTTAAAGGCGATATATATATATAATGTACCTACTATAAAAGAATGATGGAGGATTATTTATGACAAACGTGAAAGGTGATACTCAAGGAGGTATCTTGAATAAAGTATTGGATGCATTGAAGAATATTTTTGCACCCAACTTAATCGCATTGAGTGCAGCAGGTGTACTTCAAGGTTTTACAATTCTTTTACATACTTTTGGTGTGATTCAAGAGGGGAACGCCGAGTATATAATATTAGAAACAATCTCAGGCGCTGTATTTTATTTCTTGCCTATCTTATTAGCCTATTCAGCTGCTAAAGTATTTAATACAAATCAAGTCCTAGCAGCATGTGTGGCCATGTTCATGTTACATCCAACAATTACGCAGACATTCAGTGAAGGGTATGTCTTAGCTGATTTCTTTGGAATACCATTACCATATGGGAATTACCCAAGTAGCGTTATTCCAATTATTATTATCGTTTTCATCCAACAATATATCGAGCGCTTCTTCAATAAAATCATCCCTTCTACTGTACGTGGTGTTTTTGCACCGATGTTAATCTTAGTTACAACAGTCGTACTAGGAATTTCAGTATTAGGGCCAATTGGGACATTCTTAGGAGACGGCCTCTTAGCGATTATTATGTTCTTAAATGTGCAAGCCAAATGGTTAGTACCTGCATTATTAGGTGGCTTCGGATTATTTGTTGTTATGGCGGGAGCTCATTACTCATTATTCCCAGTTGTGACACAAACATTAGCCGCAGAAGGTTTTGACTCGTTTCTAACACCAGGTCTATTAGCTTCAAACTTAGCTTTAGCTGGTGCAGCATTAGCAGTGATGATTAAATCAAACAATTCAAGTTACAAACAATACTCAGTGACATCCGTCGTAACCGCTGCTTTAGGTGTTTCTCAACCTGCATTATATGGGATTGCGATTCCTTATAAGAGAGTCATGATGGCGAGTATTATTGGTGGTTTAGCTGGAGGTTTCTACGCTGGAATAGTTGAATTCTATTCTTATGCCTTTGTTAACCCTGGTATTGCTGCATTACCCGCCTTTATCTCTCCAGATGGCACTTTTGGAAACTTAATTAATGGGATTATTGTAATGACTATCTCTTTCGGAGTTTCTTTCTTAATTGTCTTGTTCGGAAAATTTGAAGACATGCCAGAAGCAGAAATTGCTGAAATCGTAGGAGAAGAAGAGAAATAATTTAAAATTAGTGAAACGTCACCCTTACTGGTGGCGTTTTTTATTTGAAAATAACAACTGCAGGTAGAAAAATATCCATAAATATTTTAAAATCATAATATACAAAATAGGTCGTCATTAACTTGCCATATGCGTATTGTTTGAATTCAGTAGAGGATGCTTTATAATATAGTTATAGTCAAAAAAATATTAGGAGAGATACAATTATGAAGAAATCATTGAAGAGTTTTGCGTTGCTAGGTATATCTGGATTAATGTTAACTGCTGTAGCACCACACGTGACAGCCCAAGATGATTCTCAAGAAGCATCTACTTCTGAAGAGTCAGTTAGCTCAGAAGAAAGTTCTGAAAGTACAGACGAAGCACAAACTGAAGAGAGTGAATTACAAGTAGCTTTTAATGAAGCAGTTGCATTATTCCAAGAAGAATATCCTGATGCAGAAATTGAAGAAATTGAAGTTGAATTAAGAAATGAAGAATATCAGATTACAATTCATGCTTTCCAAGATAACACAGAATATGAAGTAGATTTCAGTGTAGATCCAGTCGAAATAACTAGAGCAGAAGAAGATGACGATGACGATAGTGATGACGAGCCTTTAAACTTAGAAGAGTTAATCACAATTGATGAAGCTTCTGAGATTGCTTTAGAAGAAGCGGGTAGTGGAACTATCACTGACTGGTCTTTAGATAGCGATGATGGACAATTCCGTTGGGAAATCGAAGTAGAAGGTGCCGAAGGAGCAGCTGAAACAAATGATGACGACGATGACGATAATAAATTACATGTTGAAATCGATGCTGAAACAGGAGACGTTTTAGACGTTGAAATCGATGACTAATTAACTTTATTAAAGGAGGCTTGAGAAAGCCTCCTTTTTGTTGAGCAAGTATATGTAAGTATTGTGTTTATTATATTACGAATGTTTCATTTAATAAAAAATTATACTTTAACTACCTAATGTTTGGAATGATGATATAATTAATTTATATATTATAAAGGAGTGACATTTAATGAAGAAATCTTTAAAGACCCTTGTCGTAAGTTTATTAAGCGCGAACTTAATTGTTGGATCGATGGCAACAATTGTGCAAGCTGAAGAAGGCGGAGACCAACCGGTTGTGTCGGACCTACCTAGTGAAAACCCTGGTGATGATACAATTGGTGGGGAAACCGGTGATGGAGACACTGGAAACGGATCAGATACTGGTGGCCACCAGGATGACGGCACTGGTAATGATAGTAGTGTAGGAAATGGCGAAGGCGAGAATGGTGGTACTGATGGAGACGGAAGTTCATCAACACCAGAGGAAAGTAAAAGTGAATCAGAAGGGTCACAAGAGAGCTCAGACGAATCTGAAGAGAGCGACGATGAGTCAGAAGAATCTGATGAATCAGAAGAATCAGAAGAATCAGAAGAATCTGATGAATCAACGGATGAAGGTACAGTTACGCCGCCAACTTATCCAGTAGGACCACCAAGTTCATATGTTCCACCAAGAACGGTTCCAAGAACACCAGTATCAACGAGTACAGATGAATCGGAAACATCGATCGCTACTCAATTTGGAATCAACTCAAATGTTGAGAACTTAGAATCATTATTAGAGGCATCTCTCGAAGATCCTAATTTTGCGTTAGCTTGGGAAGATTATAAAACATTAATCAATGACTTTGAATTAAATGATATTACTTCAGAGACAGCTACAATGGGAAGTACTTTTGATGAAATCTTAACAAACTTTGAAGGTAATGTTGTTCCGGAACAATCGACAATGGAAGATGGACAAAATCTATTAGTATTCAATTATTCTGAAGAAACAGAAGAAGAAGGAGCTGTACCAGCGCAAATCATCTTAATTGGTGACGAAACTGGAAACTTAATTGGATCAGCACTACTACAAGCAAGTACTGTGCAAACAACGAATGAGGCTGTGAGTGCAGAAACAATTCAAAGCTTGGTCGATCAAGAAAATGCTGGATTGTATGCTCAAGACTTATTTGTCACTGCTTTATATCAATTATCATCTAATGATGTAACTTATACAACATTAGCGACACCAAGTGAAACTGAAGGCGTACACGAATTTATTACTTTAGATAATCAATTTGTCTTAAGTCACACTACTGGGGAACAAGCAGAAACTCCATTAGTAAATCAGCTACAAGAAATAATTGCTTCTTATATAGAAGGACTAGGAAACCAAGAGGTTGAGGAAACAAGTGAAGAATCGACTGAAGAGTCTGTTATGGATGAATCTACTAATGAAGCAAGTGAAACAAATCAACTAGAAGAGGTTGCAGAAGAAACTGAGGAAGAACAAATTGCTAACCGATTTGTTAGACAATTTTCGCCTATTGGATATGAAGAACTTCCACTATTAGAGTCTGGAACAATTACAAAAGGATACGAAGAATTAACGTCAGCTATTGATGGAGTTGAATTAATAGTAACTCCAGATCAATTGAATGAGATATTTGGAGCACCATCAAAAGAGCAAACTGCAGGCGAATCTATTTATTACGATTACTATGCTGTTGAAGATCAGAGGATAGTCTTACTAAAACTTCAAGTCAATGCAAATACTAACGCTGTATCATCAATGACTTATGACGTTAGAACACCGAAACTAGAAGAAGATTTAAATATTAATATAGAAGAATTATTTGATTTAGCTGCTACTGATTTGACGATAGAAGGTTTAGTGGAAGCTTTAGGCGAATCTAATTTAATTGAGCATATCTTCGGTGATAATCACCACTTACGTCATGTATGGACTAGTTATACTGATCCAGAAATGCGAAATATTGAAGCATATGAAGATGCTGCTACAGGTGAGGTTGAACTTTATTACTACGATCAAAATTAAGGTCAATGTTTAATTTCTTAAGAATTCCTTAAAAAGTTGTTGATTTTCTTAAGAGATGAGTTATAATGTATTCAAGGCATAAGAAATACTGCATGAACCGTGCAAACATTGTCGAATTACAATTACTCAAGTCATTAAAGAACGTAAAGATTTATTAAGTTTCAATTCTAACAGAAGTGTTACAAGAATGTATCAACTTGTGAAAACCATTGACGACGAAAATAAATCTTGGTATAGTTTTCTTAAGATGAACTTAAGGAATTCTTTATTAAGTTAAAGAATTGAATTTTGGGAAGTTTATCACTTAGGCATGTTAAACTTGCCAGTTGTATGTCGCTTAGGAGAATCTTATAAAATAGGTCTCGAATTAATAGGAGGAAATTATAAATGAAAAAATCATTAATTAAATTAGTAGCAGTTTCATCTGCAGCATTAGCATTAGGTGGAGTATTAGCACCAGTAGCATCAGTAACAGTTGAAGCAGCTCCATCAGGACAATCTTCAGAATTTAACCAAAAATTATTAGCAGATGCATTAGCTGATTACCAAGCAGCTTACGATGCTTTATACGGACCAGGCCGTGACGGATCTGGAGCAATTGGAAACCTAAAAACAGCAGAAGCTGATCGCGCTGCAAAAATTAAAGCTTTAGCAGATGCTCAAGCAAACTATGACAAATTAGTTGCTGAACTAGCTTCAGCAAACGCTGAATTAACTGATGCTAAAGCAGCTGAAGAAGCAGCTGACCGTGCATTAATTACTGTTACAGCAGAATACAATGCTGAAAAAGCAGCAATTGAAGAAGCATTAAAATACAATGCTGACACATTAGCTAAATATGACAGTGAAGAAGCTCAAGGTCATGCAGCAGTAGACGCTACAAAAGCTGAATTAGTAGCAGCAGAGAACAACGCACAAGTTGCATATGATTCTGCAGTTGCAGTTAACGCTGGTATCGTAGTACCTGCTACAGACGCAGTAAATTATGAAGAAGTTAAAGCTCAAAAAGACGCAGCTGAATTAGCAGAATTTAATGCAGCATCTGTTCTTGCAGACGCAGTAGCAGCAAACGCAGCATATGATGTTGCAGCAGAAAAAGCAGCAGTTACAGCAGCAGTAGAAGCTAAAAAAGCTAAGTTAGATGACGTTGTAGACAACACTAACAACTTAGACGGAGAGTACTTCGCTGAAGATAACGGTCTAATTACTCAAGCAAAAGCTAAATTAGATGCAGCAACAGCTCGTCGTGAAAAAGCTCAAGCAGAAGTTTCTCGTTTAGATGTTGAAGTTGCAACAGCACTTACAGCATTAAACACTGCTAAAACAGCTAAATTACAAGCTGATGGTTCAGTATTTGCTTTACAAGCAGAAGTTAACAATCAACACGCTAAATTAGTAACAGCAGTTGTTACTATCCAACGTGCTGCTGGAAACGAAAACATTCGTTATGCTGATATCGCAGACCGCTTCAGTGGAGTTCAACAAGACCTATTTGAAGAATTATACGGTAAATCAAGTGAAGAATTAGAAGCAGAAGGTAAAGCTTATGCTGATAGTGCTCAAACAGCTAAAGAAAACTTAGAAAACCTTAAAGATGGTAACCCAGACTTTATCGACCCAGATTACACTGATGTTGATACTGATGGAGAAGGTAACGAAGTAACTCCTCCAGTTGAGGAAACTCCAGGAGAAGAAACTCCAGGTGAAGATGACAACAACAACGGTGGATCTAACAACGGAAACGGATCTAACAACGGTGGATCTAACAACGGTTCTGGACAAGCAGAATTACCAGAAACTGGTGAGTCTTCATCATACGCAATCTTTGGAGCTGCTGCATTAGCTGTATTAGCTGGTGTTGGTTTAGTAGCACCTTCATTCAAAAAAGAAAACTAATTTTAACTAATTAGACTTTAAAAGATCAAGCTTCGGCTTGGTCTTTTTTTTATACATTTTTTCCTATAATAGATTGAAATACAGACATAAGACTAGTCAGTTTCACTAATATCATTTACAATTAATATAATGATAAGGAGTGAGTTAATAATGCTTAACCAAGTAAACATAGGATTATTTATAACAGGTGGTATCGCTAGTTATAAAATGGGTGAATTAGCACGCCAATTAATTAAGAAGGGTGCTAACGTCCGTGTTGTAATGAGTAAGAGTGCTCAAGAATTTATTACACCACTGACATTACAAACTTTAACAAAACATACTGTTTTAACGGATACATTTGATGAACATGATCCAACATCGATTCAACATATTCAAATTGCTGATTGGTTGGATGTTGCTTTAGTTGCACCGGCTACGGCGAATATTATTGGTAAGATGGCTAATGGTATATCTGATGACGCTGTCTCAAGTACATTAATGGCTGTGAACAAATTGCGTGTGATCGTTCCAGCGATGAATACTAAGATGTATGAAAACCCGGCAACACAAGCAAACATTAAGCGATTAGAATCATTTGGATACTATGTTATGGAGCCGGAAACTGGCTTTCTAGCAGAAGGATATACTGGGAAAGGTCGGATGCCTTCAGTTGAAGATATTGTGGAGATGGTTGAGTACCAATATATGCGTACAAGTTTACCTCAATGGTTGCAAGGGATGAAAGTTGTAGTGACAGCAGGAGGAACTGTAGAAAGAATTGATCCTGTTCGTTACATTTCGAATGATTCTTCTGGTCAGATGGGGTATGCGATGGCGAGAGCTGCTTCATATTATGGTGCAGATGTCACTTTAATATCAACTAAGCCAAACTTAAAGGTGCCACTTAATGTTAATGCAGTCTACGTTGATTCAGCAATTGCTATGCAAGTACAAGTGAATAAGTACTTTGGTGATACTAATTATGTTGTGATGTCAGCAGCTGTAAGTGATTACCGTGTTGTTAATCAAGCGGATCAAAAGATAAAGAAAGAAGCGGGTAGTGATAATTCATTACAACTTGATTTAGCTGAGAATCCAGATATTTTAGCCACATTAGGTAAAGAAAAAGACCAACAAGTCTTAATTGGTTTTGCGGCCGAGACACAAAATCTATTCGAGTATGCTTCAGGTAAGTTGAAAAACAAAAAAGCTGATTGGATTATTGCGAATGATGTATCCGATAAGGGGATTGGTTTTAACTCATCTCACAATGAAGTGTTAGTTATTGGTGCGGATGGAACCTATGAAGAAATATCAGTGAGATCTAAACTAAAAGTAGCCTTAGAAATCTGGCGTATTGTATTGGATCCGGGTTTTACCACTGATTAGTGAGTTCATCTTAAGTTAGGATGGATATGCTATAATAACTGAGTAACTTTATTGTAATAAAGGAGAGTATAATGACATTACAAGTAGATAATTTATTTAGCGGGTACAGACAAGTACCAGTATTGAAAGACATTAATTTTTCAATTCAATTTGGAGATATAGTAGGATTAATTGGTTTAAATGGAGCAGGGAAATCAACTTTATTAAAAACGATTCTTGGTTTGATTGAGCCTCAACAAGGAACAGTCAAGATAAATGGCAAATCAATTATTGATAATCATAAAGATTATGCCAAGAATATTGCTTATATTCCTGAAACGCCTATCTTATATGAAGAGTTAACGTTGCAGGAACATATTGAGATGACTGCTTTGGGCTATAATATTCCGGTGGATGTTGCTATGCAACGTGCAGAGCCATTATTAAAAATGTTTAGATTAGATAAGAACTTGAATTGGTTTCCAACGCATTTTTCAAAAGGGATGAAGCAAAAAGTAATGGTCATCTGTGCTTTAATAACAGATGCTAAAATACTTATTATTGACGAACCCTTCTTAGGTTTGGATCCAATTGCGATTCGTGACTTTACAAATCTCTTAAAAGAACGAGCAGCAGATGGCTCAGCAATTTTATTTACAACACATGTTTTAAGTATCGCTGATGAATTGTGTGATTACTTCTTGATGTTGCGTGCAGGTGTTTTAATTGGACAAGGTGACTTACCAGCTTTAAGAGAACATTTTCTTATGCCAGAAGCGTCGTTAGATGATATTTATATCGAGATGACTGAGCAAGAGGAGGCGCTCTAATGGGTGACTTCAAGAGCTTATGGCAGCAGCGGTATTCAAATTATTTAAAAGAAATAGGTAAGTATTCTAAGTTAATTATGAATGATCATTTTTCAATCATTTTACTTATCATCTTAGCTTTTGGTGCTTTGTATTATCGAGACTTAATCATGCAATTACAAGCGTTGGATCTGAGTGTCATTCGTTGGGTTATTATTCTTGGTGTGGTTATATGGTTGAGTAGTATTTTCCAATTCGGACAGCCTATTTGGTTGACCAAAGACCCAGACAAAAGCTATTTATTTCCCCGAGGTGAAGAGTGGCATAGTTATTGGTTACGAAGCACAGTGGTTTCATTAGTTTTACCGATAGTAATCATTTCAATAGGAACTGTGATGATTATTCCATTTTTAGATTTAATCTCAGTGTGGCAATTGAGTCAAAGCTGGGTTCTTATTCTGTATATGGTAGCTTTTAAAGTCTTAAGTTTTCTTTTGTTATATTTGGACGTATTCAGCTTAGGCTTTGCTCAGTTGATCGGACAACAATTAACAAGGTGGCATCATACGCTACTCGTGGCAATGGTCCTATTATTAACATTCGCTTTACCTACGGTATGGAGTATGTATATTCCATTGGTTGTTGGTTTCCTTTTGATAATCTATATATTCTGGGCAATGTCAAAACGGAGTGAACGTTGGGTTGCTTTTGATTATGTGGTTGAGGAAGAGACCCGACGCGAAGCCAGTTTTTATAAGTGGGTTTCGATATTTGCGGATGTTCCTCATTTAAGACCATCGGTTAAACGTCGTCCATATCTTGATAAAGCACTTATGTTTATGAAGAAGTTAAATAATAATCGCTATTCATACTTATTCCTAAGAGCGCTGTTTAGAAACAACGCCTACAGTGGAGTGTGGATTCGAGTGATGCTGTTTATCTCAGTTTTAATGATTATAACCAATAATCGTTGGATGTTACTTGGAATGGGAATAATGAGCCACATTCTAACTTTTATACAACTTGTTCCATTAATGACAGTTTATACGAATCAACCCTTTCAACGAATTTATCCTAATCGAGAAGGTTCAGTTGTTAAGGCATTTCAAGGGACGACTTTAGTGATAGCTGCCATTCAGTTGGTTGCATATATATTAATTGTTTGCTTGACACAACCTTTAACAATCCAATTAGGTTATATTATAATGGCTTGGATTGTAGTCGCAGTTGTCATGATATTTTTATATGTTCCTTGGTGGTATAAGAAGCAAACAAAGTAACTCAAGTAAGCAGTGATTTAAATCACTGCTTTTTTTATGTTGTAATAAAATTGTGTTTAACATTTTATACCAATCATTTCACAAACTATCCTTTTTGGGTTAAATACTCAATTATATACGAGATTGAAACAATTAGGCATCCTTTACAAATCGCAATATATTTAGATAAATACAGATGTAAACGCATTGTATACAACGAGTATAATAGTTAACTCTAAATTTCACAAGCCTATAAGCAATTATTATAGCGAAATTGATAAGGTTATAAAGCTTGTTTAGCCAGTGTTTACCTACATTTCACAAACTATCTCATAAAAATTTAATTTAAAATGTTAAATTGTTTGTGATACTATGTACTTACAAAGTAGTAATAGGGGGAAATAATTTATGAAAGTTGTAATTATTGGAGCAAATCACGCAGGTATCGCAGCAGCAAATGTTTTATTAGATGAGTATAAAAATAATGAAGTCGTATTAATCGAAAAAAACGATAATATTAGTTATGTTGGAGCAGGGACTGCATTATGGATTGCCCGTGAAGTAGAAGACTGTAATGACTTATTCTATGCTAAAAGTGGAGATTTTGAAAACAAAGGTGCGCGTATCATGATGGAAACATCTGTTGATAATGTGGATTACGCTAATAAAGTTGTTCACGCTGTAAGAAAAAATGGCGAAAAGATTGAAGAATCGTATGACAAATTAATCCTAGCTACAGGTTCAAAACCAATTGAGCCGAATGTACCTGGTAAGGACTTAGATGGAATTCACTTCTTGAAATTATTCCAAGAAGGACAAGCAGTAGATGCAGAGTTAAATAAAGATGAAGTACAAAGAGTTGCTGTAATTGGTGCTGGTTACATTGGTGTTGAGGTTGCAGAAGCGATCCAACGTCGTGGTAAACAAGTATTATTATTTGATGCAATGTCTACTTCTTTATCTAATTACTATGACGAAGAATTTGCAGAATTAATGGACAAAAACTTAGCGGATAACGGTATAGACTTAAAGTTCGGCGAATTAGCTGAAGCTTATGAAGGTCAAAACGGACGTGTTAGCGCAATTAAAACAAATAAAGGTCATTACGACATTGATTTAGTTGTGAATGCGATTGGCTTCCGACCTAATAATGATTTAGGACAAGGTCACTTAGAATTATTCGCTAACGGTGCATACTTAGTAGATCGTCATCAACAAACAAGTGATCCAGATGTATATGCAGTAGGTGACTGTGCAACAGTTTACTCGAACGCTTTACAAGACACTGCTTATATTGCTTTAGCTAGTAACGCTGTTCGTTCAGGAATCGTTGGTGGACATAATGTTGCTGGTACTGACTTAGAACACGTTGGAGTTCAAGGGTCAAATGGTATCTCAATCTTTGGCTTAAACTTAGTTTCTACAGGCTACTCTGTGAAAGCATGTGAACGTTTCGGTATCGACGTTGATTACGTTGAGCATGAAGATGTTCAAAAATCTGAATACATGAGTGGAAACGAACCAGTGAAGATCCGTATCGTATTCGAAAAAGGATCGCGTCGTATTGTTGGAGCACAAATTGCTTCTCGTTATGATATGTCAGCAACAATTCACATGTTCTCATTAGCTATTCAAGAAAAAGTGACTATTGATACATTGAAGTTAACTGATATTTTCTTCTTACCTCACTTTAACAAGCCTTACAACTATATTACTACGGCTGCTTTAAAAGCTAAATAATTTATATATTTAAACTGCTATTCATTTAGCAGTTTTTTATTTTCAATAAAAGAGCACTGGGCAACTGCCTAGTGCTCTTTTGGATTGGAATCAAACATTTCATTTAGAATATTTAGTAAAGCAATTGTATCTTCAATAGTAATGATAGAACGAATGGTTAAAGTATGTTTATCAGACAGCTTAGGTAAAGGATAATTACCAATGATAATGTCGTAGTCAGATTGACTTAAGGAGTCAAAGTCGAGTAAGGCGTCTGTATAAACATCAAAATGAATGCGATTAGAGAATTGGAATGTCAATTGTGATTTAACCATCAGCGCATGATTGATATCGAAAGCACTAATAATTAAGGCTTTAACTATACGACCATTCGTATATAGTGAAGTCGACAAATTTTCCCAGTGAGTGTAGAGAATATAAATTAAGTGATTGAGAAAATCAGGGTGATATTCAATGGATGAAGCATTTAAATACTCTACGAGTTGAGCTTTACAAGCATCGACAAAAGATGGATGATGTTTTACTAAGTCTTTTACGAAAAGTCCTTTTGCGTCGTATAGAATGTAACTTGAGTTCATAACAAACTTATATAAAGTTACCGAACTAAAAAGATAATAAATTAAATCTTCTTCATTTGGTAAGGACAGAGTAAATTGTTCAGAAATAGTGTGTAGCATTGCCTTTAATCGATTATATGATGTTCTTAATGCTGGGTTTCCATCAAGAGCGTAAAGTAATTCCTTTGTTGAATAGTAGTAATTTTTTAATAAGGAGCCTTTGAATAAATCATAAACGAGTTGAACTTCAAACTGAACATTGTTGCTTTTGAATAAATGTGTTAATTGCTCCCGAATTAAAGGATGCTTGTCCAGAAGTTGTTCAACAAGGTCTTGACGGAATTCGACATCATCAAATTCATAAAATCCTTGTTTAAGGCGAATGGCATTAATAATAATTGAATGTTTTACTGTACGAAGAATCGTATAATCAATTGTTGTGTTTAAATCTTGATTCAGAAAAATTAACAAATTATCTAAATATTCAATATTTAACCAACTGATTTCACTTAGTGTATCAAAGTATCGCTCAGTAATAAATTGCGTTAGGAAATATCGAATATCAATCTCTTTACCAATGAACTTAAACGGATTAAAAGAGATTTCAATGCTGTATCGCTCTTTTAGTGCGATATTCATTGTGCTTAATAATCGGTATAAGGTTGAGCGACTGAGATTTAATTTTGAAACTAAATCATCTAAGGTCAATGAACCATGTTTTAAAATTTCATTAATAATCATGAAGCCTTTTGAGGTTGATAAAAAATAACGGTAGACAGTCTGAATATTTTGATTTGATTTATATATAAGCTCAACAGTCGGACCTGTTGAATGAATAGTGAATTGTGTGGCTATTTCACTAATTGTATCAATATCATCAGAAATTGTGCGTTGAGATGATTCGAGTCGAGAAGCCAACTCTTTATATGTAATCGGTTCTGTAAGATCACTCAATAACTCAATGATACTTAATCGTCTTTCTTCTTGGTTAGAAAGAATTCGTCTCATAGTTAAAACTCCTTCCTAAGGTGAGTTGTATTAAAAAAACTAATTAATATACCTGAAAATAATAATATCATGTATCATGACATTTGTAATGTTTAAAATCTTAAGGTATCTTTATTTAGAAGGTATTATTTTGATTTAAAGAGGGTGTCTTGTTATGATAATAGTGAGATTTAAAGCAAGAAATTCAACATATAAATTTATAGGAGGACTCAAATGAAAGTATGGTCAATGACAGAACCTGGTGGATCGGATAAATTAGTTCAAGAAGAAAGACCGACTCCACTTCCAGCAGATGGAGAAGTGCTAATCAAAGTGAAAGCATTCGGGATTAACCGAACTGAAATAATTACACGTGAAAACAAACAATTAGAAGCACCTTATCCAGTATTTGGAATCGAAGTATCAGGTGAAATTATAGAGAATCGTTCTAACCGCCCCGACTTAAAGCCTGGTACACGAATTGCAGGGTTAGTGAATCAAGGGTCATATGCAGAGTATGCCGTTGTTCCGGCAGAGTTTGCCATCATTTTGCCAGAGAATATGAGTTATGAGCAAGGCGCAGCAATACCCGAAGTATTCTTAACAGCTTATCAAACCATGTACTGGCTAGGTGATTTAAAGCAATCTGATTCAATCTTGATTCATGCGGGAGCGAGTGGGGTAGGAACTTCAGCGATTCAGATGGCAAAACAACTAAGCCAAGCGAAAGTGATCGCAACTTCAAGTCGTGAGGAAAAGTTAGTTCGGATTAAAGAGTTGGGTGCTGATGTTGCAATTAATTATAAAGAAGAAGACATCGCAACACGTGTATTAGAAGAGACAAATGGTGAAGGTGTGGATGTCATACTTGATTTTGTCGGAGCATCATATTATGAAACAAATGTGAAAAGTGCCGGTATAGATGCTCGTTGGATTCTCATTGGAATACTTGGAGGCGCAAAGGTAGACGATTTTAATCTATTTGAGCTCATGAAGAAACGTATTCACTTAAAAGGGACATTGCTGACTCCACGAAGTGATGACTACAAAGGTGAATTGACTGCAGAATTCGTAAAAAATGTCATGCCTTTAATGGAAAAAGGGGAGATTAAACCGATCATTCATAAGGTCGTTGATTTTGATGAGTTACCTAAAGCTCATGATATGATGGAAAACAATGAAAATATCGGTAAAATCGTTATCCGAATCAATCAGTAAAGAACCGTTTAGCTCCATTATATTGGGGCTTTTCTATTTAACACATGATATTAGTATATATCATTCGATATGTTCACCATTTTTATGAATAAGTGTTAAAATATTTAGTAATGAAGAAAGACAGAAAGGAAATGAATGTATGGAATTGAATAAAGAATTATTAGTAAACTTAACAGAAGTAAAGGGAATTGCGGGTAATGAAACCCAAGTGCGTGAACTATTTAAGAAAGAAACTGAATCATATGTGGATGAGTTTGTTCAAGATGGGCTAGGAGGAATCTTTGGAAAACACACCGGAAATGCAGACGGACCTAGAGTATTAATGGCAGCGCATATGGATGAAGTGGGATTCATGGTAAGTCAAATCACGGATAAAGGATTCATCAAATTCGTTACCATCGGTGGTTGGTGGAGTCAAGTTGTATTAGCGCAAGAAGTAGTTATTACAACTAGAGACGGGAAAGAAATTGAAGGTGTTACTGGATCAAAACCACCTCACGTTCTTTCAGCAGAATCACGTAAGAAGCCAATTGATATGAAAGATATTTTTGTTGATGTAGGTGCACAGTCTAAAGAAGATATTGAAAAAATGGGAATTCGTCCAGGAGATATGATTACACCACTAATTAAAACGCGTCGTCTGAACGATACACCCTTCTTATTAGGGAAAGCTTGGGATAACCGTATTGGTGTAGCTGTTGCTGTTGAAGTATTAAAACATGCAAAAGAAAAAGGGCACGATACTGTACTTTTCTCAGGAGCAAATGTTCAAGAAGAAGTAGGACTTCGTGGAGCAAAAGCTGCAGCAAACTTAGTTCAACCAGATATCGCGATTGCGTTAGACACAGGAACAGCTGGAGATACTCCTGGTATGACTAAAGCAGAAGCTGACAGTGAATTAGGTAAAGGACCACAAGTTATTGTATTTGATGCATCGATGATTGGGCACAAAGGTTTCCGTGACTTTGTTGTTGATGTAGCAGAAAAACATGACATTCCATTCCAATATACATTCATCCCAGGTGGAGGAACGGACGCAGGCTCAATTCACACAGCACAAGCTGGAATTCCCTCGATTGCAATTACTGTGCCGGTTCGTTACTTACATTCAACGACTTCTGTAATTCATGAAGATGACTTCAAGAATACAGTTCGTCTTGTTACAGCCATTCTAGATGAATTAAATGCGGAGTCAGTCGCTACAATTAAAGAAAACGTCTAAGGAAAAGAGGGTAATAATATGATTTTTGTTGATAATGGAAATAACTATGATGCAAGTCTGAATATCGCCTTAGAAACATACTTAGTTGAGAACCGTTTAGTGGATGAACCAATCTTATTATTCTATATTAATGCGCCATCAATTATAGTAGGACGTAATCAAAATACGACTGAAGAAATTAATCAAGCCTATGTAGATGAGCATAATGTTCAAGTTGTTCGCCGAATGTCAGGTGGGGGAGCAGTTTATCACGATTTAGGGAATTTTTGTTTCTGCTTTATTAAAGATGACGATGGAACTTTCCGAGACTTTAAGAGTGTCACAGAACCAATCGTTAATGCTCTGCATAAGATGGGAGCTACTGAAGCTGGTTTACAAGGGCGAAATGACTTATTAATTGATGGTAAAAAATTCTCTGGTAATGCTATGTATGCAAAAGACGGTCGCATGACTGCTCATGGAACTATTCTTTTTGATTCAGACTTAGATGAGACGAATAATGTCCTTAAGCCTAGAAAAGCAAAAATTGAATCTAAAGGAATTAAATCAGTTCGTTCGCGTGTAACGAACATCAAGCCTTATGTAGATGAAAAATATCAAAATCTGACGACAGAAGAGTTCCGAGATTTAATCTTGTTGGAAATCTTTGGCGTTGAACGACGTGAAGATGTGCCAGAATTCAAATTAACAGATGAAATTTGGGAAGGTGTGCATAAACTGCGTGAAGAACGTATGGGGAACTGGGATTGGAACTATGGGAAATCACCTGACTTTGATTTTGAACAAAGTCATAAATTTCCATTTGGTTTCGTTGACGTTCGCTTTAACGTTAGTCAAGGCGTCATCAAAGACGCACATATCTTTGGGGATTTCTTCGGGTTAGGTAACATCAAAGATGTAGAAGATAAATTAAACGGTGTAAAATATGAACGACTTGCAGTAACAGAAGCGTTAGCGAATGTTGATGTAAATAAATATTTTGGTAATACAACGTTAGAAGAAATCGTAAATCTAATCTTTGCTTAAAAAAATTACACATGCAAAAAGACCAAGTAACTTGTACGAATCAAGTTGCTTGGTCTTTTTTATTGATTATTCACCCTGGAGTTGATGCCCAATACCAACCATGATATCACGGAAGTCAGTGATGTAACTAATTTCTGAGAAAGCCTCATCGGTGTCTGAGTACCATACATATGTAATGATCGAATTGGGGAAGTCATGAAACACACTATCTGGCTCGCCGATTTCTTGAATCATATCGCTATAAGTCACACCACTCGTATGAGCCATTTGGTTTAACTGAGCTTGTGAGATATTAAAGTCTTTATTAAAATTAAAATCTTCATTAGTGTGTTCGTTTAGAGCGTATACTTTATCATCCAATAAAACGACAATAAAATCCTTACTAAACATGTCATCGCCAGCTGAGTAGATTAATAGCTCATAGGAACCAGCTAATGTTATAGTTGTCGGCTTTCCTAGCGACTCAATAATTTGATTTTTTTGTACAACAATTTCATTATTATGCATGTCTAATGCGGTATCAACTAAGCCAGAGTAAGTGTCTTTGAAAGTATCAGCGTCCTCATAGACAATATCTTGAAAATCAATATTGAAAGTTAAACTTATGACCTCGTCAACGTCCGTTGTGACATCAGCGATAACTTCCAAGCTAATGGCTTCCTCTGGTTTCTCCATAATAAAGGTTTGACGGGAAATAGTATCGTCAATCACTTCATCTGAGCTAGGTTCACCAAACGTTTGGTGCAATTGATCGAGCGTATAAACATCCTTGTTTAGTATAGCATCGACAAAAATGCTATTTTGTTTTTCTGCTGAAGCAATAACATCCTCGGCAAAAATAGTTGTTGAATTTCCTAAGCCTGCTAAGCTTAGTGATACGATAACCACATATTTCAAATATTTCATCATCCAATCTGCTCCTTTATAAAAATACTTCACTAACGCTATTATACGCCAGTGAAGCATTCGCTCCAATAAAGGAATTGTAAAGTTTATGTAAATGTAAATTCTAACATATTATTATGATTTGTAAACATCAGGAAATAACTGTTCTACCATCGCCTTACCTAAAAGACGTGGTGTCCCTTCTCCAGGGAAGCGGTGAATAGCAATCATAGGATTAAAATTCGCTTCAATAATTCCGTAATTATCTGAAGTCGGTTCATTTGTGTAATCTTTAATAATTATATCGACCCCACAGAAGTTAGCATTCAATAACTCAGAGGCTCTTTCAGCGATTGATTTGTAACCTTTATGTGTATCATCAGTTCGGTCAATTGAAATACCGCCCGTTGAAACATTACTATTTTCACGCAAGAAGACAGTCTTATCTTTTTCCGGAATAGATTCAAACGTATATCCGTAATTTTTTAACTGCAGCGTTTCAATTCGGCCTTTTTCTATAATCGTTAAAGGCGCTTTGTGATCACGGCCACGTAATGGATTCTTATTCACCTCGTCGATTAATTCACTAATTGTAGAAGAACCATCACCTATAACATGTGCTGGACGACGTTCAACAATTGCCATCGTTTTATTATCTTGAATATAGAAGCGTAATTCAGTTCCTTCTATATACTCCTCAACTAAAACCGTATGGTCTTCTTTATAAGCAAAACTCAATGCATCGTTATAATCATCTTGATCGGGTTTATCACGGAATATCGTAATACCTAAACCATAATTAGTATTTTTTGGTTTAACAACAATAGCTTTATTTGGAAGAGAAGCGTAGAAAGCTTTAGCATCCTCAATGTTGTTAAAAGATGTTCCAGTAGGAACGTTTAGTCCACCCTCATCTAATAAAACTTTTGTAGCAACTTTGTTCTCCATTAAGAAATAACTGATTAAAGAATCAAGTCTCGTCATATTAGCACTTTTAACATATTCAGTTTGCCCTTGGTAGGATAACTCAATAATATTCTCATCAGCATCAATGATTCTAACTTTAATGCCAGCTTTAATCGCTTCTTTTAAAACATCTTGTGTAGAAAGCTCAAGATCATCAAAGCCGTGAAGTAAGTATGGCTTGTCTAAGTAAACTGCTTGATGCTCTTTTGCAAGAGATAAGCCCATATCAAGAAACTCATCGTAATTTTTAGCGTCTTTAACAATTTGCCCAGCTAAAGTTAATGAAGGATCTTCAAGAGAAGCTTCAAGTTTATCTACTATAGAAGGTATGTTATCAATAGAAGGTAACTGTTGGGAAACTTCGCGCATTGCTTTAATTAACCAACGAGCTTCTTCTATATCAATAGGTGTATCTAATGCATCAGCTTCAGATGTTGCGTAATTCATCTCTGTACCTTTATCAATTTCAGAGTCATGTGTTACATCGGGTAAGAATAACAATGTAATTAAAAAAAGACGAACCAAAGCGATTGTATCATTATCAATACCGTGAGGGTGATAAGGATTTAAATCTATATTACGAAACTCAAGATAACTAATACCATTATCTAAAAGTTCACGGGCTGTAGCACCACCCCGAAGTCGGACATCACGATACAATTCTTTCTCAAGCGACAAGGCACCAGAATTGACAGCCTCTTCAATTGATTCTACAAACTCGTCTAAAGAATCATAATTCATAACGACTGTTTCTTTATTCTGATAACCGAATCGACTCTGTCTAATCGATCGCATTCTGTCAGAATGTGGTTTCCCATATAAATTGGTTGCGTAATTAGGAGCGACATAAGGAGAAGCGCCAATTGCATAAGTTAATAACCAACGATAACGGAAATAATTCCTAGTCAAATGCATGTATACTTCATTATTGAATAGTAGTTCATCATCAAATTCAGTTTGAGCGCCAAAAGAATCACTTTCAACCTCAGGATTAATTTGGAAATTATAGTGAATTCCAGAAATCAATTGAACATGCTTCCCATATAGTTCAGCAAGAAAAGCTCGGTAGTTATATTCTTCTACCTTCTCCAGTTGTGCAATTTTAATATCCTCAGTCTTATCAGGGATAATAACAGGTGTACTAAATGGCCATAATAAATCGCCATTCACTTCATTAGTAGTAGCGACTATCTGATGAAATGAACTCAACCAATCTTGCAGTTCAGTAATAGAGTGAGTAGGGGGCGTAATTAATTCTAATTGACTCTCAGCGAAGTCAGTTTGTATGTATGGTTGTTGTTTACGTGTTCCCCATTCTGAAGAGTGAAGATGATTCGATATATTTCCATCATGGTCTATACGTAATGATTCTCGTTCAAGTCCAATTGTACTACGCCATAAACCTGGTACTTGCACGAGTTTAAAAAATCTCTCTTGTGTAATCAATATAATCCTCCTTTGAATTAAGAGTATAATACATTATACAACAATAACGGACATTATATAGTAGAAAGTGATTTCAAAAGTAATAGAAGAAAAAGAATACAAAAAAAGGGAAAAGAAAGTATAAAATAGTGTTGACACTATAGCGCAACCCATGGTATATTATCTCTTGTCGTCACAAGACGTTGTTACAATGTCTGGCGATACCGAATATGGTTTACAGTAAATTTACATAAAATTTACAAAAAAAGCAAAAAAGTGTTGACGAAATCAATCGTCGATGATAATATAACATAAGTTGCTACTACAACACATGTAGCGCTTACAACTACCGAAATGAATTTGAAAATAAATTCAGGAAAACACTTTACAGATATTGTAAAGCATGGTAGGATATAAAAGTTGTCATTTGAAACAACACTAATCATGTGAATCACTTTGAAAGAAATAATTCAAAAAAGTGAAATATGTTGTTGACACAACATAGCACACATGTTATTATTTAAAAGTTGTCATTTGAAACAACAAACAAAGCAAGCGAGTCACTTGGAAAAAGAAATTAAGAAAAGTGAAGAATATTGTTGACACAATATACTCCGCATGTTAAGATATTGAAGTCGTCAAAGAGGCGACAACATCACGTTAGCACTTCACCTGATTTAGAAAATAAATCAAAAAAGTTTTAAAAAGTTGTTGACATCAAGTCACAACCGTGATATTCTATATAAGTTGTTAAAACAAACAACACATCGCTTCGAACAAGAAGTTGAAAAACATTTTTAAAAAAATGTTGACAACAACTTAAAGAATGTGATACAATATAAAAGTTGTTGCTTGAAAAAGCACAATGAAAGCTCATTGAAAACTGAACAAAGATAAACACACCAAATGTGTAATGGGGTCTGTTGATTTATCAACAGACACAACCAAACAATTCGATCTGGATGACCACCAGTATAAAAAGGGTCAACA